>DASWCJ010000173.1:0-2066 GCA_036390155.1 Anaeromyxobacter sp.
GTTCCGCCCCTCGATCTTCGCGACGAGGGTGGCGCCGGTCCCCTGCGAGATCCGGCCGAGCTTCACGAGCGGCGTGTTGCCGATGCTCTTGCTGTTGTCCTCGTAGATCCGGGCCATGTCGGTCGCCCTCCGGGGCGCAAATTCAACGTTCCGTCTGTTATAGCGGAGGCACTGTCGGCTGGCAACCATCGCGGACGCACGTCCGTGAAAACGTCCGCTGCTCCCCGGCGGGGGCGTTCAGGCCGGGAGGGCCTCGAGGGCCCGCGCCAGGTCGGCGAGGAGATCCGCGGGGTCCTCGATCCCGATCGAGAGCCGGATCACCGAGTCCCCGATCCCCGCGCGCGCCCGCGCCTCGGGGGTCATCGACGCGTGGGTCATCGACGCGGGGTGCGCGACGAGGCTCTCGACGCCGCCGAGCGACTCCGCGAGCGTGAACCAGCGCAGCGTCCGGAGCACGTGGTCGACGCGCTCCTTGCGGCCGTCCCGGAGCTCGAAGCTGAGCATCGCCCCGAAGCCGTCCTGCTGCGCCTTCGCGAGCGCGTGCTGCGGGTGCGTCGCGAGCCCGGGGTAGTGAACCCGGGCGACCTCGCGGTGGCCGGCGAGGAACTCGGCCACCCGCCGCCCGCCCGCCTCGTGCGCCTTCATCCGGAGGGAGAGGGTCTTGAGGCCGCGCAGCACGAGGAACGCGTCGTGCGGGCTCTGCGAGGTGCCGAGGAGGTTGTTCATCGACTGGATGCGCTGGAGGAGCGCCACCTTGCCCTTCGGCGCCACCACCGCCCCGCCGACCACGTCGCTGTGGCCGTTCAGGTACTTCGTGGTCGAGTGGACGACGAGGTCGGCGCCGCGCTCGAACGGGCGCTGCAGCGCCGGCGAGAGGAAGGTGTTGTCGACGACCGCGAGGGCGCCGCGGCGGTGCGCGAGCGCGGCGACGGCGCGGATGTCGGTGAGCCGGAGGAGCGGGTTCGACGGCGTCTCGACCCAGACCATCCCCGTGTTCGGCCGGAAGGCGCGCTCCACCGCCTCGACGTCGGCGAGGTCGAGGTAGGTCACCTCGAGGCCGTAGGCCTGCTTCGCGTGCTCGAGCGTCCGGAAGGTCCCGCCGTAGCAGTCGATCGTGGCGATGAGGTGGCTCCCGTGCGGGAGGAGGTTCAGCGCCACGAGCACCGCGGCCATCCCGGTGGTCGTGCAGGTCGCGCCGGCGCCGCCCTCGAGCAGCGCGATCGCCTCCTCGAGCGCCGCGCGGGTCGGGTTGCCGCTGCGCGTGTAGTCGTAGCCGGCGTTCGTGCAGACGTCGCGGAACGCGAACGTGGACGACAGGTAGATCGGCGGCATCACCGCGCCGTAGGCGGGATCCGGCTGGACCCCGGCGTGGACGCAGCGCGTGGCGAAGGCGGCGCCCGGGACGAGCGGTGCGCGCTCCGCCCAGCCGGCGCGGGCGGGGGAGCCCGGCGGCACGATGGTGAAGTGGTACGCGGGGTTGCCGGGGACGGTCGAGTCGAGGTGCTGGTCGTCGGACACGGTCTGGCTCCTAAGCGGCGCGGGGGCGCGGCGCCGCTCGGGAGCGGTTCTAGCACCCGTCCGCTTGACAGGACAACCCTCCGTTTTCTAGGATGCGCCCTCCGCCATGACGGATCTCTCGCCTCCCCTCGATCACCTCTCCTGGCTGGAGGCGGACGCCATCCACGTCCTCCGGGAGGTCGCGGGCCAGTGCCACAACCCCGCCCTCCTCTTCTCGGGGGGGAAGGACTCGGTCTGCCTCCTGCGGCTCGCCGAGAAGGCCTTCCGCCCGGCGCGGTTCCCCTTCCCGCTCCTCCACGTCGACACCGGGCACAACTACGCCGAGGTGATCGCGTTCCGCGATCATCGCGCGAAGGAGCTCGGGGAGCGGCTCCTCGTGGCGTCGCTCGAGGACTCGATGCGGCGCGGGACGGTCGTGCTCGCGCGGCCCGACGAGCCGCGGAACCGGCACCAGTCGGTGACCCTCCTCGAGGCGATCGCGGAGCACGGCTTCGACGCCTGCATCGGTGGCGCGCGCCGGGACGAGGAGAAGGCGAGGGCGAAGGAGC
>DASWCJ010000174.1:0-21817 GCA_036390155.1 Anaeromyxobacter sp.
GACGGTCGAGCGGGTCCAGAAACGTAGACGCCGGCGCACGCCCGGGCGCGCCAGCTCCGCGCGAGAGCGTTCCCGTACGGTGGCGGGCACGGCGAGCGCCATGGGCGCGGCCCCGAACGGTCACCGGAGCTGACGCGCGAAGCTGTCACGCCGCGTGCACGCCGGCTCGCGTACGGGCACCGTATCCGAACGCAGCGACGGCGGCGTGCTCGTCGGAGGGGGCCAGCCCGGGCCGGGAGCGCCGCCGAATGGGGTACGGCCCACCGCGGCGTCCTGAAACGTGCGCCCACTAATCCCACGTTCGTCGCAGCCACTTCGGCAGCCGCCACCAAGGGCTGGGGAGGCGTCTCCGACGAGCACGCCGCCGTCGCTGCGGTCGGACCGCTCCGATCGACGGAGCCGGCATGCACGTGGCGTGACAGCGGCACACGCCAGACCCGCTCGTCCTCGGTGGCGCCCTCACTGGTTGCGCCGTGCCGGCCGCAGTCCGGTTCCGGTGCCGTGGGCCGCTGGCGCGCCCGGGCGTGCGCCGGCGTCTGCGTTTCGGGGTCCTTTCGACAGTCCGGCGCCGGTCGCGACTCTGGCGGCGGCGCAGGAGGACGGCGCCTTCCCCGGCCCGCCACGGCGGCGGCGTTCGGTCCGGGCGACGAGATCGTCGAGCTGGAGCCGCACCACAATGTGCGCGACCTCGAGAGGCCGGAGCTGCGAAGTGACCGGCATTGGGGCTAGCGCGCGAGCATCGGCTGCAGCGCCTCGCGGAGCTGCCTGCGCCCGAACGGCTTGTGCAGGCAGCGCGCGCCGCAGCGTTCGACCCGCTCCGCGACCGCGGACGCCATCCCGCCCGTGACGAGCAGCACCCGCGAGCCGAGCTCCGGATCGCGGCGCCGGATCTGCTCGAGCAGGTCGACCCCGCTCGCGCCCTCGAGCCCCACGTCGCAGATGACCGCGTCGAACTTGCAGGCGGCGAGGCGGCCGAGCGCGTCGGCGGCCCCGGACGCCGCGTCCACCTCGTGGTCCGGCGCGAGCTGGCGGCGCACGGCCGCCGCGACGAGCGGCTCGTCGTCCACGACGAGCACGCGCCACCGGGGCGCCACGCCCGGCGCGGCGAGGCCCGCGCGCGCGGGCTCGGCCTCCGCCGCGGGGAGGTGCACGCGGAAGGTGGTCCCGCGGCCGACCTCGCTCTCGACCTCGATGCGTCCGCCCAGCGTGGTCACGATGTTCTGGCACACCCAGAGACCGAGCCCGGTCCCGAGCCCGGCGGGCTTGGTCGTGAAGAACGGGTCGAACACGCGGAGCAGGTTCTCCGCCGGGATGCCGACGCCGGTGTCCTGCACCGCGATGACGACGCCCCCCTCGCCGTGCCGCGCCGCCGACAGCCGGATCATCTGCGCGTCCGGGTTCCCCTCCGGGATGGCGTGCGCGGCGTTCACGAGGAGGTTCATGAACACCTGCCCGAGGCGCCCGTCCGTGCCCCGGACCGCCGGGACGTCGCCGACGTCCCAGACGAGCCGCGCGCGGCCGCGGAGCTCGATCGAGGCGACCGCCGCGGCGTGCTCGAGGACGGCGCGCACGTCGACCGAGCCGCTCACGCGGTCGTCGGGACGCGCCAGGGTCCGGAGGTCGCGCAGGATGATCCGCATGCGCTCCGCCCCCTCGAGCGCGTCGTCGAGGGCGTGGAGCGCCTCGTCCCAGCCCTCCGCCTCGGGGGGTGTGCCGCGCAGCCGCCGCACCGCGTCCGCCACCATCTCGACGTTGGAGAGGACGTAGGTGAGGGGGTTGTTGAGCTCGTGCGCGACGCCCGCGGCGAGCGTGCCGAGCGCGGCGAGCCGCTGCGCCGCCCGGACCGTCTCGACCGCCTCCTTCTGCGACCGCTCCGCCGCGCGCTGGTCGCTCACGTCGAGCATCGCGCCGACGAGGCCCACCGTCCGCCCGTCCGCGTCGGCGAGGATCGCCTTGTGGAACACCACGTCGCGCCGAGAGCCGTCGCCCCACGCGACCTGCGCCTCGTAGACCTGCACGCCGCCGCCCTGGAGCAGCGCGTCGTCGGCCTTCCGGTAGACCTCGGCGAGGTCCGGCGGGGCGATGTCGAGCACCGTCCGCCCGAGGAGCCGGGCGCGCGGCATCCCGATGCCGCGCTCGAACGCGACGTTGAAGCCGAGGTACCGGCCGGCGGCGTCCTTGAAGAAGATGGGGACCGGGAGCGCGTCGAGGACCGCCTGCAGGCGCCGCGCGTCCTCGGTGCAGGGGTCCGACGGCGGCGGCGCGGATTGCGGTGTGCTCAAGCGGATCCCTCGACGCCCCCGCGCCCGAGTCTACCACACCGCGCGTGCGGCCCGCCCTACTACCGCGCCCACTTCAGGACCTGGAGCGCGATCCGGCCGAGCGGCAGGACCTCCTCCACGCCCCCCGCGGCGATCGCCTCCTTGGGCATCCCGAACACGACGCAGGTGGCCTCGTCCTGGGCGATCGTCCGAGCGCCCGCCTTGCGCAGCTCGGCGAGCCCCTCCGCGCCGTCGTCGCCCATCCCGGTGAGGATCACCCCGACCGCGTTCGACCCCGCCGCCTGCGCCGCGGAGCGGAACAGCACGTTGACGCTCGGGCGGTGGAGCGAGACCGGGGGGCCGTCCACCACGTCCGCGAAGTAGTGCGCGCCGGATCGGCGCACGACGAGGTGCCGGTTGCCCGGCGCGATGAGCGCGCGGCCGGAGACGAGCCGGTCGTTCGTCTGCGCCTCCTTCACCTCGATCCGGCAGGTCTGGTCGAGCCGCTTCGCGAACTGGGCGGTGAAGACCTCGGGCATGTGCTGCACGATCGCGATGCCGGGGGCGTCGGGGGGCATCGCCTCGAGGAGCTCGCGGAGCGCCTCGGTGCCGCCGGTGGACGCGCCCACGACCACCACCTTGTGCGTCGTCTCGCGGATGACCGGCGGGGCGCGCTTCGGGACGACCGCGCCCGCGTCGAGCCGCGGCACGGCCGGGACCCGCGGGCGGCGGACACGGACCCGCGCCTCGGCCGCGGCCCGGACCACCGTCACGAGCCGGCGGGCCGAGTCTTCGAGGAACCCCTTCACCCCGAGGCGCGGCTTCGTCACCACGTCGACGGCGCCCTCCTCGAGCGCGTGCAGGGCGACCTCGGTCCCGGGCCCGGCGAGCCCCGAGCAGACGACGACGGGGAGGGGCTGCTCCGCCATCAGCTTCTGCAGGAACGTGAGCCCGTCCATCCGCGGCATCTCGATGTCGAGCACCACCACGTCGGGCGGCTCGCGCCGCATCTTGTCCATCGCGATGATGGGGTCGCTCGCGGTGACGACCTGCATCCCCACCGACCCGAGGATCTGCGTGAGCGCCTGGCGGACGACCGCGGAGTCGTCGACGACGAGGACGCGGAGCGGGGTCGGGGTCGGGGTCATGCGTTCGGGTCGCGTGCGGCGCGCTGGTAGACCGTGGGATGGACCGCCCGGGCGGCGCTCGTGAACCCACCGAGGCTCTCGGCGTGGCCGAGGAAGAGGTAGCCGCGGGCGTCGAGCCGCTCGAGGAGCCGCTCCACCACGGTGGTCTTCGCCTGCCGTTCGAAGTAGATGAGGACGTTGCGGCAGAAGACGAGGTCGAACGGGGGCCCGGCCGGCCAGGCGTCGCCGACGAGGTTCACCCGGGCGAAGCGGACGATCTTCCGGATCTCCGGGCCCGCCTTCATGAGCCCCTCCTGCGCCCCGAAGCCGCGGAGCATGAAGGCCTTGCGGTGGTGCTCCGGGATCTCCTTCGCCTTCTCGATGGGCCAGATCCCGGCCGCCGCACGGTCGAGGACCTTGGTCGAGAGGTCGGAGGCGAGCACCTCGAGGTCCCAGCCGGTCGGGAACGCGTGCAGCAGCTCCATCGCGATCGTGTACGGCTCCTCGCCGGTGGAGCACGCGGCGCTCCAGACGCGGATGCGCGGGGAGCGCTTCCCCTCGGCCGCCTCGGCGCGCCACGCGGGGAAGATCTGCTCCGCCAGGAGCTCGAAGTGGCGCGGCTCGCGGAAGAAGTGGGTCTCGTTCGTGCAGATCGCGTCGAGCATCCGGATCTGCTCGGCCTCGTCCGCCACGACCCTCTCGTAGTAATGGCCGTACGAGGTGAGGCCGAGCTCGCGCAGCCGCTTCGCGAGGCGCCCGACCAGGAGCGCCTTCTTCACCGGCGCGAGCCAGATGCCGGCCTCGCGGTGGATCAGGGCCTGGTAGCGGAGGAACTCCTTGTCCGAGACGGCGAGCGACGCCGGCAGGATCGGGTCGGCCGGCACGGCTCGGTCCCTCAGGCGCGCGGGGCGGGCTCGGGTTGGGGCTGCGCCGCCGCGGGCGGCTCGGCCGAGGCGACCTCGCGCGCGAACTCCTTCTCGTCCGCCGAGATCACGCGGTCGACGTCGAGGAGGAGCACGAAGCGCTTGCCGAGCTTCCCCAACCCGAGGAGGAAGTCGATCTTCACGTGGGTGCCGAACGCCGGCGGCGGCTCGACGTCGTCGCCGCCGAGCTCGATGACCTCCTGGACCGAGTCGGCCATGATCCCGACCACGGTCGAGGTGCCCTCCAGCACCGCCTCGACGATGAGGATGCAGGTGAAGGGCGTCGGCTCGGTCTCGCCCAGGCCGAACTTGGCGGCGAGGTCCACCACCGGCACCACCTGGCCGCGGAGGTTGATCACCCCCCGGACGGAGCGCGGCGTCGACGGGACGCGCGTGGTCTGCTCGTACTGCAGGATCTCCTTCACCTTCAGGATCCCGACCGCGTACTCCGTCCCGCGGAGCGAGAAGGAGAGGTACTGGGCGCGGACCGCGTCGTCGTTCGCTGGCATGGTCTTCCTCCGTTCGCTTCAGGCCGCCGCCGCGTCGCGGGCTGCGGCGCGCCGGAGCGTCTCTCTCAGGATCCCCGCGACGTCCAGGATCAGCGCCACCCGGCCGTTGCCGAGGATCGAGGATCCGGCGACGCCGGGGATCTGCTTGAACATCGTCCCGAGCGGCTTGATCACCGTCGAGCTCTCGCCGTGCAGCGCGTCCACCACGATGCCGGCCGTCTGGGCGCCGTGCTGCACCACCACCACGTTCTCCCGCTCCGGGCGCTTCCCGTCGAGCGCGAAGTGGTCGCGGAGGCGCAGGTAGGGGAGCGGCTTCCCGCGAAGGTTCACGACGCCGTGGGCGAACGGGGAGCCGCTCTCCGACTCGGGAAGCTCGAGGCACTCCACCACCGCGTCGAGCGGCAGGATGTAGGCCTCGTCGCCGATGCCCACCTTGAACCCCTGGATGATGGCGAGCGTGAGCGGCACGCGGATGGTGACGGTGGTGCCGTGGCCCGTCTCGCTCTCGATCGCGACCGAGCCGCGGAGCGCCTCGACGTTGCGGCGCACCACGTCCATCCCGACGCCGCGGCCGGAGAGCTCCGTGACCCGCTCGGCGGTGGAGAAGCCCGGCTCGAAGACGATGCGGGCGAGGTCTTCATCGGAGAGCCGCCCGGCGTCGGATGCGAGCCCCGTCGCGACCGCCTTCTGCGCGATCCGCGTCCGGTCGAGCCCCGCGCCGTCGTCGACGACCTGGATCACCATCGCCCCGGCCTCGTGGAAGGCGCGCAGCGTGAGCCGCCCGACGGGATCCTTGCCCGCGGCCCGCCGCACCTCCGGCGTCTCGATCCCGTGGTCGAGCGCGTTCCGGACCATGTGCGTGAGCGGGTCGCGGACGTACTCGACCACCGCGGTGTCGACCTCGACCTCCTCGCCCTCGACGAGGAGCCGCGCCTGCTTGCCCTGCGAGGTCGCGACGTCGCGGACGGTCCGGACGTGCTGGTGGAAGCTCGGCCCGATCGGCACCATCCGGGCCTTCATGATGAGCTCCTGCAGGTCGAGGTAGAGCCGGTCGGTCTCCCGGTGGGCCTCGAGGATCTCGGCGTGGGTCGCCTGTCCACGGTCGAGCAGCTCGCCGAGCCGCCCGCGCGCGATGGCGATCTCGCCGGAGAGGTCGAGCATCCGGTCGAGCTTCGCGACGTCGACGCGGAGCGAGCGGCCGCTGCCAGCGGGCTGCTGCAGCGTGAGGGCCTCGTCGGCGGGCGCGCCGCCCGGGGGCGGGGGCGGGGGTGGACCGCCGCTCGACGGCGAGCCGGGCGCGGCCGCGGCGGCCTGGGCGAGGCGGCGACGGAACGCGAGCGCCGCCTGGGAGGGCGCGGTCGCGCCGGCCGCGGCCTCGGCCACCGCGCTGCGGAGGACGTCCACCGAGCGGAGGAGGAGGGTGATGAGCACGTCGTCCACGGCGAGCGTGTGCTTGCGCATCCGCTCGAGCACGTCCTCGAGGTCGTGCGCGAGGTCGCGGACGGCGTCGAAGCCGACGAGCCCGGCCGCCCCCTTCACCGTGTGCGCGTCGCGGAAGAGGCCGTGGAGGAGGGGGTCGTCGCCCGGCCGCGTCTCGAGCGCGACGAGCGACTGCTCCATGTGGACGAACGCCTCCTCCGCCTCGGCGAGGAAGGTCCGGATGAGCTCTTCACGGTCGATCTCGATCTCGTTCTCGTCCACGAGCCCCACCTCCGCTCCTCAGAGCTGCCGCACCCAGGCGGTCCCCTCGTCCACGATGAAGACCAGCTTGCGCCCCCGCTGACCGCCGACGTCGTGGTCGAGCACCGGGATGCGCGCCTCCTCGAGGAGCCGCAGCGCGAGCGCCGCGTTCTCGTCGCCGAGCCGCCGTCCCTTCGCGAGCACGGCGATCACGCTCGCGCCGCCGAAGACCTTCGCGACGAGCCCGCCGCGGGTGCCGCCGGCGCGCAGGACCGCGTCGACGAGCGCGGGCACCGCCACCGTCCCGAACCGGGGCGACTGCTCGCGGTCGACGTGCAGCGGCAGGAGGAAGTGGTTCATCCCGCCGACCTTGGTGACCGGGTCGTAGAGGCAGACCGACACGCACGAGCCGAGCACCGTGGTGATGGCGGTGGGCACCGACGCCGCGTGGAGCTGCCCTGCGTGCAGGTAGACCTGCGCGCGGTCGCCCGCGTCCGGGACGCGCGCCGACATGGGCGCTGGCAGGGCGGCGGGGAGGCGCATCAACGAGGCCCCTAGGCGGCGCCGCGTGCGGGGCGCAGGTGGAGCGCGACCCCGGCGTGCTTCGAGAGCAGCTCGAAGAGCGCGTGGTCGGTCTCGCCGAGCACGGGCTTGTGCCCGAGCAGGCGGAAGACGGCGAGGACGCCCAGCACCTCGTCGCCGACCTGCAGCGGGATCGCCGCGGTGAGGTCCTCGTCGCCGGGCTCGGGCTTCCCCTCGCGGCCGGCGAGGTAGAGCTTCCCCGCCGCGGCGCGGCCGAGCGCCCCGCGGGCGGCGGGCCGTTCGCGCCAGGGCTCCGGGTCGACGCCGAACGACTGGAGGAGCACGAGCGCTTCGCCGCGCCGCTCGAAGATGGCGAGCTCCTCCGAGCCGACGACGTTGATCACGAGCTCCTGCATCGCCGCGAGCGTCTCGCCGCGCGAGAGGCCGGAGTGGATCCGGTCGAGGGCCACGTACAGCTGCGCGAGCTCGGTGCTCCGCTCCTGGATCGCGACGTACTCGTCGCAGACCCGCTGGTTCTCCTGCTCGATCTCGGCGAGCCGCGCGCGCAGCCGCTCGCGCTCCTCGGTCGCCTGCGAGACCGCCTCGCGCGCGAGCGCGAGCTCCGCGACAAGCCGCTTCTTCTCGAGGTCCACCGGGTCCACGCCGAGCGCGGCCGGGGCGACGGGGAGGGGGGTGAGCGAGGGGCCCGGGACCGCGGGAGCGCCGGGGCGGAGGTCGCCGGTGTGGCGCTTGCGATCGGTGCGGAGCGACTCGGTGAGCTCGCGCAGCTTCTCGTTTACCTTCTTCAGATCGCGGCCGTGCCGCTCGCTCGACGCGGCCGCGTCGAGCGCGGGCTTGCGGGGATCGGACATGGGCGGGGTCCCTACTGGCCCAGGCAGCTGCGCACCTTGGCGAGCAGCTCGAGGCCGTTGATGGGCTTCGTGACGTAGTCGTTGCAGCCGCTCGCGTAGCCGCTCTCGACGCTCGAGAGCTCGCCGCGGGTCGTCACCATGATGACGGGGATCGCCTTCGTCCCCTCTTGCTCGCGCAGCTTGCGGCAGGCCTCGAACCCGTCCATGCGCGGCATCACGACGTCCATGAGGATGAGGTCGGGCTTCTCGGCGAGCGCCTTCTCGACCCCCTCCTGCCCGTCGCGGGCGGTGACGACGTCGTACTGGCTCTTCGACAGGATCATCCGCTCCATGAGGAGAACGGTCGACGAGTCGTCCACGAGCAGGATCTTCTTGCGGTCCATGCGGTAGGCCCTCCGCCCTCCGCACGCTCGTGCAAGGGGGAAGCCACGATGCTCCCGCGAAAAGCCCTGTCGTCAAGATGATCCGCGCGGCGCGCCAGGGGGTGCGAATTCACCCAGGGTCCCCGTGCCTGACGGGCCGGTCGCGATGACCCGGTGTCCCGGCGCGGGAGGAGGTCCCGCGGACTTCGGGGCGCGGACCGGACGCCCCCCTGCGCGCAACGTCGCGGAAGCCCTCGCGCCTGGCCCGGCGCGCGGCGTGCTCCCCACGCCGGCATGCTCGCCCTCGCGATCCTCGCCGCGTCCGCGCTCTCGGCCGCGCCCGCCCCAGCTCCGCCCGACCCCGAAGCGCTCCGCCGCGCCGCCGAGCGGGACGCCCTCCGCGCGCTCGCCGCGGCCGGCGCCGGCGAGCCCGCCATCGAGGACGTGCAGGACGCGGCGGCGCGGGTCGCGGATCGGGCCGTGCCCGAGGCGGCGGGGTTCGCGCGTCGCGCCCGCACGTCGGCGCTCCTGCCGCGCCTCACGATCGAGGTGCGCCGGGACGAGCGGTCCACCCGGATCGTGGGGCTGCAGACGAGCGGGGAGGTGGACTACCGGAACCTCTCACCGGGGAGCGCGATCTCGATCACCGCGACCTGGGACCTCGGCAAGCTCCTCGCGGCCCGCGGCGAGCTCGCCGCCTCCCAGGCCGAGGCGGACCGGGCGCGGCGGCGCACGGAGGCGGTGCGGCGCGCTACGGTCCTCTACTACGAGCGCCGGCGGGAGCGGCTCGCGCTCCTCGTCGACCCGCCCGCGGGCGCCCTCGAGCGCGCGGAGGCGGAGCTCCGCGTCGAGAAGCTCGGCGCCGAGATCGACGCGCTCACGGGCGGGATCCTCTCCGGGAGGCCGCGGTGAGCCCCCGCCGCGCCGCCCTCGCGCTCGCCGCGCTCGCCGCGTGCGGCCTGCCCGACCCCGAGCCGCTCCCGCGCGTGGTCGGGGCCTCCCCCGCGGGCACGGGCGTCCCCACCGACGCCGAGGCGGCGATCTGGTTCTCCGCGCCTGTCGATCCGGCCGGGCTCCTCGACGGCAGGCGGCTCGTCCTCGTCGAGGCGGCCCGGCTGCGCGAGGCCGAGGCGGCGGTCGAGAGCGAGGAGGGCGCGGCTGCCGGCGTCGGAATCGCCGTGCGGGCGACGCTCGAGGCCGGCGGGACGCGCGTGCGCCTCGCGCCGGAGGCGCCGCTCCGCGGGTGGACGCCCCACGCGCTCGTGCTCTCCTCGCGCGCGCACGCCGCGGACGGCCAGCCCATCCTCGATCCGGAGGGGCGCCGCCGCACCTTCGTGGCGCGGTTCGAGACGGGCGCGCCCCCCGGGCCGCCGCCGGAGCCGGCGATCACGGAGGTGCGCGTCCGGGCGGCGACGCCCGAGGCGGGCGGCGAGTACGTGGAGATCGCGAACCTCGGGGCGGGGGCGCTCGACCTCGTGGGCTGGCGGCTCTCGAAGCGGACGCTCTCGGGGGCGCTCTCGTCCTGCGAGATCTCCGCGCCGCGCGGGGAGGGGACCGTCGCGCCCGGAGGGCTCGGGCTCGTCGCGGGCGGCGCCTGGGACGGACGCTATGCGGTGCCGGCCGTGGTCCCGGTGCTCGCGTGCGGTGCGACTGCGCTCCTTGGCGGGCTCGCCGACGACCGGGCCGCGGACGTCCTGCTCTCGGATCCGGCGGGCGCCGTCCGGGCGACGCTCGGGGAGCGCGGCGCCCCGCTCTGCGCGGTGGCGGTGGAGCGCCTCGATCCGGCCGGTCCGGACGAGCAGTGGAACCTCGGGTGCACGGACGGGAGCCCGGGCTTCCAGTAACTTGGACTTGGACCTGGACTTGGACCTGGACCTGGACTTGGACTTGGACTTGGACTTGGACCTGGACTTGGTCTGGGCCGTCACCCTCAGACCAAGTCCAAGTCCAAGACCAAGTCCAAGTGGCTTCCAGGACTACCCGTTATCCGAGATCCACTTCCCGAGGAACTCGTCCTTCGAGATGTAGCCGTCGGCGCCGCACTCCGCGACGAGCTTCTTCATCCGCTCCTTGTCCTCGCCGGAGCAGAAGATCACCTTGATGGAGCGGAACATCTCGTTCTTCTTCACGAACCGGCAGAACTGCCCGCCGTCCACCTTCGGCATGTTGATGTCGAGGAGGATGAGGTCGGGCCGGGTCTGGCGCTTCAGGATGATGGAGGTCGCCTTCTCCGCGTCGGGCGCGTACTGGATCTCGAAGCCCTTCGCCTCGAGCTCCTCGCGGAGGAGCCGCGCCACGATCTCCGAGTCGTCGACGATGAGCACCCGCCGGTGCGCCTCGACCGCCGCGGCGACCCGGGCGGCGAGGTCCTCGGGCGGCGAGAGCGCGACGGCGCCGTCGAGGCCGAGCTCGGTCGCCTGCTTGCGCAGGTCCGCCTGCGCGCCCTCCGCGGCGAGCAGCGCCCGGCCGCGGAAGCCGCGGTCCCGGAGGAGCGCCGACGCGAGCTTCGCCCGCCCGGAATCGACGAGCAGCGCCGCCGCGCCCGCTGCCTCGGGCACCAGCCGGGCCGGCTCGCGATCCACGACGACCTGATGCCCGGCGGCCTCGAGGGCCATGCCGCAGAGCTGGAGGAGGATCTCGCTGTCGAAGCAGATCAGGATCTTCAAAGCGCAGTCCTCGTCCATGCCGGCCGCGGAAATCCGCGGGCCACCGGCAGGGTCGGTGACGTTCTGACGATACCATCGCTTGCCCGGCCGGAGGAGGCTCGGGATAATCCATTCGAATGCCGGACCCGAACCCGCAGGCAGGCGCCGAAGGCGCACAGCAGGGGAACGCCCCCGAGGCCTGGTTCTTCTGCCTGCGCCTCATCGGCGGGCGCTACGCGTTCGAGGCGCCGCTCGTCTCGGAGGTCGTGCGGCTCGGGCCGCTCACCCGGCTGCCGGCGGCGCCGTCGTTCCTCCCGGGCGTCTTCACTCATCGTGGAGAGGTGCTGCCCGTCCTCGACGTCGGCCAGCTGGTGAACCAGCCCGCGATCCCGATCCGCGCCTCCACCCGGGCGGCGATCGTGCACTGCGGCCCCTGGAAGGTCGCCGTCGTGAGCGAGGGCGTCGAGGGGCTCGTCGCGATCGCCCGGAAGAACCTCGAGCCGCCTCCCTCCGAGTCGTCCGGCGTCGCCGAGTTCCTCTCCGCGGTCGGCCGGGACAAGAGCGGTCCCATCGCGATCCTCGATCTCCCCAGGCTGGTCGACACCGCGCGCGCGCGCGCCGTGCCCGCCGGGAGCTCCCACGCGTGACCGAGGCGAGCAGCGAGATCCTGATGTTCCAGGTGGGCGTGCGGGTGTTCGCGGCGGTCGTCCACGACGCAGTCCGCATCGGGAGCGTGGCGGCGTCGCCGCCCGACGATCTCGTCTGCGAGAGCGCGCTCGGGACCCCCTTCGAGCAGACCCGCGGGATCGTGGTCTCCGGTGACGAGCCGGGGACCGAGCGGGTCCTCGTCGTCGATCAGGTGATCGGCATCCGCAGCGTCCCCGACGTCGACGTGCACCCCTTGCCCGCTTTTGCCGCCGCCTGCCTCTCGTCCGGCGCGGTGAGCGGCTTCGTGCTGGTCGACGAGGTGCCGATGCTCCTCGTCGATCTCCCCACCCTCGTGCGCGAGCGCCCCGGCGTCCCGGCGCACGAGGCGACCCCGTGAGGCCATGACGATGCGCGACACCCAGACGCAGTCCAGGAAGGCGCCGCCGAAGGCGGCTGCGAAGAAGCGGAACGGCGCGGCCGCGAGCGACGAGATCGTCGCCGTCCTCCGTGAGTTCTCCGTCGGCCAGTACGGAAGGCGCCTGGATCTCTCCGCCTTCGAGGGCGGCCCGCTCGCGGACGTCGCGCGGGCGGTCAACGCGAGCGCCGACCACGTCGAGGCGGAGATCGCCGAGGCGCGCCAGCGCATCGAGGTCGTCTCCGCCGGCGTCGACGAGGCGATCGAGGCGATGGTGAAGCTCGTCATCCAGGGCGACCTCACCGGCGGGCTCCGGATCGGCGTCGCCGACTCCGCCCTGGCGCCGCTCATCGCCGGCGTCGGGCAGGTGATGGAGACGCTGAAGAAATTCGTCACCGAGATCCGCGAGGCGGCGCTCCAGCTCTCGACCTCCTCGTCCGAGGTGCTGGCCGCCGCGACGCAGAACGAGTCCTCCACGAGCGCGCAGGCGTCCGCGATCCACGAGACGACCGCGACGATGGAGGAGCTGAAGGGCGCGAGCCACCAGATCGCCGAGAACGCGCAGATGGTGGCCTCGATCGCCGAGCAGACGCTCTCCGGCGGCCGCCAGGGCGAGGGCGCCATCAAGGCGTTCATGCTGTCGATGGAGAAGGTCCGCCACAACGCGATCGAGGTGGACGACGCCATCGCGAAGCTCTCGAAGCGCGTCGAGCGGATCGGCACGGTGGTCGAGGTCATCGACGAGATCGCCGACCGCTCCGACCTGCTCGCGCTCAACGCCGCGCTCGAGGGCGCGAAGGCGGGCGAGACGGGGCGCGGCTTCTCGATCGTCGCGGCGGAGATGCGGCGGCTCGCCGAGAACGTCATGGAGTCGACGAAGGAGATCAAGAACCTCATCACCGAGATTCGGGAGGCGACCCACGCCGCGAAGGAGGCCTCCGACGGCAACAAGCGCGAGGCGTCCGAGGGCGAGAAGCTCGGCTCGAACGCGATGCAGAACGTCTCGGGCATCCTCGCCGGCATCCAGGAGACGAGCGACGCGGCGCGCGTGATCCACCTCGCCACCCAGCAGCAGCGGACCGCGACCGAGCAGGTCGTGCAGTCCATGTCGGAGATCGAGGAGGTCACCCGCCAGGCGCAGGCCGGGTCGAAGCAGGCGACCGGCGCCGCGGCGGAGCTGACGAAGCTCGCCGAGCGGCTCGCCGAGCTCGTGCGGCGGTTCAGGGTCGATTAGCTCCCCTCCTCCCCCGGCCTCTCGACCCGCTCCATGGGCGTCTCCGAAGAGATCCGCCAGAAGCTCCTCCCGAGGTTCCGCGAGACCACCGCGGACCGGATGGAGAAGATCTCGTCCGCGCTGCTCGAGCTCGAGCGCGGCGGCGGGTCTGCGGAGGTGCGCGAGGAGCTCGCCCGCGAGCTGCACACGCTGAAGGGCGAGGCCCGCATGATGGGCTTCGTCGGGATCTCGTCGGTGGTCCACGCGGCCGAGGACGTGCTGAAGGACCTCCCCGCCGAGGGCGCCGGCGACCGGCTCGACGCGCTCCTCAAAGCCTGCGACGTCATCGTGCCGATGCTCGAGTCGCCCGCCGACGGCGGCGAGGGCGCCGCGAAGCTCACCGCCGCGCTCCGGAACCTCATCGCCGCGCCGACCCCGGCCCTCGCGGCCGCGCCGGCAGGGACGGCGCCCGGCCGCACGCGCGGCGCGGAGGCCGCGCCGGCCGTGAAGGCGCCCGAGCGGCCCGGCGACCCCGACGCGGCCAAGGCCGAGCCGCCCAAGGCGGACCTCGGCGCGAAGATCGCGTCGATCCGCGTCGACGTGGACCGGCTCGACGAGATCGCCGCGCTCGCGGGCGACATGCTCGTCGAGGGGGCCCGCTCCCTCCGGCGCTCGCGCGAGCTGAACGGGCTCTTCGCCCGCTGGGCCCGCCTCTCCGACAAGATCATCGCCCTCGCGGAGACGCTTCGCGCCGAGCGGGCCTCCCGGCTCCTCGAGCAGGTCGAGGGCGACGTCCACCTGCTCCGCTCCGACACCTTCCGGTTCGCGCGCGCCCAGACCGAGGCCTCGTCCTCCGCGCAGGCGCAGTTCGGATTGCTGGCCGAGCAGATCGGGAACGCGCGGCTGATCCCGCTCTCCGGCGTCCTCGGCGGCTTCCCCCGCGCGGTGCGCGACATGGCGCGCGAGCAGGGGAAGGACGTCGAGTGCGTCGTGAAGGGAGGCGAGACCGGCGTCGACAAGACGATCCTGCTCTCGCTGAACGACCCACTCGTGCACCTCGTCCGCAACTGCGTCGACCACGGGATCGAGGCGCCCGAGGAGCGCGCCGCCGCGGGCAAGCCCCGCCTCGGCAAGGTGACGATCTCGGCCCGCACCGACGGGGACCTCCTCGCCGTCACCGTCGACGACGACGGGCGGGGCGTCAGCCCGCAGAAGATCCGCGCCGCCGCGCTGAAGAAGGGGATCATCGGCGAGCAGCAGGCGGCGAGCCTCTCCGCGCGGGCGGCGCTCGACCTCATCTTCATGCCCGGCTTCTCCACCCAGGAGCAGGCGGGCGAGACGAGCGGGCGCGGCGTCGGGCTCGACGTGGTGCGCAAGCGCGTCACCTCGCTCGGCGGGTCGGTCGCGGTCGAGTCGGAGCCGGGCAAGGGCGCGCGCTTCACGCTGCGCATGCCGCAGTCGCTCTCGCTCATGAAGGTCCTCCTCGTCCGGATCGACGAGGACGTGTACGGGTTGCCCGCGGTGGACGTGGACAGCGTGGGACGGCTCGACCCGAAGGACATCACCGAGGTGGCGGGGATCCGGGCGGTGCGCTACCGCGGCCGGCTCATGCCGGTGGTCGCCCTCGGGCCGCTCCTGTCGCTCAACGGCGGCCCGCGCACGAAGCGGCCGCTCGTCGCGTACGTGTCGCACGCGTCGGAGGGGGCCGCGGTGGTGGTGGACGGGCTCTTCGGCGAGCGCGAGGTCGCGGTGAAGGCGCCGGGCGCGTTCCTGAAGGGGATGCGGTTCGTCACGGGGGCGGCCGCCCTCGAGGACGGGCGCGTGGCGCTCCTCCTCTCCACCCCGGACATCGTCGCGGCCGCGCGCCGCCTCGCCTCGCCCGCGATGAGCCGCGGCCGCGACCGGAAGCGCCTGCGGATCCTGCTCGTGGACGACAGCGCCATCGCGCGCGAGGCCGAGGCGGCGCTGCTCCGGTCCCTCGGGCACGAGGTGGACGAGGCGGTCGACGGAGAGGACGGCTGGCAGAAGCTGCAGAACGGCGCGTACCACGCGCTCCTCACCGACGTGCAGATGCCGGTGCTCGACGGCATCGACCTCACCCGCCGCGTGAAGGCGACGCCGCGCTTCGTGAAGCTCCCCATCGTGATCCTCTCGTCCCTCTCCGCGCCGGAGGAGCGGCGGCGCGGCGTCGATGCCGGGGCCGACGCGTACCTCGTGAAGGGCGAGCTCGAGGCGGAGAGCTTCGCGGGGACGCTCGAGCGGCTGACCGGGGTGGGCGCGTGACGCTCGGGCTCGATCGGCCCATCCGCGTCCTCGTGGCGGACGACTCCGAGCTCTTCCGCGAGCTGCTCGCGCGCGTCGTCGCGGCGGAGCCCGGCTTCGAGGTCGTCGCGGTCGCGGCGGACGGGAACGAGGCGGCCGCCCAGGCCGACCAGCTGAAGCCCGACGTCATCACGATGGACCTCAACATGCCCGACGCCGACGGGTTCTCGGGCATCGCGCGGATCATGGCGGACACGCCCACGCCGATCCTCGTGCTCACCGCCAACCGCGAGGAGGCGGTCGGGTTCCGGGCCCTCTCGCTCGGCGCCCTCGACATCCTGGAGAAGCCCCAGGCGACCACCGACCTCGAGGAGTACGGCCGGCTGCTCCGCTCGCGCCTGCGGCTCCTCGCCGGCGTGAAGGTGATCCGGCACGTGCGCGGGCTCCGCGAGCGCGCCGCCACCACCCCGCGCCGGCGTACCTCCCGCGCCGAGCTGGTGGTGATCGGCGCGTCGCTCGGCGGTCCCCGCGCGCTCGCCGCGCTCCTGCGCGGCCTGCCGCCCGGGTTCCCGGTGCCCATCGCGATCGTCCAGCACATCGCCGACGGCTTCACCGAGGGGCTCGCGAGCTGGCTCGCGAGCGAGGCGCGGCTCGACGTGCACGAGGGGAAGGACGGCGAGGCGCTCGTCGCCGGGCGGGTGCTGCTCGCGCCGACGGGGCGCCACCTGCTCGTCGGCGACGGGTTCGTCCGGCTCTCCGACGCCCCCGCGGTGGACACCTTCCGGCCGTCGGTGACGCCCCTCTTCCTCTCCGCTGCGCGCGCGTACGGGCCGCGGGTGTGCGGGGTGATCCTCACCGGGATGGGGCGCGACGGGGCGGAGGGGCTCCGCGCGATCCGGGACGGGGGCGGCACGACCCTCGCGCAGGACGAGTCGACGAGCGCGGTCTTCGGGATGCCGCGCGCCGCGATCGAGCTCGGCGCGGTGGAGCGGGTCCTCCCGATCGACGAGATCCCGCGCGCGCTCTCGGAGCTGACCCGGTGATCGCGATCGCCACCGAGCTGCTCGTCGACCTGGCGGCGCTCCTCAAGGAGCGGGTCGGGCTCCACGTCCGCCAGGACAGCTACTCGGCCCTCAAGATCGCGGTCGCGGCGCGGCTCGAGGAGCTCGTGGGGACGATCGCGGACCCGCGCGCCTACGTCGCGCTCCTCCGGTCGGACCAGGGCGCCGACGAGCTGCGCCGGCTCCTCCCGCTCGTCACCGTCGGCAAGACCAACTTCTTCCGCGACGAGCGGCAGTTCCGGGCGCTCGAGGCGCTCCTGCCCCCGCTCCTCGCCCGCGTCCGCGGCGGGGGGCGGAAGCTCGCGATCTGGTCGGCGGGGTGCGCGACCGGCGAGGAGCCGTATTCGATCGCGATGGCGCTCGCGGAGTCCGGCTTCGAGCCGGAGCAGGTGGACGTCCTCGCGACGGACCTCAACCCGGAGGCGGTCGCCTTCGCGGTGCGCGGGAGCTACGAGCACCGCCGCGCCCGCGAGATCCCCGCTCCGCTGCTCGAGCGGTGGTTCGCGGCGGAGGCCGACCGCTTCGTGGTGCGGCCCACGCTGCGCCG
The DNA here is from genome assembly GCA_036390155.1 of Anaeromyxobacter sp. Lineage (GTDB taxonomy): Bacteria > Myxococcota > Myxococcia > Myxococcales > Anaeromyxobacteraceae > Anaeromyxobacter. The sequence continues at coordinate 17,048 of DASWCJ010000174.1, forward strand.
GTACGTCGCGGCGATCCGGCCGCACAACCTCGTGTCCTCCGCGTTCCCGCGCCCCGCGGACGGCGGCGGCTTCGACGTCATCTTCTGCCGCAACGTCATCATCTACTTCGACACCTCGACGACGCAGCAGGTGCTCACCCAGTTCCACAACGCGCTCGCGCCGAGCGCGTACCTGTTCCTCGGGTACTCGGAGTCGCTCTTCCGGCTCTTCGAGGGGTTCGAGCTCGCGGAGGTGGCGGGCGCGTTCCTCTACCGGCGCCCGTCGGGCCCCTCCCGCCCCGCGGCGGCCGCACCGGCCCGCCCGCGGCAGGTCCCGCTCTCGCCGCCGCCGGTGACCCACGTCGACGTCCGGCGCCCCGCGCCCGCCGCCGGCGCGCGCCCCTCGGCCTCCGCCGCGTTCGCGCCGGAGCCGCAGCCGCCCGGCCCGGGATCGCCGCCGCTCGCGCCGCAGGAGTTCCTCGACGGCGCGGTCGCGCTCTTCGCGGAGGGCCGGTTCGGCGCCGCGCGCGAGCTGCTCGAGCGGCTGCTCGAGCGGGCCGGCGAGGACCTCGCGGTCCGCCTCACCCTCGCGAACCTGTACGGGATCCTGCGGCAGCCCGACCGCGCCCGCGCCTGCTACCTCGCCGCGCTGCAGGTCGAGTCGCTCAGCGCCGAGGCCCACCTCTTCTACGGGATCCACCTGCTCGCCGGGGGCGACGCGGAGGGGGCGGCGCTCGAGCTCGCCCGCGCGCTCTTCCTCGATCCCGACCTCATCCTGGCCCACTACTACCTGGGGCGCTGCCGGGAAGCCCAGAAGGACGTAGACCGGGCGCGCCTCGCCTATCGGAACGCCCTCGACGCGCACCGCCGCCTCCCCGCCGGCAGGCGGCAGGCGTTCCTGGGTTACTATCCGGACATCCCGGAGGACGGGGCTGCGTTCGCCCGCGCCGCCGAGTACGCGCTCGCCGCGCTCTGATCGAGACATGGCCGAGAAGAAGAAGATCCTCCTGCTCGACGACTCGACCATCACCCTCGAGATGGAGAAGGCCGTGCTCGAGGACCGCGGCTACAAGGTCGCGATCGCCTCGAACCTGCTCGAGTTCCAGTCCCAGCTCGACGCGTTCCAGCCCGAGATCATCCTCACCGACCTCATGATGCCGGACATCTCGGGGAAGGACATCGTCCGGGTGCTGAAGCAGGACTTCCACACCGAGAAGATCCCGATCATCCTCTTCAGCTCGAAGGCGGACGACGAGCTGCAGGAGATCGCCGAGCAGGCGGGCGCCGACGGCTTCCTCTCGAAGTCCCACGGGATCGACAAGCTCGGCGACATGGTCGACGAGATGGTGGACTCGATCCTCTGGTAGCGGGGGCCACGATCTTGCGCCCGTACGAGGTCATCCACGCGAAGCGGGACGGGCGCGCGATCCCCGCCGCGGACCTGGCCGCGCTCGTGGACGGGTTCACCCGCGGCGAGGTCCCCGACTACCAGATGGCCGCCTTCTGCATGGCGGTCTTTTTCCGCGGCATGGACGCGGCCGAGGTCGCGGCCCTCACCGACGCGATGCTCCGCTCCGGCGACGTCCTCGACCTCTCCGAGGTCCCCGGCCCGAAGGTGGACAAGCACTCCACCGGCGGCGTCGGGGACAAGGTCTCGATCGCGCTCGCGCCCCTCGTGGCCGCGTGCGGCGTGAAGGTCCCGATGATCTCGGGCCGCGGCCTCGGCCACACCGGCGGGACGCTCGACAAGCTCGAGGCCATCCCCGGCTTTCGCACCGACCTCCCGCCCGACCGCTTCCGCGCGCTGGTGCGGGACGTGGGGGCGTGCCTCGTCGGGCAGACCGCGCGCCTCGCGCCCGCGGACGGGCGGCTCTACGCGCTGCGCGACGTGACCGCGACGGTCGAGTCGATCCCGCTCATCGCCGCCTCGATCATGTCGAAGAAGCTCGCCGAGGGGATCGACGGGCTCGTGCTCGACGTGAAGGTGGGGCCGGGCGCGTTCATGAAGTCCGCCGCCGAGGCACGCGCCCTCGCGAGCACCCTCGCCGGCATCGGCCGCGCGGCCGGCAAGCGCGTCGCCGCGCTCCTCACCGACATGTCCCAGCCGCTCGGCCGCGCGGTCGGGAACGCGCTCGAGGTGCTCGAGGCGGTCGACCTCCTCCGGGGCGGCGGACCGCCCGACCTCCGCGAGGTGACGGTCGCGCTCGGTGCCGAGATGCTGCGGCTGGGCGGGGGGGTCGCCGACGGGCCCTCCGCCCGCCGCGCGATCGAGGGCGCGATCGCGGACGGGCGCGGGCTCGCGAAGCTCGAGGAGATCGTCCGCGCCCAGGGCGGAGACCCCGCGTTCCTCCGCGACCCGGGCCGCCTGCCGCGCGCGCCCCGCACGTACGACGTGGCGGCGCCCGCCGCGGGCTTCGTGCGCGCGATCGACGCAGAGGCGATCGGCCTCGCCGCCGTCGCGCTCGGGGCGGGCCGGGCGAAGATCGAGGACCGCGTGGACCCGGCGGTCGGGATCGTCGTCCACCGGCGCATCGGCGACCGCGTCGAGCGCGCCGAGCCGCTCTGCACCGTCCACGAGGGCGATCGCAGCGAGCCGCAGGAGCGGGTCGCCGCGCGCCTCGCCGGGGCGTTCCGGATCGGCGCCGAGCGCGCCGACCCGCCGCCGCTCCTGCTCGAGCGGATCGAAGACGGAGGTGACCGATGACCAAGCCGCCCGACCTCTCCACCCGGCTCGCCTACGCCCTCGCCTGGGTGCGCGGGCGCACCGACGCCGCGCCCGCCGCGGGCATCGTCCTCGGCTCGGGCCTCTCCGGCCTCGCCCGGAAGCTCGAGCGCGCGACGGTGCTCCCGTACGAGCTCATCCCCGAGTTCCCGGTGTCGAAGGTCCCGGGCCACCCCGCCGAGCTGGTGGTCGGGGACCTCCCGACCGACTCCGGCCCGGTCCCGGTCGTCGCGATGCTCGGCCGGGCTCACGGCTACGAGGGGTTCGGGGCCGACGACATCGCCTTCGGCGCGCGGGTGCTGTGCGGCCTCGGGGTGAAGCTCCTCCTCGTCACGAACGCCGCCGGCGGCGTGAACCCGTCCTTCGCCCCGGGCGACCTCGTGCGGATCGTCGACCACGTGAACCTCTCCGGCCTGAACCCGCTCGTCGGCGAGAACGACGAGCGGATCGGCCCGCGCTTCCCGGACCTCACCGAGGCCTACGATCCTCGGCTCGGCGCGCTGCTCGACGAGGTCGCGGCGGCGAAGGCGATCGCGCTCCGCTCCGGCGTCTACGCCTGCATGCTCGGGCCGTCCTACGAGACGCCCGCGGAGATCCGGATGCTCCGCGCGATCGGCGCCGACGTGGTCGGAATGTCCACCGTGCCGGAGGTGATCGCGGCACGCCACATGGGGGTCCCGGTGGCCGGGATCTCGGTCGTGACGAACCTCGCCGCCGGGCTCGCGCGGCGGACCCTCTCGCACGCCGAGGTCACCGCGACCGCGGCGAAGGTCGAGGAGCGGCTCACGACCCTCGTGACCGGCTTCCTCGGTCGCGCGACGCGTTGAACGGGGCCCCGGGGCGCGCTAGCCTCGGTCCCGTCCACCGAAAGGAGCCGGGCGATGAGCGACGAGAAGCGGGGCCCGGGCGCGAGCGCGCCGGGGGACGACGATCGCCGGGACAGCCGGCGCGTGCCGATCGAGCTGCTCGTCCGTGACGCCGCGGTCGGCGGGTCGTACGAGACGTACAGCGGCAACCTGGCCCTCGGCGGCGTCTTCTTCGACGCGTACCACCCGCCCGCGGGCTCGAAGATCGAGGTCCGGTTCCTCGTGCCGGGCGGCAAGGAGGAGATCCGCGCGGTGGGCGAGGTGCTGCGCGTCTCGCGCGAGGGCGAGCTCTTCGGCGCGCACGTGCGGTTCGTCGAGATCCCGCTCGAGGCGGAGCTCGCGATCGCGCGCTTCCTGCAGGGAGCCTGAGGTGCTGGCGAGCGCCGGGGCAGGCGGATGAGCCGGCCCCAGAGCGAGCGGGGGGACCGGGGGGGCGCGAGCCGAGCGGAGGCGAGGCGAGTGTCCCCCCGCGTAGAGGAACGACTCGCCCGTGCCGCGCGGGCGGCCCGCAGGAACGCCCACGCCCCGTACTCCGGGTTCCGGGTGGGCGCGGCCGTGCTCGCCGGCGGCGTCGTGCACGCCGGCGCGAACGTCGAGAACGCGAGCTACGGGCTCACGCTCTGCGCCGAGCGCGTCGCCGCCTGCGCCGCGGTCGTCGCCGGGGCCCGGAAGCTCGACGCGCTGGTGGTCGCAGGTCCCGCCGCCGAGCCGATCCCGCCCTGCGGCGCCTGCCTGCAGACCCTCGCGGAGCTCGCCGGGCCGGACCTGCCGGTGGTGCTCCTCGGCGCGCGCGGGCGGCGGGTGGAGACGACGCTCGGGGCGCTGCTGCCCCGGGCGTTCACCCGGAAGTTCTTGTAGGCCGACCTGGACCTGGTCGAGGTCGAGGACCAAGTCCAGGTCCAAGTCCAAGTCCAAGTTTGACTCCCAGGGGCAGGCGGTCCTATGAACCTCGCCGTGGAGATCCTCCGCTCGCTCGAGGAGGCGGCTGAGCGCGGGTCGCTTCGCGGCGCCGCCGTCGCGATCGGCAACTTCGACGGGGTCCACCTCGGCCACCAGCGGCTCATCGCCCTCGCCCGTGCGCGCGCCGCCTCGCGGGGGGCCCGGTCCGCGGTGCTCACCTTCGATCCGCATCCCGTCCGAGTGCTCCGCCCCTCGCTCGCGCCGCCGCTCGTCACCGCGCTGCCGCGCAAGCTCGAGCTGCTC
>DASWCJ010000175.1:0-8204 GCA_036390155.1 Anaeromyxobacter sp.
CTTGGGCCTCCCGAGCCCGGCGAACGCGCGCAGGGCGAAGTAGAGGGTCGCCGCCGCGCCGACCCCCGCCTCGACGAGCTTCCCGTCCCGCACGAGGAACCCGGTCACGAGCAAGGACCCGGCGAACGCGACGACGAGGAAGGCCCGGCTCGGTCCGGCCGCGCCCGCTCCCGCGGGCCCCGCTCCCCATCCCGCCCACCTCGTCATCGGATCCCCACTTGGACTTGGACCTGGACTTGGTCCTGGACCTCGACCTCGACCAGGTTCACTCCCCCAGCTTCTTCCTCAAGAGCTCGTTCACCACCGCGGGGTTCCCCTTCCCCTTCATCGCCTTCATCACCTGCCCGACGAAGAACCCCATGAGCTTCTTGTTCCCCCCGCGGTACCGCTCCACCTCCGCGGCGCTCGCGGCGAGGACCTGGTCCACCGCCGCCTCGATCGCGCCGGTGTCGGAGACCTGCGCGAGCCCCTTCGCCTTCACGACGTCGGCCGGCTCGGCGCCCGTCGCGAAGACCTCCTCGAGGACCTGCTTCGCGCCCGGCCCACCGATCGTCTGGGCGTCGAGGAGCTTCAGGATCGCCGCGAGCCTCGCCGGGGTGAGCTTCCACGCCGCGGGCGCCTCGTCGCGCTCGTTCGCGAGGCGCGCGACCTCGCCGTTCATCCAGTTCGCGACCTTCTTCGCCGCCTCGGCGCCGCTGCCGTACGCCGCGAGCGCCGCGTCGAAGAACTCGGCGACCGCGCGCTCCGCCACGAGGAGCCCCGCGTCGTAGGCGGAGAGGCCGAGGTCGCGGGCGTAGCGGGCCGCGCGCGCGCGGGGAAGCTCGGGGAGCTCCTTCGAGATGCGCTCGACGTCCGCGGGCGCGACGAGGACGGGCGGGAGGTCCGGCTCCGGGAAGTACCGGTAGTCGTGCGCCTCCTCCTTCGAGCGCATCGGGCGGGTCTCGCCGCGGTCGGGGTCGAAGAGCCGCGTCTCCTGCACGACCTTCCCGCCCCCCTCGACGAGCTCGACCTGGCGGCGGACCTCGTAGTCGATCGCCTGCCGGAGGAAGCGGAACGAGTTCATGTTCTTGATCTCGCAGCGCGTCCCGTACTTCTCCGCGCCCTTCCGCATCACCGACACGTTCGCGTCGCAGCGGAAGGAGCCCTCCTGCAGGTTCCCGTCGTTCACCCCGAGGTACATGAGGATCGCGCGCAGGGACTTGAGGTACTCGATCGCCTCGTCCACCGAGCGGAGGTCCGGCTCGGAGACGATCTCGAGGAGCGGGACGCCCGCGCGGTTCAGGTCCACCCCGGAGGAGCCGTCGGCCGAGACGTCGTGGACGTTCTTGCCCGCGTCCTCCTCCATGTGGATCCGGGTGAGCCGGATCCGCTTCTCCTCGCCTCCGACGGTGAGCTCGACGACGCCGCCCTCGCAGATGGGCAGCTCGTACTGCGAGGTCTGGTAGCCCTTCGGCAGGTCCGGGTAGAAGTAGTTCTTCCGCGCGAAGATCGACTGCTCCTTCAGGCGGGACCCGAGCGCGAGGCCGGTCCGGATCGCCATCTCGACGACCTTCGCGTTCAGGACCGGGAGGACGCCGGGGAGCCCGAGGCACACCGGGCAGACGTGGGTGTTGGGCTCGCCGCCGAACTCCGTGGAGCAGCCGCAGAAGATCTTCGACCGGGTGAGGAGCTGGGCGTGGACCTCGAGCCCGAGCACCATCTGGAAGTCGGAGACCGGCATCTACACGCTCCCGATCGCGGGCGCCGGCAAGGTCCCGATCTCGCGCTCGAGCGCGCGCGCGGCGCGGAGCAGGGTCGCCTCGTCGAACGGGCGGCCGACGAGCTGCAGCCCGACCGGCATCCCCGAGGTCGCCTCGAGGCCGCACGGGACCGAGAGCCCCGGGAGCGCGGCGAGGTTGCAGGTGATCGTGAAGACGTCCGCGAGGTACATCTGCAGCGGATCCTGGGTCCGGGCGCCGAGCGGGAACGCCACGGTCGGCGCGACCGGGCCGGCGACGACGTCGCACTTCTCGAACGCCGCGTCGAAGTCGCGCCGCACCAGCGTCCGGACCTTCTGCGCGCGCAGGTAGTAGGCGTCGTAGTAGCCGGCCGAGAGCGCGTAGGTGCCGAGCATGATGCGCCGCTTCGGCTCGGCGCCGAACCCGCGCTCGCGCGTCTCCGCGTACATCTCCTTCAGCCCCTTCGCCTCGGCGCGCAGCCCGAAGCGAACGCCGTCGTAGCGGGCGAGGTTCGAGGAGGCCTCGGCGGGGGCGATGAGGTAGTAGGCCGCGATCCCGTACTTCGTGTGCGGGAGCGAGATCTCGACGAGCTTCGCGCCGAGCTTCTCGTAGCTCGCAAGCGCCGCGCGGACGGACTTCTCGACGCCCGCGTCGACGCCGCCCTGGAACCACTCGCGGGGGACGCCGATTCGCAGGCCGGAGGCCCCCTGCTCGAGCCGCGCGAGGTAGTCGTCCACCGGCCGCGCGGACGAGGTCATGTCCCTCGGGTCGTGCCCCGCGATCCGGCCGAGGAGGAGCGCCGTGTCCTCGACCGTGCGCGCGAGCGGGCCGACCTGGTCGAGCGACGACGCGAACGCGACGACCCCGTAGCGGGAGACGCGCCCGTAGGTGGGCTTCAGGCCGACGACGCCGCAGAAGGCGGCGGGGAGCCGGATCGAGCCGCCGGTGTCGGTGCCGAGGGTGCCGTGTACCTGGCGCGCCGCGACCGCCGCCGCGCTCCCGCCCGAGCTGCCGCCCGGCGTGCGCGAGAGGTCCCATGGGTTCGAGCAGGGCCGGTAGGCGCTGTTCTCGTTGGACGAGCCCATCGCGAACTCGTCCATGTTGAGCTTCCCGACGAGCACCGCGCCGGCGGCCTCGAGCCGCTCGACCACGGTGGCGTCGTACGGCGGCCGCCAGCCCTCGAGGATCCGCGACCCGGCGGTGGTCGGGACGCCCTTCGTCGCGAAGAGGTCCTTCACCGCGAGGGGGACGCCGTCGAGCTCGGACCGCCGCTCGCCCTTCGCGGCGCGCTGGTCCGCCTGCGCGGCCGCGGCGCGGGCCCGCTCGGCGCCGACCTCGAGGAACGCACCGACCTTCGCGTCGGTCGCGGCGATCCGCGCGAGGGCCGCCTCGACGAGGTCGCGCGAGGAGAGCGCGCGCGCCGCGATCCCGGCGCCCGCCTCCCGCAGGGAGAGCGCGGTCAGCTCCTCGCCGCCGCTCACTCGATGATCCTCGGCACCTTGAAGCAGGTGCCCTCGCGCGCGGGAGCCTGGGCGAGCGCCTCCTCCGCCGGGAGGCCGGGGCGATTCGCGTCGGGGCGCAGCGCCGGGACCTCGCCCGCGGCGAGCGCGTGAGTCATCGGCTCGACGCCCGACACGTCCAGCTCCTCGAGCTGGCGCACGTGGTCGAGGATCGCCGAGAGCTGCTCGGCGAACGTCCGCTCCTCCTCGGCCGAGAGCCGAAGCCGCGCGAGCCCGGCGATGCGCCGGACCTCCTCGAGTGACAGCGCCACGGTCGTGCCTCGCCCCCTACGGCGTCTTCGTCTCTCGCTTGAAGAGGTTCAGGATCGAGCCCATCACGCCGACGGTGTGCTTCTCCGTCTTCAGGATGGACTGCAGCTCGCCCTGGTCCAGGAAGACGCCGTTGCAGGTGAAGCAGACGTCGACGTCCATGCCGCCGAAGTCGACCTCGTGCAGCTCCATCCCGCACTTCGGGCAGCGCATCCAGTGCAGGTCCCGGAGCCTCTTCTTCTCGGCGGCGACCGCGTCCTTCGCCGCCTGCAGCGCGAGCCTGCGCTTCTTCTCCGCGTCCTCGCGGACGAAGTACTCCTCCTCGCTCTGCGAGGCCTTCCCCGGCGTTCCCTTGTCGGACATTCCTATTTCCTCAGCTGTTCGAGTGCGCTCTTGGCGACCTCGGCGTCTTCGCCTCCCGGATGCCGGGCGAGATACCTCTCGTACGCCGCGGTCGCCTCCGCCTTCTTCCCCTGGTTCCGGTAGCTCTCCGCGATCCCGAGCATCGCGTCCGCGTCCTCCGGATCTAGTCGGAGCGCCGCGTCGAAGCTCGCCTCGGCGGGCGGGTAGCTCTCGAGATCGAGATAGCACAAACCCCGCCCCGCGAGGGCCTCGACGTTGGACGGATCCTGCGACGCGACCTTCCCGAAGAGCGCGAGGGCCGCCTCGGGATCGCCCTTCTCCAGGAGCGCGTGCGCCTTCGCGAGCAGCGCCTTCGGTCCCTTGGGCGGCGCGGGGCTCTCGAGCTTCGGGGGCTCGACCACCGGCTCGGGCGCCGGCACGGGGGCGGGCGGCGGCTCGGCCGGCTTCACCGCGATCGTGATCGGCACCTCCACCTGCTCGACCTGCGGAGGAGGCGGCGGCGGGGGAGGCGGCGGCGTGGCGGCGAACAGCGTGAAGTACGCCCCGGCCCCGCCTCCCGCGAGGACGGCGGCGCCGAGCACCGCGAGCCACGCGCGCGAGGACCTCTGTGGCGGGGGCGGCTCGTCGATGTCCATCCCGAGGTCCACCTCGTGCACGGGCGGCGGGAGGATCGGCGCGGAGCCCGTCGGGATCGGGTAGGCGCCCGAGGTCCCCGGCAAGGAGTTGGCCCACGACGTGCTCGGCGTGGGAGGCGGAGGGGGCTGGAAGCTGCCGGTCGGATAGAGCGGCAGCGGCGTGAGGGCCGGCATCGGCATCGGCGTCAGGTTCGGCATCGGGGTGATGCCGGGCTGCAGCTGCTGCAGCTTCGAGCGCTCGGCCGCCTCGACCACCTGGAAGAAGCTCGCCAGCTCCGGGATGTTTCCGAGCCGCTTCCATTGATCGCCCAGGAGCGAGATCTGGTCGTCCCGGCTGACCTTCTGCTCGATGATCCACTTCTGCAGCGTGGTCATCTCACGGAAGGTGAAGATGTTCCCGTTCGCCTGGCGGACGCGCCACTCGCGATCGCGTCCCCGCTCCTCGGGCTCCTGCGCGGGGGGCGTGAGCGGCGCCGCGGCATGCACGCCCTGGGAGGTGGCGGGCCGGGCCGGGGCGGCGGCGGGGACGCCCTGGGACGTGCCCGGCCGCGCGGAAGGGACCGCCGCCTTCGTGCCGCCCGCGCGCTGGCCTGCGTTCGCGGGCATCGGCGTGCCCTCGAAGTCCCCGGGCTTCACCGGAACCGTGACGATGAGCTCCTTCTTCCGGACCTTGAACAGATGGCCGCAGTTCGTGCACTGGACCGTGAGCCCGGCCTGGGTGACCTGGTCGTCGTCGAAGACGTACTGGGCCCGGCATCGCTCGCAGCGGACGTCCAATGGAACCTCGCGGGAAGAGGGCGCTTCTTCCGCTCCATTCTACGTCAACCCCGCCGAGCGGCGAAAAATGGACACGACGGTACCCCCCGATATCCTCGGCCGAAGGCCCCGAGTCCGCACTGGGTGGCGGCGGGAATCAACGGAGATCGGCGGGCGGCGCGCATGGGGAAGTACAAGGGAAACAGGCGTCTGGACGGTGGTCGTCGAGACGAGCCGGTCCGCGGCGGGAAGCGCCCGCCGAGGAGCGGCATGCGCCGCGACATCCTCGCCGTGGTCCTCCTCGCGATCGCCGCGGTCGCGGCCCTCGCGCTCGCGACCTACTCCGCGCTCGACGGCGCGCTCGTCGCGCGCGGGCTGCCCGCGGCGAACCTGTGCGGCCCCGTCGGCCACCGCGCCGCGCGCGCGCTCTACGGCGTGCTCGGGTACTCGGCGCTCGTCCTGCCGCTCGCGCTCGCCACCCTCGCCGTTCGGCTCTTCCAGGGCGCCTCGCCCCGGCTCACCCTGTTCGGCTCGGCCGCCTACGGCGTCCTGATCCTCGCGATCGCGGCGCTCGCACACCTCGCGCTCGGCGGCAGCACGACCCTCCCCTTCCCTGCCGGCGGCGCCGTCGGCGCCTGGCTCTCGGCGCTCTGCGTCCGGGGGCTCTCGACCTGGGGCAGCGCGATCGTGCTCGTCGCGACCGCCACCGTCGCGCTCATCGTCGCCGCCGACGTGAAGCCGCAGGACCTCGTCGCCGCCCTCGCCCGCGCGGTGCGCGCCGTCCTCGGGTACGCGACCGCCCGCGTCGGGGACGCCGTGGAGGAGCACCGCGCCGCGATCGCCGAGCTGCGCGCGGAGGAGGCGGCGCTGCGCGTCCTCCGCACGGAGGAGGAGGCCCGCCGGATCGCCGACACCGCCGAGATCGAGGTGGCGCGCGAGGAGGACCGGGCGGAGGCCCGCGCCGTCGCCGGCGCGCTCGCCCTCGAGCACGTCCGCCGCACCGGCTCGTTCGACGACCCGGCCTGGGTGGACGGGCTCGTCCCCGCCGCCGCGGCCGACCCGGCCGAGGAGCCGGGGGAGGCCGCCGCCGGCGCGCCGCCCGAGGCCGAGGAGGCCGCGCCCCGCCGCAAGCGGAAGGAGAAGTCCGCGGAGGAGGAGGTGGAGGCCGCCGCCGTGCCCGCTCCGCCCGCCCCGGTCGTGCCGCCGGTGCGCCCCGAGATCGTGGTCTCGCAGGCGATGCTGGAGCGCAGCGCGAAGAAGAAGAAGGAGAAGAAGGAGGCGCCCGAGTTCGCCTTCACGAAGGCGGGGGACGTCTTCCGGCTCCCGTCCATCTCGCTCCTCGATCTCCACGAGGAGAAGGCGAAGGACGTCGACACGGCGGGGCTCACCCACACCGCCGACGTCATCGTCGCGACGCTCCGGCAGCACGGCGTCGAGGGCTCGATCAAGCACATCCGCCCCGGCCCGGTCGTCACCCTCTTCGAGTTCTCGCCGATCGCGGGCGTCAAGCTCGCCCGCATCGAGAACCTCGACAAGGAGCTGACGATGGCGCTCAGCGCCATCCGGATCCGGATCATCGCGCCGATCCCGGGCAAGGGCGTCGTCGGCATCGAGGTCCCGAACAAGGACCGCGCCACCGTCCACCTGCGCGACATCCTCGAGTCGGAGTCGTTCGCCCACGCCGGCGGGCTCCTCCCGCTCGGGCTCGGGAAGAACATCGAGGGCATCCCCTACTGCGTCGACCTCCAGCGGATGCCGCACCTCCTCATGGCGGGCACCACCGGCTCCGGCAAGTCCGTCGGCCTGAACACGATGATCCTCAGCATGCTCTACCGGCAGACGCCGGCCGAGGTGCGGATGATCATGGTGGACCCGAAGATGACGGAGCTGAAGGCGTACGAGAACATCCCGCACCTCCTGCTTCCCGTGGTGACCGATCCGCAGAAGGCGGCGCGCGCGCTGCAGTGGGCGGTGGACGAGATGGAGCGGCGAACCCAGATCCTCGCGGACACCGGCTCGAAGGACCTCCGGTCCTACAACGGGAAGGTCGAGAAGCTCCGCGCCGAGGGGCGCACCTTCGAGGACGCGGCCGACCCGATCGTCCCGCCGAAGAGGCTCGTGGTGGTGGACGTGACCGCCGGCGAGACGGAGGAGGAGGTCGAGGCCCGCGTCGCGGCGAAGGCGGAGGCGACCTTCTTCGGCGAGCCCCTCGCGAAGGGAGAGGGTGCTCCCGCGCAGGCCGCGGCCCAGCCCACGGCCGAGTTCGAGGACCCGACCGCCCCGCCGCCGGCCGACCCGGTGGCGGCGCGCGACGAGCGGAAGATCCCGCAGAAGCTGCCGTACATCGTCGTGGTCATCGACGAGCTCGCGGACCTCATGATGACCGCCCCGCGCGAGGTGGAGATCTCGCTCGCCCGGCTCGCGCAGAAGGCGCGCGCCACCGGCATCCACCTCATGGTCGCGACCCAGCGCCCGTCCACCGACGTCGTGACCGGGATGATCAAGAACAACTTCCCGGCGCGCATCACGTTCCGGCTCGCCTCGCGGCACGACTCGCAGACCATCATCAACGGCCCCGGCGCGGAGACGCTGCTCGGCGACGGCGACATGCTCGTGATGACCGCGACGCAGCCGGTGACCCGCGTGCAGGGCGCCTTCGTCTCGGAGGAGGAGGTCCACCGGGTGGTCGAGTTCCTGAAGGAGCAGGGGCGGCCGGTGTACGACGACTCGATCCTCAAGGCGCGCGACGGCGGGGGCGACCGCGGCCGCGACGACGAGGACGACCCGGTCTACGACCTCGCCCTCGAGCTCGTCGCCGGGATGGAGGAGGTCTCCGTCTCGAAGCTCCAGCGCGAGATGAAGCTCGGCTACAACAAGGCCGCGAAGATCGTCGAGCGGATGGAGCGCGAGGGCGTCGTCGGCCCCGCGAACGGCGTGAAGCCGCGGCGGGTGCTGATCCGGCC
>DASWCJ010000176.1:0-48356 GCA_036390155.1 Anaeromyxobacter sp.
GCGAGCGGTTGCGCGGCTCAGGCGGTCCGGCGACGAGGGCTGGTCACGAGCCCCGCGATGAGCAGCAGCACGATCGCGCCCAGGAGGCTCCCGATGAACCCGGAGGTCTGGAAGCCGACGTCGTTGCTGCCGGACAGCGCCGTGGCGATGAGCCCGCCCGCGAGCGACCCGGCTACGCCGAGGACGGTCGTCATCAGGAAGCCCATGCTCTGGCGCCCCGGGACCACCGCCCGCGCGATGAGACCCACGATGAACCCGAAGATGATCCACGCGATGACGCCCATGGCCCCCTCCTCGCCCCGGAAGGTAGGCCTGACGTGGGGCCCGGCCCGCTCCCACGGCCGCGTTCCTGGCGCCCACTCCCCTCGTCGGCGCCGGGCGTCGCGGCGTCGTACCCGGCACCGCGGCACCGTGCCCGGCACCTGGGTTCAGCGGGCGAACCCCCTTTCGCTGCGCACCTTTTCACGCGGGCGGACGATCCCCCCGTTCCTTGACGGCCCCCCGTCCCCGCGGGTAGCGTCGGAGCGCTTACCCGGAAGGAGTGTCCGTGCGGCTCGCCCTCGCCACGATCGCCCTCGCGACGCTCGCCGCGTGCGGTCCCATCCAGTCCACCGCCAGGCTCATCGACGCCGAGGTGGAGATCGAGGCCGCGCGCGCCGCCGGCGCTGCGCAGTCCTCTACGTACGAGTTCGTGGCCGCGGAGGCGTACTTCTCCAAGGCGCGCGAGCTCGAGGGTCGCGCGCGCTACGAGACGGCGGTCCGGATCGCGGGGCGCTCGCTCGAGCTCGCCCACGCGGCGCGCAAGAACGCGCTCGCCGCCTCGAACCGGCCGCAGGAGACTCCGTGAAGCGTCGCCGCTTCCTCCTCGTCGCCGCGCTCGCTGCGTCCGCGTGCGTCTCCGCCGGGAAGCTCCGCGAGAACGCGAGCGTCATCCGCCAGGACATCGACAAGGCGAAGAAGTCCGGCGCCGCCCGCTGCGCGCCGAAGGAGCTCGCGCTCGCCGAGGCGAACGTCGCCTTCACCGAGGAGGAGCTCGCCTACGGCAACCCCGGCCGCGCCCAGGAGCACGTCGAGGCCGCCGAGAAGAACGTGAAGGAGGCGCTGCGCCTCTCGAAGACCTGCGCGCCGACCCAGGTCGTCATCGCGAAGCCCGAGGAAGTGAAGAAGAAGATCGTCGAGATCGCGAAGACCGATCGCGACGGCGACGGCATCCCGGACGTCGACGACGCCTGCCCCGACCTGCCCGGCCCGCCGGAGAACCGCGGCTGCCCGCTCGTGAAGGACTCGGACGGCGACGGCATCCCCGACGACATCGATCGCTGCCCGCTCGATCCCGAGGACAAGGACGGCTTCCAGGACGAGGACGGCTGCCCGGATCCGGACAACGACGGCGACGGAATCGTCGACAAGCTCGACGCGTGCCCGAACGATCCCGGCCCGCTCGAGAACCAGGGCTGCCCGGTCATGGACCGCGACGGCGACGGCGTGCCGGACGACCAGGACAAGTGCCCCGACCAGCCGGGCCCGAAGGAGAACCAGGGCTGCCCGGACGTCGACACCGACGGTGACGGCATCCCCGACCGGCTCGACAAGTGCCCGTTGCAGTTCGGGCCGCCCCCCGACGGCTGCCCGAAGAAGTACACGCTCGTCGAGGTGAAGCGCGAGAAGATCGAGATCAAGCAGCAGGTCCACTTCGCGACGAACAAGTTCCGCGTGCTGCCCGACTCGTTCCCGCTGCTGAACCAGGTCGCGCAGGTGCTCGCCGACTTCCCGAAGATGCGGATCTCGATCGAGGGCCACACCGACAACGTCGGCGGCGAGAAGGCCAACCTCAAGCTCAGCCAGCGTCGCGCGGAGGCCGTTCGGGACTATCTCGTCTCGCGCGGAACCTCGCCGGCGCGCCTCGAGGCGGCGGGCTTCGGTCCGACCCGGCCGCTCGCGTCGAACAAGACCGCGAAGGGCAAGGCCAAGAACCGCAGGACCGAGTTCCGGGTCGTCGCGCTCGAGTAGGCGACGACGCCGGGGGGGACGGCGATGCCCCGCTTCGAGGTCTTCTGCCCGTCGGTGCCGCCCTCGCTCCCCGAGGACGTGGTGCTCCGCGTGGACGCGGAGCACTGGCTCGCCGCGCTCAAGGCGGGGCTCACGAAGGTCGGTCTCCCGGCGCTGCCCCAGGTCCTGTGCGACGTGCAGGCGGACGGCTCGATCCACGTGGGCCACCCCGCCGGCGGCGGCGTGTTCCGGATCCGGGAGCTCGGCGCCGAGCCGGCCAGGCCGGTCCGGGCCGCGTCGGGCGTCGCCGCGCCCGCACCGCTCGCGACGGCGAGGTCTGCGCCGGCCGCGGAGGAGGTCCTGGCGGAGCTCTTCGAGCGCTCGGCCGAGGCCGCCGCGCTCGATCGCGACGCGGCGCTCGCGTTCATCCTCGACCTCGCGATGGAGAAGGTCGACGCGGAGGCGGGCTCGGTGTTCCGGCTGCGCGGCAATGGGCGCGAGCTCGAGCTCGCGGTCGCGCGCGGCCCGCGGGCGGCCGAGCTCGTCGCGCTTCGCGCCGCAGTGCCGGTCGGGATGGGGATCGTCGGCTTCTGCGCGAGGGAGAACGTCTGCGTCGCGGTCTCCGACGCCGAGAAGGACCCTCGCTTCCACCGCGCGATCTCGGAGGCCCTCGGCTATCCGACGCACTCGCTCCTCTGCGCGCCGATCGCCCGGAAGGGGCAGGTGCTCGGGGCGATCGAGGTGCTGAATCGGCGGGCCGGGGCGCCGTTCGGCCAGGCGCAGCTCGCCGTCGTCTCGTATCTTGCCCACCGCGCTGCGGAGCACCTCGCGTAGCCGCACGCCGGTGCCGGGCACCGGGATTGGCACCGCGAATTCGGTGCCGGAATTCGGTGCCGGGCACCGGGATTCCCAGGCAGCGGCGGCGGCTTACGCCTCTTCCTCGGGGACGGCGGCCTCGGCCTTCACGAGCTCGCGCAGCACGACGGTCGCGTACGAGCCCTTCGGCAGCATGAAGCGCGCGAGGTAGCCGTCCGCGTCCGGCTCGACCTCGACCTCGACGCCGAGCCGGGCTGCGCGGCGGGTGCCCTCCGCCTCGCCGCCGCCTCGGGCAAACGCGTCGAGTGAGATCCCCTCCTGCGCGAGGATACGCTCCTCGCGTGCGAGCGCGTCGCCCGCGGCCGGCAGCAGCTTGTGCCCGAACATGGGCCCGGCCGGCGAGATCTCGAACGCCGCGACGCGCGGGCCGTCCGCTTCGGGATCCGCGCAGGTGAAGAGCCCGCCCGAGTCGAGCTTCTTCATGACGTCGCCGCGGAGCGCCGCCGCGAAGAGCCCGTCCGTCATCCGCTCCGCGAGCCAGCGGTTGAAGAGGAGTGACTGGTACGCGGAGAGCGAGAGCCGGCGGAGGAAGCGGTCGCGGGCGGCGCGGCGGACCTCCGGCGACCCGTCGCCGGCGAGGAGCCCGCGCCCGATCTCCGCGTTCCGGCCCTCCGTCCCGAACCGCTGCGGGCCGAAGAAGTTCGGCAGCCCGCGCTCCCCGAGCGCCGCCGCGGCCGCGCGCGCCCTCGCCGCGTCGCCGCCGCGGACGCGAATCGAGAAGACGTTCCCGCGCAGGTGGCCGGTGCGGAGCTTGTTCGCGTGCCGCGACGCCTCGAGCACGCGCAGCCCGTCGCTCGC
Organism: Anaeromyxobacter sp.; assembly: GCA_036390155.1. GTDB lineage: Bacteria > Myxococcota > Myxococcia > Myxococcales > Anaeromyxobacteraceae > Anaeromyxobacter. The sequence continues at coordinate 3,664 of DASWCJ010000176.1, forward strand.
GAGCGAGGCCGGGTCCGGATCCCGCGCGACCGGGAAGGAGAGCCACTGGCTCGTGACCGCCTGCTTGTCCTTCATCCCGGCGAAGCCGGCGTCGCGCTCCGGGACCCCGAGCGCGCGCGCGAGCGTCCGCACCGCGTCGCGCGTCGTGAGCCCGCGCTTCTCCACGCGCAGGTACACGTGCGGGCCGGCGCCGGTGGGCACGTAGGCCGCGACCTCGTCCACGCGGAAGTCCTCGGGCACGGCGCGGACGACGCCGCCGGACCCCGGCAGGTCCGCGGTGACGAGCGGAAGCGCGGTCACGGCGCCGCCGTCGCGAGCGCCTCGAGCGGCCCGAGCCTCTGGCGCACCGCGCGGCCGAGCGCGTCGTCGCTCTCCCGCGGAAGCTTGTCGCCGACGAGGAAGAGCCAGAAGAAGAGGCAGTCGCGCAGGCCGTCCGTCGCGACCCGCGCCCGGGAGCCCGAAGGGTCGAGCGCCGCGACGTCGTCCGCGGAGAGCGCGCCCACGGCCGCGATCACCTGCTCGTCGTCGAGCCCGCCGTCGCCCGCCACGGTGAGCTCGCGCAGGAGCGGCGCGTGCGGGTTCGCCGCGTCCCAGAGGAACCGCTGCGCCGAGTCGAGCAGGCCGGCGCGCGCGCCCGGCGGCACCGCCTGCGCGACGCCGCGGAGCAGCTCGTTCATCCCCTTCACGAGCGCGGCGAGCCGCTCGCCCTCGCTCGACGGCGCGGCGCCGGCGAGCGCCTCGACGAGCCCCGCCTCGGAGAGGTGGAACAGGATCTTGGTCGCGTCGAACTCGTTCAGGTGCGTCCCGGTGGCGATCTCCGCGACCGTGCGGCGGCCGTCCACGAGCGCGAGCAGCGCCGCCTCGGTGGGCCGGAGCGTGACCGGCTTCGCGCTCTCTCGCCGCCGCAGCACCGTGCCGGCGCCGGCGATGCGGGCGCGGAAGAGCGACAGCTCGTCGATGCGCCGGATCCCGTCCATGAGCAGCGATTGGGTCGAGACGGTGAGCGGCGCGAGCGGCGGTGGCGGCGCCTCGTCCACCAGCGCGAAGCTCCCGGTGTGGCAGAGGAGGAGCGCGTGGAACACCGCTGCCACCTGCTCGTGGAGGCACTTGTAGAGGTCGTTCGCGTTCAGGTGGCCGAGCTCGAGCAGCGCCTTGCCGACGGCGTTTCCGGTGCGGGTCGCGTCCGCGACCTGCGCCTCGGTCACGTAGCCGAGCCGCACCGCCACCTCGCCGAGCCGCTCTCCGGCCGCGCTCGACTCGGCGCTGCGCACCTCGCCCACCTGGAAACAGACCACGCGGTCGGAGCCGCCGGAGGAGACGGTGAGCGTCCCCGAGAGCCGCGCCTGCTGCAGGAAGGCGATGAAGTCGGCGATCGGGAACGCGGAGAGATCGCCAGCGAGGACGCAGCGCGGGCGCGCGGAGGAGGCGTCGGTCGCGGGGGTGCGGCGCGCGACGAGGAGATCCGCCGCCGCCGGCAGGAGCACGAACCGCCCGGCGCGGTCGGCGAGCGCGCTGCGCGCGGCGTCGCCCTGCGCGATGACCCGTCCGTGGGCGTCGATGTCGAGCAGCAGCGCCATGTCGCCCTAGTCTTTCTGCCACCCGCGGTTCGCCGCCCACTCCTCCTCGTCCTCGAGCGTGAGCTCGAGCCCCTCGTCCGAGTAGTCCATGAGCAGGAGCGCGCGGCCGTTGAGGAAGAGGGAGGGCGTGCCCTTGATGCCGGCGACGCGCGCCTCGGCCTGCGACGCGCGGACCTTCTCGAGGTACTTGCCGCTCGCGAGCGCCGCCTTGAGCGCCTCGCCGTCCCCGCCGACCTCGCGCGCGATCGCGGCGAGCTCGTCGGGCGCGTGGCTCCCCGGGCTCGAGAAGAGCGCGTCGTGCATCGGCCAGAAGACCTTCTCGTCCCGCGCCCACTCGCCCGCCTGCGCGAGCTCGAGCGCCCCCGGGTGGCTCTCGATCGGATACGGCTTGTAGACGAGCTTCACGCGCCCCCCGTGCGCCTCGACGAAGGACTCGAGCACGGGGCGGACGAGTTGGCAGTACGGGCAGGTGAAGTCGGACCACTCGACCATCGTGATCTTCGCCGACGGATCGCCGAGGGGTGGCCCGAAGCCCGAGACGTCGATCTTCGCGCGCTTGTCGAACGAGGCGTAGTAGCTCGAGACGAGCCGGGCGAGATCGTCCTTCTTCGCGCCGGCACGGACGAGCCGCCCGGCGAAGGTCGCCATCCGCGCCGCGTGCTTGCACGTCCGGTGCTCTCGCATGCACTGGTCGACGGTGTGCGGGCAGCCGCAGTAGCAGAACGCGGTCTTCGCCCACCCCGCGAGGAGCTGCTGCTGCTCCGCGTCGAGCCCCGACAGGTCGAGGGCCGGGCCGGCCTCGGCCGCGCGGGCGGGCGCCTTCGGATCGGGCGTCCGCGCTCGCGCCGGCGAGGTCGGGAGGGCGAGCGCGCAGGCGAGGGTGAGCGCGGCGGCGGTGTGGGTCGGGCGGGTCATCGATGCATCCCGGTCGGGTGAGCGCGAAATCGTATCACCGGAGCCGCGTGTTTGATCGCGGCGATCCCCCCGTGGGATGGTCGCGCGGAGGCGGCGGACGGTGACGAGCGCAGGACCCGAGGAACGCGGCGCGATCCGCAAGGAGCCCGGCGGCAGGCTCGGGGTGGCGCTCGTCTACCCGAACCTGCACCGGCTCGGGATGGCGAACCTCGGCGTGCACGCGGTCTACCGGCTGCTGAACGCGCACCCGGACGTTCGCTGCGAGCGGGCCTTCCTGCCGGAGGGGGGCGGCGAGCCGAGGACCGTGGAGTCCGGCGCGCCGCTGCGCGCGTTCGACGTGGTCGCGTTCTCGCTCTCGTTCGAGGACGACCACGCGAACGTGCTCCGGCTGCTCGCCGGCGCTGGGATCCCGCTCCGCGCCGCGCGGCGGGACGGCTCGAACCCGCTCGTCGTCGCGGGGGGCATCGCGATCCAAATCAACCCGGAGCCGGTCGCGCCGTTCTTCGACGCGCTGCTCGTCGGTGAGGGCGAGGCGCTGTTGCCGCCCTTCCTCGACGCGCTCCGCGCCGCACGCGACGCGAGGGCGGACCGCCCGGAGCTCCTGCGAGCGCTCGCCGGGCTCCGCGGTGTCTACGTCCCCGGCCTCGTGGACGTCGAGTACGCCGACACGCGCGCGCCGGACGGTCGCTGGGTGATCGCGCGGACGGCGCGGGACGGTGCGCCTCCGCGCGTCGCGCGGGTCCATCTCCCCGACCTGCGCGGCGTCGCGACCTCGCGGGCGGTCGACACGCCCGGCGCGTCGTTCGGGGACCTCTACCTCACGGAGGTCGCGCGCGGCTGCCTGTGGGGTTGCCGGTTCTGCGCCGCGGGGTTCGTCCAGCGCCCGTACCGCGAGGTGGACCTCGCGACCCTCGAGCGCGAGGCGCGCGAAGGGATCGCGCGCGGCCAGCGCGTGGGGCTCGTCGGGCCGGCCACGAGCGACCACTCTGGGCTCGACCCGCTCACCGCCACGATCGCGGGCGCGGGCGGGACCTTCAGCCCGTCGTCACTGCGCGTGGATGCGATCGGGCCGGAGCTCGCACGGCGGATGGCGGAGGGCGGCGAGCGGACCGTGACGCTCGCCCCGGAGGCCGGCACCGAGCGGCTGCGGCGCGTCGTGAACAAGGAGCTCTCCGACGATCGGATCGTGCGCGCGGCGGAGGACGCGATCGCGGCCGGGATGACCGGCGTGAAGCTGTACTTCATGTGCGGGTTGCCGACCGAGACCGAGGAGGACGTGCAGGGGATGGCGGCGCTCGCGCTGCGGATCCGCGAGGAGGTGCTCCGGCCCTGGGCCAAGCGGCGCGGACGGATGGGGCGCATCACGCTGTCGGTGAACCCGTTCGTGCCGAAGCCGTGGACCCCGTTCCAGTGGGCGCCGCTCGCGCCGCGCGAGGCGCTCGAGGGGGCCCGCCGGCTCCTCGAGCGGACGCTCCGGCCGAAGGGGATCGAGGTCGAGTCGCTCTCCGCGCGCGAGGCCTTTCTCCAGACGCTCCTCTCCCGCGGCGATCGGCGGGTCGCGGACCTGCTCGAGCTCGCGCAGGGGGAGACCGGGGGCAACCTGCGGGCCGCGCTGCGGCGCTGGCCGCACGCCCCGGAGTTCTTCGTGCACCGCGAGATCGGGCTCGACGAGGACCTGCCATGGGACGTGCTCGACCAGGGGGTCACGAAGGAGTTCCTCGCGCGCGAATGGCGCCGCGGGAAGGGCGCCCAGCTCACGCCCCGCTGCGCCGTCGGCACCTGCCGCGCCTGCGGCCTCGACTGCGCCGATCACCCTGAGCTTGCGGCACGTTAGCCGCGCGCCGCGCCCCGCGAGCCTCGGTGCCGGGCACGGTGCCACGGTGCCAGCCTCGGTGCCGGGCACGGCGGCTCGATCGGCGGATCCCCGCGAGCTTGCGGAGGGTTACGTCCGATCCCGGGTGCGTGCCCGGCACCGCGTGCGGTATGTAGCGGCGGTGGAGGACGTGGGGATCATGCGGGAGGCGCTCGCGCTCGCGCGCGAGGCGGCCGGCCGGGGCGAGGTCCCGGTCGGCGCGGTCGCGGTCTGCGACGGGCGCATCGTGGGGCGCGGCGGGAACGGGCGCGAGGGGGCCCGCGACCCGACCGCGCACGCGGAGCTCCTCGCCATCCAGGAGGCCGCCCGGACGCTCGGCCGCTGGCGGCTGACCGGGGTCACGTTGTACGTGACGCTCGAGCCTTGCGCGATGTGCGCCGGGGCGATGGTGCTCGCGCGCATCGACCGGCTCGTCTACGCCGCGACGGACCCCAAGGCGGGCGCGGTCGGCTCGCTCCTCGACCTCTCCTGCGACGCTCGCCTCAACCACCGCTTCCCGGTGGACCGCGGCATTCTCGCCGAGGAGGCCGGCGAGCTCCTGCGCGCCTTCTTCCGCTCCCGCAGGGGCGGCGGAGCCGACTGAAGCGAGCGCAGGGACGGCCGAACGAGGCTGCCCGGCGAGCGCCGAGCACTCCCCCGATCAGGATGGCGCTTGGCACCAGCGGGAAGATCGGTTACATCCGCCAGCGGAGAGCTGGCCGAGTTGGTCGAAGGCGCCTGACTCGAAATCAGGTGTACCGGAAACGGTACCGCGGGTTCGAATCCCTCGCTCTCCGCCACTTACGAACGACGCTTCGCGAACGTGCGCAGCGCGCGCTGTTAGAGGAGAACGAGCAGACGGCGGACGGGCCGCAGCGGTGCAGCCCCTCTCTCAGCACCCAAAATTTGGAGAGGTGACCGAGCGGTTGAAGGTGCACGACTGGAAATCGTGTGTACCGGGAACGGTACCGTGGGTTCAAATCCCACCCTCTCCGCCAGCAATGCGCCTCCTCGCGCGCTAGATCGAGGAGCGCAGCCGGCCTGAGCCGGCCCAGAATCCTCGGGCGGCGTGGGGGTTGCCGAACCCCGCCAGGCCCGGAAGGGAGCAACGGTAGGTGGTCCTCCGTGCGCCCGGGGATTGTGGGCCGGCTCCTTTCTTTGGTACCGAAGGCGGTCCCCCGATGACGTACCTGGTCCTCGCACGGAAGTACCGGCCGCAGCGCTTCGGCGAGATGTCGGGCCAGGCCCACGTGGTCCGGACCCTCTCGAACGCGCTGAAGACGGGTCAGGTCGCGCACGCCTTCCTCTTCACCGGGCCGCGCGGCGTCGGGAAGACCACCACCGCCCGCCTCGTCGCGAAGGCCCTCAACTGCGAGAAGGGGCCGACCGCCGAGCCCTGCGGCGCCTGCACGCCGTGCGTCGAGATCGCCGAGGGTCGGGCCATCGACGTCGTCGAGATCGACGCCGCCTCGAACAACGGCGTCGACAACGTCCGCGACATCGTCGAGGCCGTGAAGTACCGGCCCGCGCGCGACCGCTACAAGGTGTTCGTGGTGGACGAGGTCCACATGCTCTCGCAGGGCGCCTTCAACGCCCTCCTGAAGACGCTCGAGGAGCCGCCCCCGCACGTGAAGTTCGTGCTCGCGACGACCGACGTCCACAAGGTGCCCGAGACGATCGTCTCCCGCTGCCAGCGGTTCGACTTCCGGCGGCTCACGCTCCCGCAGATCGCGGATCAGCTCGCGAAGGTGGCCGAGGCGGAGGGGATGAAGCTCTCGCCCGCGGCCCTCGCCCTCGTCGCGCGCCAGGCCGAGGGCGGGATGCGCGACGCGCTCTCGATGCTCGACCAGATCCGCGCCGCGTGCGGAGAGGCGCCGGGCGACGCCGAGGTCGCCGAGGCGCTCGGTGCGGTGGACGCCGCCGCGATCTCCCGCATCGCGGGTGCGCTTCTCGCGCGCGACGGCGCCGCGGTCCTCGCCGAGATCGCGGGGCTGCACGCGCGCGGGCTCGAGATGAAGCGGGTCGCGGAGGAGCTCGTCCGCCACCTGCGCAACGTCGTCGTCGCGAAGCTCGTCCCGGCGACGCCGCTCGATCTCGCCGACGCCGAGCTCGCCGAGGTCCGCGCCCAGGCGGCCCAGGGCGACGCCGCGCAGCTGACGCGGCTCTTCGATCTCGTCCAGCGCGCGGTGGTGGACGTGAAGCTCTCGGAGCAGCCCCGCTACGCGCTCGAGGTCGCGCTGCTCGAGGGCGTCTTCCTCGCGCCGGGCGCGGAGGTCTCCGAGCTGCTCGCGCGCGTGGAGGCGATCGCCCAGGGTGCGCCGCCCCCCGGTCCTCGTCCTGGGCCTGGTCGTGGGCCCGGTCCTGGTCTTGGTCTTGGACCGGGACCTGGACTTGGTCTTGGACCTGGACCTGGACCGATCCTTGGCGCATCGACCGCGACCCCGATCGCGACCCCGGCCCCGATCGCGACCCCCGCCGCGCTCGCCGCCGACCCCACCGAGCGCTGGCGCGGCGCGGTGGCCGAGGTCGAGAAGGTGAGCCCGCTCGCCGCTCCCGCGCTCAAGGACGCCGCGCTGCTCTCGCTCACCGACGGTGAGATCGTCATCCAGCTTCCGCCCGGCATGCTCGCCGACGCGGCCGACCGGCGGCGCCCCGAGATCGAGGCGGTCTTCGCGCGCCACTTCGGCCGCCCGACGCGGCTCGTCGTGAAGCGCGGCGCGGTCGCCCCCGCCGCCGCAGCGCCGGGCGCCCCACCCGCGCCCGCCTCGCTCGCCCACGTCGAGGCGGCGGAGCGGCAGGCCCGCTCGGCGGCGGTGCGCGAGACCGCGAAGGGCCATCCGAACATCCGGGAGGCCGCGCGCATCCTCGACGGCGGCGTCGACAAGATCGAGGAGCTATGAGGTGAGCGCAGGGGCAGCCGGATGAGGCTGCCCCGGAGCGAGCGGGGGGATCGGGGGGGCGCGAGCCGAAGGCGAGTGGCCCCCCGCCAGGACGGAACGCGAGGGAGATCGATGGACATCCAGTACCTGATGAAGCAGGCGAAGAAGCTCGAGAAGGCGATGGCGGACGCGCGCGAGACGCTCTCCGGGCTCACGGTCGACGCGGAGTCCGGCGGCGGGCTCGTGAAGGTCCAGATGAACGGGAAGTGCGAGATCGTCCGCCTGACGATCGATCCGAAGGCGCTGGAGCCGTCGGGCTCCGCCGGACGGCGGGCGGAGGCGCAGCCGCAGCATGGGCTGGAGCCGTCGGGCTCCGCCGGCGACCCGGCCGACCTCGCGATGCTCGAGGACCTCGTCTCCGCCGCGGTGAACGCGGGCGTCGAGAAGGCGCGCGCCGCCGCCGACGCGCACATGGCGAAGGCGACGGGCGGCGTGACGATCCCGGGCCTCGGCTGATGGCGGTCGCGGACCCGATCGCGCGGCTCGTGAAGGAGCTCGCGAAGCTCCCGGGCATCGGCGAGAAGAGCGCGCAGCGGCTCGCCTTCCACATCCTCAAGGCGGGCCCGGCATACGCGACCGATCTCGCCGAGGCGATCGCGGGCGTCGTGCGCGACGTGCGGCTCTGCTCCTCCTGCCAGACCTTGACCGATCGGGATCCATGCGTCCTCTGCGCCTCCCCCGATCGCGATCCGCGCTTCGTCTGCGTGGTGGAGGGTGTGCCCGATCTGCTCGCGATCGAGCGCACCCACGAGTTCCGGGGGCGCTACCACGTCCTCCACGGCGCGCTGTCCCCGCTCGACGGGATCGGGCCGAACGACCTCAAGATCCGTGAGCTCCTCTCGCGGCTCGAGCGCGAGCCCGCCGACGAGATCGTGATCGCCACGAACCCCGACGTGGAGGGCGAGGCGACTGCGCTCTACCTGACGAAGCTGCTCAAGCCCATCGGGCTCAAGGTGACGCGGATCGCGCAGGGTGTACCCATGGGTGGAGACCTGGAGTACGCTGACCAGGTCACGCTGGCGCGCGCGCTCGCCGGCCGGCGGGAGCTATGACCCCATCACAACTGGACGGTGAGCGTAAGGGCGCGAGGGCGAAGCCCGAGTGGTCCCCCGCCCGGATGGCCCGGGTGCTCGCCCGGGCGTTTCCCCTCCTCGCCCTCGCAGGCTGCGCGTCCTCGCGGTACGCCCAGCTCGATCCGCCCGCCGGGGCGCGCGCGCTCGGGCTCGAGTTCGGGACGGATCGGAGCGCCACCGAGGCCTCGCTGAAGGCTGCCGGCATCCCGGCCCGCCCTGCGCCGAGCGAGCCCGACGTGCTCGTGGCCGACCGCTGCCCGGGCGCGCCCGTGCGCGGCCGGTGCAGGCTGCTCTTCGGGCCGCGCGGGCTGTACGCGGCGGAGCTGACCGCGCCGGCCGTCGAGGCAGAGGCGCTCGCCGACGCCGCCGGCGGTAAGCTGGGCCGGCCGGACCGGGTGGGCGACGCGCGATCCGCCGTCGAGGGGCAGCCCTTCCTCGTGGCCGGCTGGGACCGCCCCGGCTGGACCGTGACCGTCACGCGCGGCGGCGCCGGCCCGGCCGTGACGACCGCGGTCTGCCGGGTCGAGTACGACGAGGCCTCTCCACCCGTCGTCGCCGGCGTTCCGCTCGGTCGCCTGCGGGAGGACGTCGAGCACGCCCTCGAGGTGGAGGGCGCGACGCTCGTCCAGCGCGACGCCGGCACCACCACCTACCTCGGCTGCCCGCAGGGCTCCGCCGACGCGATCTCCTGCGTGGTCCTCTTCCGCGGCGGGCGGGCGGCGGCGGTGACCGAGGTCCAGCCGCGCGCCTCCGACGATCCCGCGGCGATCGCGAGCTGGCGGGTCCTCGCGAAGCGGTACGAGCGTGACATCGGCCGGGCGCCGGAGACCTCCTGCCCCCAGTACGGCCCGGATCGCGTGGCGGGCGACTGCACCGCGACCTGGTCGTCCGACCGCCTGGTCGTGGTCGTCGGCGCTCACCGGGCCGCCGGGGCGCAGCACCGGGGCGCGATCTCCGTCTACACCGCATTCACTTATCCCCCGCTCGCCAGCGCGCCCGAGGAGTCGGAGGTCCAGGCCGAGGCCCGCTGACGTGCCGCGCCAGGATTGAATGCGGCGCGTTTCCCTGGTATTCGGCCTGAACTCGGTCTCGCGGAGAGCCAGCGCGCATGAATTCCGGCTTGGTGATGTATGAGGAGGAGTTCCGGCTCATCGCCGGGATCTGCGACCGCCTTACGCGCGACGCGAACGCCAAGGTCGTCTTCCTCGTCGACAAGAACGGGCAGCTCATCGCGTCGAGCGGTCAGGCGCAGAACCTCGACACGACCTCGCTCGCATCCCTCACCGCGGGCAACGTGGCCGCGATGGGCGGGCTCGCGAAGCTCATCGGCGAGAAGGAGTTCCCGAACCAGTTCCACGAGGGCGAGCGAGAGTCGCTCCACATGAGCATCGTGGGCGGCCGGGTGGTCCTGGTCGTCATCTTCGATGCGAAGAGCTCCCTGGGGCTCGTGCGCCTCAGGGTGAAGAAGGCCGGGGAAGAGCTCGCGAAGGTGTTCGAGGTCCTCGCGAAGAAGCAGGCCGCGCCGGGAGCGGCGAGCCCGTTCGCAGAGATCACCGACGACGACATCGACAACCTGTTCAGCGAGTGATCCCCGGATGAGCTTCATCAACTACAGCTCGCGCGAGATCAACTGCAAGATCGTCTATTACGGTCCCGGTCTCTGCGGGAAGACGACGAATCTCCAGTACGTCTACGCGAAGACGAATCCGGAGGCGAAGGGGAAGATGATCTCCCTCGCCACCGAGACCGAGCGGACGCTCTTCTTCGACTTCCTGCCGCTCTCGCTCGGCGAGATCCGCGGCTTCAAGACCCGCTTCCACCTCTACACGGTGCCGGGCCAGGTCTTCTACGACGCGTCCCGCAAGCTCATCCTGAAGGGCGTCGACGGTGTGGTCTTCGTCGCCGACTCGCAGATCGAGCGCATGGAGGCGAACCTCGAGTCGGTCGAGAACCTCCGCGTGAACCTCGCCGAGCAGGGCTACGACCTCGAGAAGGTCCCGTACGTCGTGCAGTACAACAAGCGCGACCTCCCGAACATCGCGACGATGGACGAGCTGCACCGCCTCTTGAACCCGACCAACGTGCCGTCGTTCCAGGCGGTCGCGCCGACGGGCGTGGGCGTCTTCGACACGCTCAAGTCGGTCGCGAAGCTCGTGCTGACCGAGCTCAAGAAGGGCAGCTAGGCGCCGCAGGCGCCGCCGCAGTTTCGCTCCCATCGCCCCGCCAGTGCCGTGGTATAAGTCCCTGCCCTCACACGGATTACGGGGGGGAACCCCGGCGGAGGTTTGATCGTGGCGCGATTCCTTCGGTCGTTGGCCGTCCTGTGCGCCGCGACACCGGCGCTCGTCTTCGCGCAGGCCAGGACGGCGATGCCGCCCCCGCCGCCGCCCCCGGCGGCCACCGCGCCGCCGGCCTCGTCGAGCGCCGCCGCCGCGCCGGCCGTCGCCGACGGGGCGAAGCCGGTCACCGCCGACGAGGCGAACGAGCTCAAGGTCCGCGCGCTCGAGGAGCGCGTCTCCGATCTGAAGGAGAAGATCTTCCGGACCAAGGCGCGCCTGATGAACCTGCAGGAGATGGTCATCGGCGGCGACATCACGACCGGCTCGAAGGCGGTGCTCGTCCACCGCAACGAGATGGGGTCGTCGTTCTACCTCGAGTCCGTCTCGTACGCGCTCGACGGCGCGCCGATCTACTCCAAGGTGGACGTCGAGGGCGACCTCGAGAAGCGCGCCGAGTTCGAGATCTTCAACGGCCGGATCGTGCCGGGGAACCACCAGATCGCCGTGCAGCTCACCTACCGCGGCCACGGCTACGGCCTCTTCAGCTACCTGCAGGGCTACAAGTTCAAGGTCCAGTCCTCCTACACCTTCAACGCCGAGCCGGGGAAGGTGAACACGATCCGGATCGTCGGGTTCGAGAAGGGCGGCCTCACCGCGGAGCTGAAGGATCGCCCCGCGATCCGGTACGACCTGGCGGTGGTGCGCGACGAGTCGAAGCGCGCCGCGGACGCGGAAGGCAAGGGGAAGTGACTTTCCGCCGTACACGGCTCGCCTCGGCCGTGATCGCGGTCGCGGCGCTCGGCGCGTCGGCCCGCGTCGCGGCGGCCCGCCCGCCCGATCCGCTCGACCTCCTCGACCAGGAGACGCAGGCGATCGAGGAGCGGCTCGCCGCGGCGGAGCGCTTCGGCCTCCGCGCGGAGGAGCCGCCCGCGGTCCACGCGCAGCGGCGGTTCGAGGACGGGCAGCTCCAGTACGAGCTCGGCGACTGGCTCCACGCGGCGATCATGCTCACCGAGGTGGTGGACGAGCCCACCTGGGCGAGCGCGCCGGACCGGGCCGAGGCGACCTTCCTCCTCGCCGACGCGCTCCGGCGGCACGACCTCTGCGGTGCGGCGCGGCTCCGCTACCTCGACTACCTCGGGCGCTCCGACGTGGCCCACCGCGCCCAGGCCGTTTCCGGCGCGCTCGACTGCGCCGTGAAGGAGCGGCGGCACAAGGACGTCGAGAGGCTGCTCGAGCTCGAGCGGGCCGCGGGGACGGAGGCGCCGCCCGAGGTGCGGTACCTCGTCGCGAAGGCGGCCTACCAGCGCATCGACCTTCCGCAGGCCGAGCGGATCTCCCGCGCGACGGCGGCGTTCGAGCAGGTCGGCCCGCCCTTCCAGCTGCAGGCCTGGTACTTCCAGGGCGTCCTCCGCATCCAGGAGCAGAACTTCCACCGCGCGCTGCAGTGGTTCGAGCGGTGCGCCAAGGCGGAGGCCCAGACGGACCGCGACGTGGAGCTGCGCGACCTCTGCACGCTCGCGCTCGGCCGCGTCCACACGCAGATGGGCGACGCCGGCGCCGCGATCGGCTGGTACGCGGCGGTGCCCTGGACCTCCTCGCGCTTCGCCGAGGCGACCTACGAGATCGCGCTCGCCCACATCCGCGGCAAGAAGTACGAGGACGCGCTGCGGATGACGTCCTTCATCCCGGAGCTCGAGCCGGACTCGCCCCTCGCGCCGGAGGCGACGGTGGTGAAGGGGCACCTGCTCCTGCGGCTCGGCCGCTACGCAGAGGCCACCGAGACCTACAACGTCGTCATCAACACCTACGCGCCGGTGCGCGACGAGATCGACGCGATCCTCTCGATGGGCGAGGACCCGCTCCGCTACTACGACGAGCTCATCGGGCGGAAGGGGAGCGCCTTCGAGGTCGCGCCCATCCTGCCGCCGGTCGCGGTGCGCTGGGCCACCACGAGCCGCGAGGTCGCGACCGCGCTCGGGTTCGTGCGGGGCGTGGACGCCGCCCGCGCGGACGTGGCGGAGGCGCGGGACGTGGCGGTGCGGCTCGAGGCGCTGCTCCAGCGCGGCGGCGGCATCGACGCGTTCGCGGCGCTGCAGCGCGCCTACGCCCACGCGCAGGCGGTGGAGAACGCCGCCGCGAAGGCCGAGGGCGCCTACGTCGAGGCGGCGGCGGCCGCCGCCGAGCGCGCGCTCCTCCCCGAGCGGCGTGGCGACCTCGTCCGGGCGCGCCAGGCGCGCGTCGAGGCCGAGCGGCGCTTCGACGCGCTCCCCCGCACGCCGATGGCGAACGAGGAGCGGCTGAAGCGGATGCGCGCGCGCGTCGACTCGATCGGCCAAGCGGTCTTCCGGCTCGAGCTCGCCCGGGGCGGGTGCCTCGCCGCCATCGACGGCGTCGACGAGTGGCTCGACAAGAATCGCGCCGAGATCCGCGGCGACAGCGAGGCCCGCCAGGACATCGCGGAGGAGCTCCGCCGGCAGCGGGCGATCGTCGAGGAGTACGACGCCGAGATCACGGCGGCGCGCCAGGCGATCGCCGCGGTCCGCGACGCCGCGGGCGGCGTGGAGCAGATGACGGAGGAGTCGCGGGTCCGCGCGGCCTTCCTCGAGGCGGTCGAGGTGCAGCGCGGCGCCGCCGAGGCGGCGCGCGGCAGCACCCCCGAGCGCGAGCCCTTCGAGCGGATGGACCAGGGGCGCGCGCGCCTCGCCGACGTCCGCACCCGCGCCCGCTCGCTGAAGCTCGGCGTCTCGGCCGAGGCGACGCGCCGCGCGGACGCATTCCGCTCGCGCATCTCGGCGGAGCGGATCGCCCTCGCCGGCGAGGAGGGCGCGCTCGAGGGCGTGCTCCAGGGTGCGCGCGAGGTGCTCGGCGCGATCGCGGTCCGCTCCATCGCCGACGTGCGCGGCATGTTCTACCGGATCGTGCTCAAGGCCGACGTCGGGATCGTGGACGTCGCCTGGAGCCGCAAGCGGGCCCGCCTCGAGAAGATCCAGTCGCTCGCGATCCAGAAGGACACCGAGGTCCAGCAGCTCGACCGCGAGTTCCGCTCACTCGCGCGGGAGGTGGACTAGCCTTGCGCGCCGCCGCCCTCGCCGCCGCGCTCGCCGCGGTCCTCCCGTCCCCCGCCGCCGCCGAGGGCAGCTCGCTGAAGCGCGTCGAGGAGGTGCGCGCGCCGGCGTACGTCTCGTGCCGCGACCGGACCTCGCAGGCCGACCGCGCCCGCGTGGGGATCCTGAAGCGGCACGTCGCGCAGCCGCTCGTCTCGCAGTCGCAGGCGAAGTCGGAGCTCGAGGAGGCGGTGGCGCGCTTCGAGGAGGAGGCGCGCGGGTTCCGCGCCGAGGTGCAGGGCCGGGTGCAGGGGCAGTTCGACGAGCGCCGGCGCTTCCTCTCCGAGAACTACGACCAGGCGATCCGCGACCTCGAGGTGCTCGAGCGCAACGAGCGCGACGCCGCGATCGCCCGCTTCGAGGAGTTCGTCGCGCGCTACCCGGACGACCCGGTCTTCACGCCGGACGCGATGTTCCGCCTCGCCGAGCTCTACTACGAGAAGTCGAACGACGACTTCGACCTCGCCTCCACCGTGCACCGCGAGGAGTCGAAGCGCGCGATCGCGGAGGGGCGCGACCCGCCGCGCGAGCCGCTGAAGAGCTACGCCCCGTCGATCGCGCTCTACCAGACGCTCATCACCACCTTCCCGGACTACAAGTTCGCGGACGGCACCTACTACCTGCTCGCGTACTGCCTCGCCGAGATGGCGCAGGGCGAGGAGGCCCAGGCGACCTACAAGCTCCTCATCGACCGGTACCCGAAGAGCCCGTTCGTGGCCGAGGCGTGGGTGAGGCTCGGCGACTGGCACTTCGACGACGTGCAGGCCGACTCGCTCCGGAAGGCGACCGAGGCGTTCGCGCGGATGTACGACTTCCCCGAGCACTCGCTCTTCGCGCGCGCCATCTACAAGCTCGGCTGGACCTACTACCGGATGGACGACTTCCCGCACGCGGTGGAGTCGTTCACGCGCCTCCTCGACCACTACGTGGCGAAGGCGGGCGGCACGGGGGGGAAGCCCGGGGGCGACGTCTGGCCCGAGGCGGTCCAGTACACCGCGATCAGCTTCGCCGACGAGACCTGGGGCGGCGTCGACCGCGCCAAGGCGTACTTCGAGACGATCGGGCACCGCGCCTACGAGGTGGAGGTGTTCGCGCGGCTCGGCGACGTCTACTTCGACGAGACGAAGTACGGGCGGGCGGTCGAGGCCTACCAGCACGTCCTCGCGCTGGCGCCGCTCTCCCCCGAGGCCCCGAAGGTCCACGCGAAGATCGTCCTCGCCTGGTCGCGCGACCGGCAGTTCGAGCGCGAGGCGAAGGAGCGCGAGCTCTTCGTCCGGAGCTACTACGAGGGCTCCGCCTGGTGGGAGCGGAACAAGGGCGATCCGGAGCTCGTCGCCACGGTGCGCGAGCTCGTCGAGCGCGGCCTCCTGCGGGCCGCGAGCTTCCACCACCAGCAGGCCCAGACCTTCAAGCAGGAGGCGAAGCTCGAGGCCGCCGTCTCGGAGTACCGCGTCGCGGCCCGCGCCTACGGCGACTACCTCACCCGCTTCCCCCACTCGAAGCAGGCCTACGAGCTCTCCTTCAACTACGCCGACTGCCTCTACAACGCGCTCGAGTTCGACGCCGCCGCCCGCGTCTACGGCGCGGTCCGCGACGATCCCGCCGCCGACCGCTACGAGGGCGACTCCGCGCTCTCCGCGATCATCTCCTGGGAGGGCGAGATCGTCCGGCTGCAGCGGAGCGGCGAGCTCGACGACCGCAAGACCCTGGTCTCCACCGACCGGCGTGAGAACGAGGCGGTGAGGGCAGAGGCGATCCCGTACGCGTACGTCCACCTCGTGCGCGACTCGGACATCCTCCTCGCGCGGTTCCCCGCCCATCCCAAGGGCGCGGCGATCGCCTACAAGGCGAGCGAGATCTTCTACCGCTACGGCGACTTCGACGAGGCGCGCTGCCGCTTCGAGGAGGTGGTCGCCCGCTGGCCCGCCTCCGACGTCGCCCCGTTCTCGGCGAACCTCATCATCGAGAGCTACCTCACCATGAAGGACTGGGCGCTCGTGGAGGAGACCTCCGCGCGCCTCCAGTCGTCGGAGGTCGCGAAGAACCCGAAGCTCTACGCCACCCTCCAGAAGTTCAAGCTCGGCGGCCGCTTCAACCGCGCCATGCAGCAGATGGAGGCGAGGAGCTGGGAGGACGCGGCGAGGCTCTTCCTCGCCCTCGTCGCGGAGGAGCCGAAGCACGAGTTCGCGGACAAGGCGCTCTACAACGCGGCGAGCTGCTACGAGCACGCGCGCCGGTTCGAGAGCGCGCTGCGCCTCTACGAGCGGCTCGCGGTCGAATACCCGAAGGCGGAGCTCGCCGACGAGGCGCTCTTCCGCGTCGGGTACAACGCCGAGAACACCTACGACTTCGACAAGGCGGTCGACCGCTACCTCGCGCTCGTCGAGAACTACCCGCAGTCGAAGCACCGCAAGGACGCGCTCTACAATGCCGCCCGCTCGCTCGAGAATCTACAGTCCTACGCCAAGGCCGCCGCGGCGTTCGCCCGGTACGCGGCGCTCTACCCGGACGCGGAGGACGCGGCCCGCACGCAGTTCCACGCGGCCCTCGTCTACGAGAAGATGGGCGACCGCAAGCGCGAGGTCCAGGCGCTCCAGGAGTTCGTGAAGCGCTTCGCGAAGGCGAAGGAGCCGGACCTCGTCGTCCAGGCCCACCTCGAGATCGCGCTCGCGCACCGGGCGCTCGGCGACGAGAAGGGCGCGCGCGCCGGGTACCAGGACGCGGTCACCGAGTTCGCGCGGCGCGGGCTGCGCCCCGACCAGAACGCGCGCGCGGCCGCCGCCGCGGCGGAGGCGAAGTTCCGCCTCGCCGAGTACGATTTCGACCGGTACGACCGGATCATGCTCCCGGCCACCACCAACACGAAGAAGCTCAAGACCGCGCTCCAGGCGAAGCTCGGCGAGGCGAAGAAGGTCGCGCCGCAGTACGACGACGTGATGCGGTACCGGCGGCCGGACTGGATCCTGGCTGCCTTCTACCGCAAGGCCTTCCTGCTCGAGCGGCTCGCCCAGACGATCTACGAGGCGCCGGTGCCGCCCGAGTTCAAGAAGAAGGGGCAGGAGGAGTACCTCGCCGCGTACCAGGACGCGCTCGCCCAGGCCGCCCAGCCGTTCGAGGACCAGGCGGTCGGCGTGTACGTCCAGGCGATCGACGCCGCCCGCAAGCTCCACGTGAAGAACGAGTGGACGAAGAAGGTCGGCGAGTCGCTCGCGCGGTACCGGCCGAAGGAGTACCCGGTGCTGAAGGAGGCGAAGTCGCGCCTCCTCGCGCTCGACACCTCCCCCGCGCGGTTCGCGGACTCGTTCGACGGCCCGTCGCGCCGCGCGATTCCGTCGGAGCCCGGATCGGAGGCGGTCGCGGGCGCACCCGCGGCGGCCCCCGACGCGGCCCCGGCGCCCGCCGCCGCGCCGGCTGCCGCGGAGGCGGTCCCTGCTGCCGCCACGGAGCCCGCCGCCAAGGCCCCGGGGGCGAAGACCAAGCCCGCCGCGAAGGCGGCGCCGAAGCGGGCCAAGGGGAAGGGGAAGTAGCGTGCGCCGGTTCCCGACCATCCTCCTCCTCTCCCTCGCGGCCGCCTGCGCCACCGCGGGCGGCGGGCGCTCGCACCAGGCGGAGCCGGTGTTGCCCCCGGCTTCGTCGCTGCCCGAGGGGCCGGAGCGCGACGCGCTCCAGGCGGCGCAGGCGCAGGAGGCGCGCGGCGACGGCGCCGGGTCCGCGCACGATCAGGCCCGCGCGGACTGGGCCGCCGCGGGCGCCGCCTACGCCGAGCTCGCCGGGCGCGCCGCGTTCGGCGAGTGGCGCGTGCCGCTGCGCGTCCGCGCGGCCGAGGTGCTCCTCCGCGCGCAGAGGTGGGACGCGGCGGTCGAGGCCGCCGGGGTCGTGGTGCAGGACGGCCACGCGAGCGACGTCTCGCGGGCGGTGGGCGCGCGGCTCGCCGCCACCGCCTGGATCGGCGCCGCCAACGCGGCGGTGAAGGCCGGCCAGCTCGAGAAGCTCGAGCTCGGGGCGGACCGGAAGGACGGCGCGCGACCGCTCCCGCCTGCGTGGAAGCGGGTCGTCGACGCGGCGGACGCCTACCTCGCGCGCGCCGCCGCCGATCCGGGCGGGCGCGCCGGGTCCGCCGACCGGCGCCTCTCCGGGCCGGAGATCGCCCTCGCCGCGGCCGAGGTGCAGTTCGGCTACGGCGAGCCCGAGGACGCGCGCCGCCGGCTCGACGCCGCCCTCGATCGCTGGCCCGCGGATCCGAAGCTGCTCGAGGATGCGGTCCCGCTTTACCTCGCGACCCACCTCGCCCGCGGCGACCGCGGCGGCTGGCTCGCGTCGGTGGAGAAGCTCCGCGCCCGCGCCGAGGCCGAGGCGGCGAAGGCGCCCGCGGACCAGAAGACCGCGTTCACGAAGGTCGCGCAGGCGCTCGCCCGCGAGCGCTCCGCCGGGCGCTTCGCGCAGGGGGAGGACCTCCTCAAGCAGCAGAAGCCCGCCGAGGCGGCGCAGGCGTTCGAGGCCGCGGCCGCCGAGCCCGGGTCCCAAGACGCCGCGAGCGCCCTCCACAACGCGGGCGTCGCGTGGGACCAGGCGAACGAGCCCGCCAAGGCGGCTGCCGCGCGCGAGAAGCTCCTCCAGGATCACCCCGGGGCGGGCGTGACCGGGGAGGACGCGCTGCGGCTCGCCGCGTACCGCTCCCGGAAGGGCGACCACGCCGTCGCCGCGAAGATCTACGAGGAGTTCCTGCAGCGCTGGCCCGACTCGGCGAGCCGGTGCGTCGCGCTCCGGAACGTCGCGTCCGAGCTGGACGTCGCCGGGCACGCCGCCGAGGCTGCGGCGCGGTACCTCGCGTTCGGCGCGGACGAGCGGTGCGCCCGGGCCGAGCCGGCCATCGCGGCCCGCGCGCTCGTCCGGTCGGGGCGGCTCTTCGAGGCCCAGGCGAAGGCCGCGTACGGCGCCGCCGTGGCGCTCCCGGGCGTCGGGGATCCCGAGGCGAAGTCGCAGGTGTCGGAAGCCAAGAAGCGGCTGAAGGGGCTCTAGGACGATGGCGCTGCGAACCCACCGGGCAGGCGACGCCCACCCCCTCGCGCGGCGCGCGGCGGCCACGCTCGCCGCGGCGCTCCTCGCCGGCGGGGTGGCCCCGGCGCGGGCGGCCGAGCCGAAGTCGTCCGCGCCGGCGACGCCCGAGGCGGTGGTCCCCGCCGCAGCGGCGGCGCCCGCGGCCCCGGCGGCGCCCGCGTTCCCGGCCGCGCGCATGCTCGCCTCCCCCGAAGAGGCGGCGATCGCGAAGTACCAGTTCACCGAGGGCGTCCGGCTCGAGGGGCAGGAGAACCTCCCGCTCGCCGCCGCCAGCTTCGAGCGCGCCTACGACTCCGACCCGACGCTCGTCCACGCCGGGCTCGACGCCGCGATCCTCCGGGAGCGGCTCGGCGATCCCGACGCGGCCGCCGCGATGTACGGCCGCGTGCTCGACGACGCCCCGCGGTTCGTCGCGGCAGCGCGCAGCCTCGTCCGGATCCGGATCCGCGCCGGCGACCTCGCCGGCGCCGAGTCCGACGTCCGGGCCCGGCTCGCAAAGGACCCCGAGTCGCCGGCGCTCCTCGACGCCCTCGCGGACGTGGCACTCGCTTCGGACCGGCTCGACCTCGCCGAGGAGGCCTCGCGCAAGGCGCTCAAGCTCGACGAGCGCGATCTCGCCGCCATGGTGAACCTCGGCACCGTCTACCACCGCAAGAACCGGAACGAGCTCGCGAAGATGGTGCTCGAGAACGCGCGCGCGGTCGACGACCGGGATCCGGCCGTCTGGAACCGCCTCGGGTTCGTCGAGCTCGCCCTGAAGAACCGGCCGCAGGCGTTCGACGACTTCCGGACCGCCGCCGCGCTCGGCCCGGACTACGCGGAGGCGCGCGCGAATTACGGGGTCCTCCTCGCCGACGCCGAGGACTACCTGGGCGCGGTGGGGGAGCTCGAGGCGGCGGCGAGGTACGTGCCGCGGAGCGGGTTCGTCTGGCTGAACCTCGGGAACGCGTACCGCGGCACGCAGCAGTTCGAGAAGGCGGAGGCCGCGTACCGCAAGGCCCACGAGCTCGATCCGAGCCTCGGCGAGGTCGACTACAACCTCGCCGTCCTCTACCTCGACGGCGAGAAGCCCGGCACGCCCGCGCTCGCGCGGCTCGAGCAGGCGGTCGCGTTCTTCGACGTCTACGAGCAGAAGGGCGCGCAGGATCCGCGCATCGCCGAGTACCGCAAGGACGCGGCGAAGGCGATCGAGCGGGAGAAGAAGCGGGTCCAGCGCGAGGAGAAGGATCGGCTCCGCCGCGAGGCC
Organism: Anaeromyxobacter sp.; assembly: GCA_036390155.1. Taxonomy (GTDB): domain Bacteria; phylum Myxococcota; class Myxococcia; order Myxococcales; family Anaeromyxobacteraceae; genus Anaeromyxobacter. Next base: position 23,710 of record DASWCJ010000176.1, read on the forward strand.
GAGGTGAAGAAGAAGGAGGAGGCCGCGGCGAAGGAGGCCGCGATCGCGGCCGCCGCGAAGGCGGAAGCCGATCGGAAGGCCGAAGAGGCGCAGCGCGCCGCGGAGGCGAAGCGCGCGGCGGCGATGGACGCCGCCGCGCTGTCGAGCACGGCGAAGGTGCCGGCGGCCACGACCGAAGCCGCGACCACGTTCACGACCACCGAACCGGCGGCTCCGGCCCCGACCGCGACCCCGACGCCGACCGCGACCCCGACCGCGACCGCGGCGCCGACCCCGATCCCGATCGCGACCCCGACCGCGGCGCCGGCGCCGGCGCCGGCGCCAGCGCCAGCGCCGGTGGCCGAAACCCCCGTCGCCCCCTCTCCCCGACCCTCTCCCCCGGCTCGTGCCGGGGGCGAGGGAGCGACTTCCGCCCCCGCCATCGACCCGGCTCCCGCGAGCACCACCGCGGCGGCCGCGCCGGCGAGGGGTGTGGAAAGGAGCGCACCGTGACCGCCCCGCGCCTGCTTGTGGCCCTCTCGGCCGCCATGCTAACGATCATCGCCGTCCCCGCGCGCGCGCAGAGCGCGGCGGACAAGAAGAAGCAGGCGCCGCGGAAGATCCTCCGGCTCGAGGAGATGAAGGTCGAGGGCCGGATCCAGAAGCCCCAGGCGATGTTCCTCATGCCTCGGGCGAACCTGAACTACGGGGATCTGGACCGCATCGACCCGCTGCTGCCGAAGGTCACGAGGGCCGTCGAGAAGGACCCGTTCTAGCCCGCGGGTGCCGCGAGGAGATGGGACGCTAGATGGCGGCGCAGCAGGAGAAGGTCCTCCGGATCGGCGTGATCCAAGGAGGCAAGATCGTCGAGGAGCGGGTGCTCCCGGCGCGCCAGCCCGTCACGCTCGGCACCGGCGCCAAGAACGCCATCGTCGTCCCGGCCGCGAACGTCCCGGAGTCGGTCACCGTCTTCACCTTCCACGGCGACAAGTACGTCCTCCACTTCGAGGCGGACGCCGAAGGGCGGGTGCAGGGTCCGCAGGGGACCGCCGAGCTCGGCGCGCTCGTCTCGCAGGGCGTCGCGAAGCAGGCCGGAAAGGCCTGCTCGGTCCCGGTGAACGACGACCAGCGGGGCAAGATCGTCCTCGGCGAGGTCACGCTGCTCTGGCAGTTCGTCGCGCCGCCCGCGGAGGTGCCGAAGCCGGCGCTCCCGAAGGAGGCGAAGGGCGCGCATTTCCGGAGCATGGACCGGCTGTTCGTCACCGTGCTCGCCGTGTCCTTCCTGCTCCACTCCGGCTTCTACATCGCGCTCGCGAACACCGAGCTGCCGAAGGAGGTCTCGCTCGAGGAGATCCCGGACCGCTACGCAAAGGTCCTCATCCCCGAGCGCATGCCCCAGCCTCCGCCGAAGGTGGAGGAGAAGAAGCCCGAGCCCGCAGCGCAGCAGAAGCAGGAGAAGCCCGAGGAGAAGAAGGCGGAGCCGCCGGAGGCGGTCGCCCAGAAGAAGGCGGCGCGCCAGGCCGCGGTCGCGAAGGCCGTGCAGTCGAAGGGGCTCCTCAAGGTGCTCGGCGCCCTCGGGCCCGGCGCGGCGAGTGGCGCGGTCGCCGACGTGTTCGGCGCCGGCGGCGGCATGGGCGACGTCGCCTCGGCCCTGTCCGGCGCGGGCGGCGTGGCGGTCGCGACCGACCCGGGCGCCGGCGGCGGTCGCAAGGGCGGCGGCGAGGGCGGCACCGCCCAGATCGGCGCGCTCGCGACGAGCGGCGGCGGCAAGGTCGCCCTCGGCACGAAGACCGAGGTGAAGGTGTCCGGCTCCGTCGCCGCCGAGGAGGCGGAGGTCGACTCCTCCGACATCGACCAGGGCAAGCTCGGCGCCTTCGTCCGGGCGCGCATGGGGCTCATCAAGGCCTGCTACGAGAACGCGCTCAAGCGGAACCCGAGCCTGAAGGGCAAGATCTCCATCCGCTTCACCATCCTCGAGACCGGCGGGCTGTCCGACGTCACGACCGCGCAGAACTCGCTCGGCTCGGCCGAGGTCGCGGCCTGCATCATGAACACGATGCGGACCTGGCGCACCCAGTTCCGGCCCTCCGGGCCGGTGACGGTGGAGTACCCGTTCGTCTTCCAGCCGGTGAACTGACCGGAGCGCTCGCGGTGAGCCGATGAAGTCCGTGCGCCTCGAGGACCTTCGCGAGCTCCTGGAGAGCGCGACCTTCGCCGCCTGGTGGTCCGACTGGCAGCGGGCGGCCGCCGCGCTCCGGGACGCGCGCCAGCGGCACGAGGACCTCCTCTCCCAGTCCGAGCTCATGGCGCTTCGCTCCGAGATCGCGCAGCGGACCGCGGTCGACACCTTCTCCCGGTCGGGCGAGGTGGAGGACGAGGGCACCCGCTTCACGGCGGAGGCGCAGGTGCACGAGAACCGGGCGCTCGCGCTCGTCGGCGAGTTCGAGGAGCAGCGGACGCGGGCTTCCGATCTCTGGGCGCGCCTCGGCGGCGCGGACGACGAGCGGCTCCGCCGCGCCCTCGAGGAGGAGTACGGCGCGGCCGACCGGCGCCGCGCGAAGCTCTGGGACGAGGTCGAGGCCGCCTGGGCCGAGAGCTTCGAGCGTTCGCTCGTCGGCGCGGAGCACGGCGTCGCCGCCCGGCGGGTCCGTCGCGACGCCGAGCGCCTCTTCAAGGAGGCCGAGGAGCGCCGCGCGCGGGCGCGCCAGCTCGCGGCCGAAGCGGACGTCGCGCAGCGCGAGCTCCGCGAGGCCGACGCCGCCGTCGAGACGCTCCGCGCCGGCACCCGCGACCGGTTCGGCTGCGTCGCCGGCCGGACGTTCCTCTACTGGCGCCACCCGGACGACAAGCGGAGCGCGTTCGCCGTCGCGCTCGTCGCGGAGCCCGAGGGGTCGAACGTTCCGGTCGCCGCGCTCGGCATCTACGTCGTCGGGCGCCAGCGCGGCGTCGCGCTCCTCGAGCCCGCCCGCGCCGGCGCCGGGCCCACCCCGGTCGAGCGCGATCGCAAGCTCGAAGACCTCATCGGCGGCCGAAACCCATGACCCACCTCCTCCTCGCTCTCGCCCTCGGCGCCTCCGCGCTCTCCAACTTCCCGCGCGACGCCGGCGGCCGGATCTCGCAGCAGGCCATCGGCGTCTCCATCGGCGGCGCGCCCGCGGTGGTGGTCACCGCGGGCGACAAGGTGCTCGCCTTCCGCGGCGACGGCAGCGTCGTGCCGGGCTTCCCGCTCTCGCTCGGGGCCGGCGAGGTCGCCGCGGGGGCGGCGGCGGCGGCCGACATGGACGGGGACGGGCGGCCGGAGATCGCGGTCGTCACCACCTCGGGCCGGCTGTTCCTCTGGAGCGGCGGGGTGGTCTCGGGGTTTCCCGTCCAGCTCGGCGCGCGCGCCCGGGCCGGCGTCTCCTTCGGGGACGTGGACGGCGACGGCAAGCCGGAGCTCCTCGTCGGCGACGACAAGGGGCGCGTGCACGCGTTCAAGCGAAGCGGGCGCGAGCTCTCGGGCTGGCCCGCCACCGTCGGGTCGGCCGTCACGAGCACCGTCTCCTCCTCCCGCTTCGGCGGGGGCCGCTCGATCGCGCTCGGCTGCGAGGACGGCAAGGTGCACGTCCTCGACGGCACCGGCCGGCCGCGCAGCGGCTTCCCCCTCACGACCAAGTTCACCGTCACCGGCGCGCCGGCGTTCGCGGACCTCGACGACGACGGCGAGATGGACCTCGTCGTCGCGAGCCAGGACTTCGGGGTGTACGCGGTGGACGGGCGGGGCAAGGCGCTCCCCGGCTTCCCGGTGCGCGCGGGCTACCGGATCTACGAGGGTCCGGCGATCGCAGATCTCGACAACGACCGGCGGCTCGACGTGGTGTTCGCCTCGGCGGACGGCGTGATCCACGCGGTGAGCGCCCGCGGCGACCCGCTGCCGGGGTTCCCGGTGAAGATCGGCTCGCGCCTCTTCTCCGGCCCCGCGATCGGCGATCTCGATCGCGACGGCCTCCTCGAGATCGTGGCCGTCACGTCCGACGGGACGGTCACGGCGCTCGCGGCCGACGGCAAGCCGCTCCCCGGCTTCCCGCACGCGCTCAACGCCTCCGACGTCGGCGCCTCGCCCCTCGTCTACGACGCGACCGGAGACGGCACCCCGACGATCTTCGTCGGCCTGCCGACGGGCGCGCTCCACGCGGTGCGCGCCGGCAAGACCGGCGCCGCCCGGGTGGCGATCCCCTGGGCCGGCCCCGCGCGCGATCCCGGTCACGGCGGGCGCTACGGCCCGAACCCGCCCGGCTACAAGGAGCTCTCGATCGATCCGGGCGCGCCGCGGGCGCTCGACGTGGTCCACGCGCGCTGGCGCGCGAGCTGGCTCGACGCGGGGCCGAACGAGGCGCTCCCCGCGCCGCACATCCAGTGGCTGCGCGACGGGAAGCCCGTCCCCGCGCTCGAGAACAAGAAGGAGCTGCCCCCCCGGACCGTGAAGCGCGGCGAGCGGTGGCGCTTCGTCCTCGCCACGCCCGGCGGCGGCAACGGCCAGACCTGGGAGAGCCCCGAGGTGCAGGTGCTCGACACCGCGCCGGGCGCGCCCGCCATCGCGCTCGACCCGCCGGTACCGACCCGCGCGGGCGACATCCGCGCCGTCGTGAAGACCGCCGCCGAGGATCCGGACGGCGACAAGCTCACCTACGAGATCACCTGGCTCCTCGACGGGCTCGAGACCGGCTACCGCGGCGAGAAGTTCCCGGGAAATCTCCTGCGGCGCGGGGCGCTCCTCACCGCGCGGGTGGTGGCGAGCGACGGCGAGCTCACCGGCCCTGCCGCGGTCGCGAGCGTGCGCGTCGGCAACACGCCGCCCGGCGCGACGCAGGTCTCCCTCGATCCGCTCACGCCCGGCCGCGGCGCCGCCCTGCGCGCGCGCATCGAGGCGCCCGCGGTCGACCCGGACGGCGACCCGATCACCTACCGCTACCGCTGGACCGTCGACGGGCAGCCGCGCAACCTCCCGCTCGCCGCCGCCACGCTCGACGGCCTCCTCTTCCGCAAGCACCAGAAGGTCGAGGTCGACGTCCGCGCGTTCGACGGGCAGCTGGAGGGGATCGCCGCGAAGGCGACGGTCGCCGTCCGGAACACGCCGCCCGGCGCGCCCCGCGTCGAGATCCGCCCGGCCCGGCCGCGCCGCGGCGAGCCGCTGCGCGTGTCCATCGTCGAGCCCTCGCTCGACGTCGACGGCGACGTCGTCGCCTACCGGATCGAGTGGAAGAAGAACGGCGCGCCGTTCTCGCGGGCCACCGCGGAGGGGCGCGAGGTGCCCGGCGCGGAGGTCGTGCGCGCGGACGTGTTCCAGGTCACCGTCACCCCGCACGACGGCGAGGCCGCCGGCCCCTCCGCGACCGCGACCGTGACCGTCGGCAACACGCCGCCGACCCCGCCGCGCATCGCGATCGAGCCCGCCCGCCCGAAGGGCGGCGACACGATCCGGATGGTCGTCGTCGAGCCCGCCCAGGACGTCGACGGCGAGAAGGTCACGCTCAAGATCGCCTGGTCCCGGGACGCGAAGCCCACCGGCGGGGGCCACGACGCGCTCCCGCCGAACGAGTTCCGCAAGCACGAGCGGGTGAGGGTGCTCGCCACGCCGTGGGACGGGGAGGGGCCGGGCGCCCCCGCGGCGCAGGAGGTGGTGGTCGACGACGCGCCACCCACCGCGCCTACGGTGGCGTTCGCGAGCGAGCGGCCCACCGTCACCGCGCCGCTGCGCGTGCTCGTCAAGTCGCCGGCGACGGATGCCGACGGCGACGCGCTCCGCTACGAGTACCGCTTCACCGTCGACGGCGGCCCGGTCCCGCTCCCCGACGGCAGCGAGCGCTCGAAGTCGCCGCCCTTCTGGACGAGCGCGAGCGAGATCTCGGAGAAGCTGCTGAAGAAGGGGCAGCGCTGGGCCGTCGAGGTCCGCGCGTTCGACGGCGAGCTGGCCGGGCCGGCCGCGCGCGCCGCGACCACCATCCTGAACACGCCGCCGCCCGCGCCGCGCGTCGCCTTCACGCCGGACCGGCCGCGGCGCGTCGACGGGCTCGCGCTCCGGATCGACCAGCCCGCCGACGCGGACTCGGACGTCGTCACGTACCGGTACGCCTGGACGCGCGACGGGCAGCGGTTCGACGCGCCCGCGGACCAGGCCCAGCTCCCCCGCGGCGTCGCGAAGAAGGGGCAGCGCTGGGCGGTGGAGGTGACCCCGAACGACGGCGAGGCCGATGGTCCCTCCGTGCGCCAGGAGGTCGTCGTCGCCGACACCGCACCCGGGCCGACCGGCGTCGCGCTCTGCGACGGCCCGGTCCCGGCGGGAACGGTCCCCCAGGCGCGCATCACGACGAGCTCGGTGGATCCCGACGGCGATCCCGTCTCCTACCGGCACGAGTGGACGGTGAACGGGAAGCCCGTCCCGGCCGCCGAGGGCGTGGCGCGGCTCACCTCGCCCGCGCTGAAGAAGCACGACGTCGTGCGCGTGGTGGTCACGCCGTGGGACGGCGAGCTCACCGGCCCGCCCGCCCAGGCCACCTGCGAGGTGGAGAACACGCGGCCGACGGCGCCCGGCATCGCGATCGAGCCGGTCGAGCCGACCGCGGCGCGCGGCGCGTCCGTGGCGATCCGCAAGGCGTCCACCGACCGCGACGCCGACCCGGTGAGCTACCGGTACGTGTGGTTCCGCGACGGCATCCCGACCTCGCACGACCGCCCCTCCGTGCCGCCCGGGGTGATGCGCCACGGCGAGACCTGGCGCGTGCAGGTGACGCCCTTCGACGGGGAGGACCTCGGCGAGGCGGTGTCCGCGACGGCGGTCGTGAAGAACACGGCGCCCGACGCGCCCACGGTCGTGCTGGTCCCGGCGTCGCCCGCGACGGGCGAGCCGGTGGTGTGCGACGCGCGCGCGCCGGAGGTGGACGTCGATCAGGAGCCCATCACGCTCCGGTACCGCTGGTACCGGAACGGCCAGCACGTCTCGATCGCGGAGGGGCAACCCGCCCTCCCGTCGCGGCTCGTGCGCCGCGGCGAGCGCTGGCGGTGCGAGGCCTGGGCGTCCGACGGCACGGCGGAGGGCCCTCCCGGCGCGGCCGAGCTCACCGTCCGCAACAGCCCGCCGTCGGCGCCGAGGGTCGTGGTCGAGCCCGAGACCGCCCGTCGCGGCGACGACCTGTCCTGCCGGGTCGAGGCCTCGTCGGTCGATCCGGACGAGGATCCGGTCTCCTATGCCTACGCGTGGACGAGGAACGACCGGCCTGCGCAGGCCGGCTCCGATCCCGCGCGCGTCGACGGCGCGCGCGTGGCGAAGGGCGAGCGCTGGCGCTGCACCGCGACGCCCTCGGACGGCACGGCCCAGGGCCCCGCCGGCACCGCGGACCGGGTGGTGGCGAACACGCCGCCGGGCCCGGTGCTCGTGCGGCTCGACCCCGGGTCGCCGCGCGGTGGCGAGCCGATCCGGTGCGAGCTCGTCACGAAGAGCGAGGACCCGGACGGCGACGCGGTCCGGTACCGGTTCGTCTGGCAGCGCAACGGCACGGCGCAGTCCTTCGCGGAGAGCTCGCAGGAGGTCCCGCCGCGGCTCGTGAAGGACGGGGAGCGCTGGCGCTGCATCGTCACCCCGACCGACGGGACGGACGACGGTCCGACCTCGTCCACCGAGGAGGTCGCGGTGGTGCCCGATTCGGGCGATCCGTTGGTGGACAGGCCCCCCACGGCCCCTTCGCGGGTCCCCGCCAGCGCACCGGGATCGCGACGACGCGCGCGTTGACGGGCAAGCGCAAGCATCGTAGGCTGCTTGGGTTTTTGGGGTACCCGGCACCGGCCGGAGGGAGAGGTCCGCGATGCGCTCACACCTTCTCGTGGCGATCACCCTGGCGCTGACCGCCGGAGGGGCCTCTGCCCAGGGGGCGAATGCTGCCAAGGGCGACCAGGAGAAGCTCGACGCCGCCGCGGACAACCTCTCCCGGATGAAGTCCGCGCTGAAGCAGGTGCTCGGTCGTGCCGAGCAGGCCCGCTCCGACAAGGACGTCGTGAAGCTCAACTGCGTGAACGAGAAGCTCACGCAGATCAAGTCGCTCATCAACGTCGCCGAGCGGTCGGACATCGCGCTCCACGAGTCGATCGCCGCGAAGGACGCGGGCGAGGCGGAGTTCTCGAAGATCGCGATCGCGCGGACCAAGGTGGACGGGCTGCGCGGCGACGCGGAGCAGTGCGTCGGACAGCTCGCCTACAACGTCGAGGAGCGCACCACCGTCGAGGTGGAGCAGCCTGCGAACCTCCCGGGCCGCCCGCTGGGGCTCGGGGTCGCGAACCGCGAGTACAACCCCGCGGACGCCGTGGCGGACATCGGCTTCGGCGTCGGCTCGGACACCGGGGGCAGCTGGAACCGCACCTTCTCGCCGCCGGTGATCGTCCGCGCGCAGGCCGCGAGCCCGTTCCGGTAGCGACGGCTGCCGGACAGGGCGCAGGGCGCCGGGGGCGGCGCGGCTCGAGCGGTCGATCGACACGGGAGTGAAGGGGGATCCGATGAAGGGCAGGACGAACACCTGGACGAAGGTCCTGGGCGCGATCGCGGCGGCCGGGGTCTCGCTCGCCGCGCAGGCCTCGCCGGGGAACGGGATCCGGCTCGGCGGCTCCGAGGCGCGGCTCCACCCGTTCTTCGATCTCGAGACCCGCTACGACTCGAACGTCACCTACAGCGGCGAGGACGCGGTAGGCGATCTCGTGCTGCACTTCCGGCCGGGGCTCGAGCTCAAGGCGCCCGGCGACGCCGCCGCGTTCGAGTTCAGCGGCGCGCTCGACTGGGCACAGTACCTCGGGATGAACGACGGCAAGAGCCGCCCGATCCCGGTCGACACGAAGGAGCTCTCGCGGATGTACGCGTACGCGAGGCTCGCCGCGGCGTTCAACCGGAACGGCATGGTCGCGCCGCGGGTCGACAACGACTTCGAGCGGACGGTCTCGACGGCGTCGCTGGCCGCGGTCGCGGTGCCGGTGGTCTCGAACCTGAACAAGCTCCTCCTCGCGGTCCCGTGGCGCCCCGGCGGCGGGGCGCTCGTCCTCGTCGCGAACGGCGAGTGGATCGTGGAGACGTTCGAGAAGTACAAGGACGAGCCGCCGGTGCCCCTCTCGGATCTCGCGTACGACCAGTACCGCGCGGGAGGCGAGGTGCAGTGGCGCTTCCTCCCGCGGACCTCGGGCGTGCTGCAGGGGAGCTACTACCGCCGCGCCCCGAACCAGGCGAACCAGGCGCAGAACGCGAGCGGACTCGACTTCTTCGCCGGAATGACCGGGCTCCTCACCGAGCGCGTCGCCGCGACCGCGAAGCTCGGCTACGGGTCCTCGACGGCGAACGGCTTCACGACCCAGACCACGACGTACGAGGCGAAGTCCTACTCGGCGGGCCTCGCCGATCTCGCGGTCGAGTGGCTTCCGCTCGACAGCCTCTCGCTGCGCGTCGGCTACAAGCGGTCGATCGCCATCGACCCCGTCCTCTCGATCATGCTCCAGCAGGGGGTCAACGGCACCGTGCAGCTGAAGTTCGCGGAGAATTACGCGTTCCGCGTCGGGGCGCGCTGGGACTCCTTCGTCTTCCAGCTGCAGGACGGCGCCACGACGAAGTTCCTCACCGTGGATCCGACCGTCGAGGCCAAGTTCGGACACTGGCTGAGCGGCGCCGTCGGCTACGCCTACAGCACGCGCAACGCGGAGTGGCCGTCCACCTCGGGCACCTCGCAGCCGAGCTACTCGAAGAACGAGGTCTTCCTCCGCCTCGGCGTCACCTACTGATCGGGCGAGCGGCGGGCCGCCCGCAATCGACGCCGGCAGCCCTCCGCGGTACCGTCCGCCCGCATGCCTTCCCTCCTCCGCACCTCGCTCCTCCTCGCAGCCGCCGCCTCGCTCGGCTCGGCGGGCTGCACGCGTCGGAGCGCCACGCCGCCGCCCGCTGAGGCGCCCGACGTCCAGACCCTCGCCTCCACGCTCGGCTCCGGCGACGTCCTCGAGGTGCGCGTCTACCGCGAGCCCGAGATCTCGGGCATCTACCAGGTCGGCTCGGACGGCGACGTGGTGTTCCCGCTCTGCCAGCGCGTCGAGGTGGCGGGCCAGACCGCGAACGGCGCGGCGGATCGCTTTCGCGCCTGTCTCGCGGCCAGCTTCATGCGCGACCCGCAGGTGACGGTCGTCGTGAAGGAGTACAACTCCAAGAAGGTGTTCGTGTTCGGCGAGGTCCAGAAGCCGGGCACGTTCATCTTCCAGGACGGGATGTCGATCGTCCAGGCCGTCACGCTCGCGGGGGGCTTCACCCGGACCGCGTCGCAAAACGCGACGTCGGTCACCCGCCGCGTGAAGGGCCAGGAGACGAAGCTCAAGGTGAAGGTGCAGGACATCGCCCTCGGCAAGGCGCCGAACTTCACGCTCGAGCCGGGCGACATCGTCTTCATCCCCGAGAGCCTCTTCTAGCAGGGCACTCGCTTCGGGCCCGCCTCGTCCGGCTGACCCTGCGCTGCGCTCGCCGCGCGTCCGCGGCGCGGACGAGCGGCCCTCCCGCGACCGCAGCCGCGCCGGTCCGCCCCCGCGACAGCCCTGATCCGCCGAGGTCCCGGCGCCGCGCGGCGCTGGCACGTCCGATGCTGAACGGACGTGCATGCTCGTCCGAGTCCGCTCCGCGACCGTCGTCGGCGTCGAGGCGCTGCCCGTCGAGGTCGAGGTCGAGGCGGACCGGGGCATGCCGCACACCACCCTGGTCGGGCTCGGCGACCGCGCGGTGCAGGAGGCGAAGATCCGCGTGGCCGCGGCGATCCGCGCGATCGGGATCGAGGTTCCCTCGAAGCGGGTCGTCATCAACCTCGCTCCAGGCGACCTGCGGAAGGAAGGGACCGGATTCGACCTCCCGATGGCGATGGCGCTCCTCGCCGCGCTCGGGCATGCGCCGGCGGAGGCGCTCGACGGCGTCCACTTCGTCGGCGAGCTGGCCCTCTCCGGCGAGGTGAAGCCCGTCCGCGGCGTCCTCCCGATCGCCATCACCGCGCGGCGCGCCGGCGCGCGGATGCTCGTCGTCCCCGAAGCGAACGCGCGCGAGGCTGCCGTGGTGGAGGGGCTCGCGATCCGCGCGGCGAGCCACCTCGCGGACGTGGTCGCCTGGGCGAACGGCGAGGCGGAGCTCCCCGCGCCCGCCGACGCGGGCGACCCCGCCCCGGCGCCCTGCGGCCCGGACCTCGCCGACGTCGCGGGCCAGGACGGCGCGAAGCGCGCGCTCGAGATCGCCGCCGCGGGCGGCCACAACCTGCTCCTCTTCGGGCCGCCCGGGAGCGGGAAGACGATGCTCGCGCGGCGGCTCCCCGGCATCCTCCCGCCGCTCACCTTCGAGGAGGCGCTGGAGGCGACGGTGGTCCACAGCGTGGCCGGGCTCACCCGCCACCGCGGCCTCCTCACCGGGCGGCCCTTCCGCGCGCCGCACCACACCGTCTCCGACGCCGGCCTCGTCGGGGGCACCACCTGGCCAAGACCGGGGGAGGTCTCCCTCGCGCACCACGGCGTCCTCTTCCTCGACGAGCTCCCCGAGTTCCGGCGGCACGTGCTCGAGGCGCTCCGGCAACCGCTCGAGGACGGCGAGGTGGCGCTCGCGCGGGCGGGACGATCGCTCACCTACCCGTCGCAGGTGATGCTCGTCGCCGCGATGAACCCGTGCCCGTGCGGGCACCTCGGGGACCGCCTCCGGCGCTGCCGCTGCACCGCCCACGAGCTGCTCGGCTATCGCCGCCGCGTCTCAGGGCCGCTCCTCGACCGCATCGACCTCCACGTCGAGGTCCCGCCGGTCGCCCCTGCCCTCCTCGGCGCGCCCGGACCGACGAGCCGGCCGACGACCGCGGAGGCGCGGGCGCGGGTGCTCCGGGCGCGGGCGGCGCAGACCGCGCGCGCGGGCCCCGGAGCCTGCAACGCGCGGCTTGGCGGCGCCGCGCTCCGCCGGTCCGCCACGCCCGACGAGGATGGCCGCCGGCTCCTCCACGCCGCCGTCGAGAAGCTCGGCCTCTCGGCGCGCGCCCACGACAAGGTGCTCCGCGTCGCCCGGACCATCGCCGACCTCGAGGGAACGGACGCGGTGAGCGCCGCGCACGTCGCGGAGGCGGTCCAGTATCGCGCCCTCGACCGGGCGCAGCCCTGACCAGAACTGCCGCCCGTCCCGGGCGGTCCACAGCCCGCCTGCGCGGGAGAGGAGACGCTCCGTGATCAAGCTCAGCGAGAAGATGAAGGCGCTCGGCCAGGCGATCGCCGGGATCGAGAAGCAGTACGGAAAGGGCTCCGTGTGGCGGCTCGGGGACGGCGTCGAGCCGGCGCCGGTCGCGGTCGTGCCCACCGGCTCGCTCGGGCTCGATCTCGCCCTCGGGGTCGGCGGGCTGCCGCGCGGTCGGGTCGTCGAGATCTTCGGGCCGGAGTCGTCGGGGAAGACGACGCTCGCGCTTCACGCGATCGCGGAGGTGCAGAAGACGGGCGGGGTCGCCGCCTTCGTCGACGCCGAGCACGCGCTCGACGTGACCTACGCGCGCCGGCTCGGCGTGAGCCTCCCCGACCTGCTCGTCTCGCAGCCCGACACCGGCGAGCAGGCGCTCGAGATCGTCGAGCAGCTCGTCCGTTCGGGCGCCTGCGACCTCGTCGTCGTGGACTCGGTCGCGGCGCTCGTGCCGAAGGCCGAGATCGAGGGGGAGATGGGCGATGCCCACATGGGCCTGCAGGCCCGGCTGATGAGCCAGGCCCTCCGCAAGCTCACCGCGGTCGTCTCGCGCAACCAGGCGATCGTCATCTTCATCAACCAGATCCGGATGAAGATCGGGGTGGTGTTCGGGAACCCGGAGACCACCACCGGCGGGCACGCCCTCAAGTTCTACGCCTCGGTCCGGCTCGACATCCGCCGGCTCGGCCAGGTGAAGGAGGGCGACGCGGTGGTGGGCAACCGGACGCGGGTGAAGGTCGTGAAGAACAAGGTCGCACCGCCCTTCCGCGAGACCGAGTTCGACATCCGGTACGGGATCGGGGTGGACCGCCAGGCGGAGGCGCTCGATCTCGCGGTGGAGCGCGGGCTCGTCGAGCGGTCCGGCACCCACTTCGCGCTCGACGGCGAGCGGATCGGGAACGGGCGCGAGCGGGCGACGGAGTGGCTCCGGGCGGACCCGGCCGCGTTCGAGCGGCTCGTCGCGCGGCTCCGCGAGCCGAAGACCGAGGCGCCGCTCGTGGCCGCCGTCGCTACATGAAGAACCAGCGCAGGGTCACGTTCGTCACCCAGCTGTCGTGGAACGCGAGCGCCGGGGTGACGAACCCGCCGATGTCCCACGGATGGCCGAAGTGAAGGCGCAGGAGCAGCGGGCCGAACAGCACGTTGACGCCGAGGACGCCGGTGAGCGTCCTCGCGTCCCAGGCCCCCACGTCCGCGCGGCCGAGCCCGTGGGTGACCGGGTCGCGCGCCGCGCCGGTCGCGGTGTTCCAGCGGTCGAACACGCCGCCGAAGTCGAGGGCGGCGACGCCCTCCACGTAGTCGAAGATGAAGAGGCGGATGACCGAGTCGAGCGGGAGCTGCAGCTCGGCGTTCGCGACGTAGTAGTTCCGGCCGATGACGTCGAGGTAGTCGAACTGGCTGTAGCCGCGCAGGTTGTCCGGAGCGCTGAGCCACCACGACCGTTCCCAGGTCTGGCTCTGGGGATTGGGCGAGAAGGAGGTCCCGCCGGCGAGCCGGAAGCCGAGGTTCGCGCGCCGCCCGAGCTGGAAGTACTGCTGCGTGTCGAACCGGCTGAAGCCGTGGACCGCGTGGCGGCCCGGAATCACGCCGCCGCCGATCTCGAGCGTCGCCGAGTGGCCGGCGAGCGGCCCGGTGAAGTAGTCGTAGCGGATCGTGTCGTACCCGATCCGGAACGTGGGCGAGGCCGTGAAGTTGAACCCGTCGTTCTGGGCGCGCCAGGTCTCGGTGTCCGGGTAGATCGACCGCGAGACGACCACGCCGTCGCAGGCCGACGGGAGGGGATCGGTCACGGTCCTGAGCCCGGTGTCCTGCGGGCAGTAGCGCTGCACGCCACCGACCGAGAGCTCCACCTCGATGCGCCGGAAGCGGTCGAGCGGGTAGCGCAGCGCGCCGAGGACCCCGACGTCGCGCTGCAGGTACACGAGCGCGGGGTCGAAGCGGTCCAGGTTCTGCTGGACGAAGTGGTACCCGCCGAGCACCCACCCGCGTCGCTCGGAGCGGTCCTCGTACAGCACGAGCGCCTGGGTGTAGTCGAACGACCCGAGCACCGACACGTCCACGAAGAGGACGTGGTCCCGGAGCGTGTCGGCGAAGAGGATCGCGGCCCGGCCGGCCACCGCCCCCGCCGCGCCGCCGCCGTAGACGAACCCGCCCTCCGGCCGCCAGTTCTTGAGGGAGTAGGCGCTGTAGTCCACCGGGTCCTGCGGGAGGTTCTCCGTCGGGATCTCGAGGACGCTCCCCGTGGCGGCCGGGACCGCCACGGCGGGCGACTCGAGCCAGGCGATCTTCGGGATCTCCACCATCCGGAAGGTCCCGTTGTAGAAGGTCGACGCGTAGAGCCCGCGCCCCTTCACCGACGGCGCCGGCGCGACGAGGCCCGTCGAGAAGTCGGTGATCTGCTTCGTCGTCCCGTCCTTGTACAGGTACAGGTCGAGCTTCCCGCTCGCGGTGGACGCGAAGAGGACCGAGCCGTCCGCGAGCGCGGACGGGTGCCGGTCGGAGGAGGGCGCCGTGGTGAGCCGCTGCCGCCCGGTCCCGTCCGGGGAGATCCGGAACAGGTTCGTCCGGCCGTGATCCGTGGCGTCGGACGCGTAGTAGATGCCGTCGGGACCCCAGGAGAGGTCCTTCTCCGAGTACGGATCGTTCGTCAGCCGGCGCGCCTCGCCGCCGCGCATCGAGGCGACGTAGAGGTCCTGCTGGCCGTCCGGGCCGACGCCGACGAACGCGAGGTCGCGCCCGTCGGGGGAGAGGGCGGGATCCGAGACCTGGATGAACTTCCCGCCACCCGGGGCCCGCACGTCGAGCGACCGCCGCCGCCCCGCCTCGACCCGAGGCGGGCGCCCCTCCGGCGTGTCGTGCCGGTACGGGAGCGTGTAGAGCTGGTCGCCCACGCCGTGCTGCGCGGCGAAGACGACGACGTCGGTCCCCACCGCCGCGACCGAGTACTCGATGGGATGGAGCGACTCCACGCCCGGCACGCTGTCCGCGGCGATCTCCACCGCGCCCTTGGGATTCCGGAGGTCGACGAGGTACAGGCGGGCGCGCCCGCGCGTCCGGTCGATGCCGCGGACGACCGCGACCGACCCGTCGGGCGAGATCGAGAAGTCCTCTGGCTCCGAGGGGAAGCCGCGGATCTCGCGCACCTGGGGCAGGTCCTGCTTCGCCTTCAGGTACTCGGCGTAGTACCGGCGCTTCATCCACGCCTTCCAGCGCGCGTCCACCTGCTCGATGGGCTCGTTCAGCACGCGCCGCACGAGCGCGGAGAAGCTGCGGACGGGCGAGGGCGACTGCCTCGAGTCGCTGTCGGCGAGGAGGTACGCGTTCTCGAGGAAGCCCTGGATCTTCTCCGCCCCGTAGGTGTCCGCGATGAACGCGCAGCGCGCCTGGCCGAGCTTGTAGGTCTGGATGTACCCGCGCACCCGGTCCTCGGCGAACGACGGGACCTCGTACGCCTTCGACGGATCCGGGTTCCAGACGAGGTCTCGCAGGTACAGGTCGGTCTCGCTGTCGATCCCCCCCTTCGAGTAGTACTCGGCGATGCCCTCGATGAACCAGAGCGGCAGGTAGTTGATGGGCGAGGGGAGCTTCTCGGCGCCGGACTGCTCGTTCAGCTTCTGGATGGTGAACTGGTGCACCATCTCGTGCGTCGAAACCTCGACGAACTTCGAGTGATCCCCGAAGTAGGGCACCGCCATCTTGAGGTCCTCGGGCGAGGTGACTCCGAGGACGGACTCGCTCACCTGGAAGACGTTCTGGGTCTGGAACTCCCGCTGGGTGGCGTAGAGGATGTAGGGGATCTGCTTCGTCGGGTTGTAGTGGAAGATGTCGACGAGGCGCGCGAACGCGCTCTGGATCGCGGGCAGCGCGCGCCGCGCCTGCGCGACCTCGTTCCGATAATAGTAGAGGCGGATCGAGCCCTTGCCGCCGCCGGGCGGAGGGACGTCCACGTACTGCCACGCGAACTCGTACCAGGCGACCTGGTTCTGCCCGGGGCGCTCCGGCATCACCAGCGTCTGCTCGAACGGGGCGGCGCCTCCCCGCATCCGCAGCGCGTCCATCGTCTGGAAGGACTCGCCGAACGTCGGCGCCCGGAGACCCTGCGCCGCGGCGGCGAGCGGCACGAGGGCGACGAGCGCGGAGACGATCTTCCTCATGGAGTCGGAACGGTACGTAGGCCCGTCTCGGGAAGCGAGCAACCGGAAGGATACTTCCTCGCTCGGTGAGCGGCGCCCCCCCCGCCCCGACGGCGTGTCCCGCCTCCCGCGGATCAGCGCGTCGCGAGCCGGAGGAGGTTCAGCGCCTCGTACGCCGCCGTCTTCCGCACGCGGTCCCGGTCGCCCCGGTAGAGCCGCGCGACGTGGCCGGTGCCGGACGGTCCCGCCAGCGCGACGTGCACGGTGCCGACCGGCTTCTCGGGGGTGCCTCCGGTCGGGCCGGCGATCCCGGTGACGCCGATCCCCCAGGTGGCGGCGCCGGCGGCGCGGATTCCCTCGGCGAGCGCGCGGGCGACGGGCTCGGAGACCGCGCCGTTCGCGGCGAGGGTCGCAGCGGGCACGCCGGCGAGCCGCTCCTTCACCCCGTTCGCGTAGGCGACGAGGCCGAGGTCGAGGACCAGGGAGGCGCCCGGCACCCGGGTGAGGAGCTCCGAGACGAGCCCGCCGGTGCAGCTCTCCGCGATCGCCACCCGCTCGCCCCGGGCCGTGAGCCGCGAGACCACGAGCGCGGGGAGCTCGTCCTTCCCCTCGGCGAAGATCGCCTCGCCGAAGATCGCGCGCACCCTCGCGAGGATCCGGTCGGCGCGCGCGGCGGCGCCCGTGCCCGGCACCGACCACTTCACGTGGATCTCGGGCCAGTGCGCGCGATAGCCGAAGCGGACGCCGGCGTTCTGCGGGTCGTCCATCACCGGGCGCATCGCGTGGTCCGCGTGCGACTCGGGCACGGCGAAGAGCTTCACGAGGCGCGCGGCGGGGACCTCGCCGAGCCCCGCCGCGAGCCGGGGAAGGAGCCACTCGTCGGCGAGCCCACGGAACTCGACCGGGACGCCCGGGAGGCAGACCACCTCCGCGCGGCCGACCCGAGCGGCAAATCCGGGGGCGGTGCCGAACCGGTTCGGCACGATCTCCGCCCCGCGCGGGAACCGCGCCTGCTTCGCGTTGTTCGGCGTCATCTCGCGGCCGAAGCGCCGGAACCGCTCCTCGATCGCGCGGAGCGACGGCTCGTCGAGCTCGAGCGGGACGCCCAGCACCGCCGCGACGCACTCGCTCGTGAGGTCGTCCTCCGTGGGGCCCATCCCGCCGCTCATCACGACGACGTCCGCCCGCGCGGTGGTCTCGCGGATCGCGGCATCGAGGTCGGCGCGGTCGTCGCAGACGAGGGTCTTGCGCCGCACCATCACCCCGAGGTCCCAGAGCCGGTCCATGAGCCAGGCGGAGTTCGTGTCCACCACCTGCCCGGTGAGGAGCTCGTCGCCGGTGGAGAGGATCTCGACGTGGAGGGGAGTCACGGGAGCATCCCGAGCGCCCGGAGGCCGAGGAGCGCAGCCGCTGCCCACGCGCCCGCGGCGACGTCGTCCATCACCACCCCGAACCCGGTCTTCACGCGGTCGAAGGCGGAGGCGGGCCAGGGCTTCGTCACGTCGAACACGCGGAACAGGACGAACCCCGCGACCGTCGCCTGCCAGGAGAAGGGCAGGAGCGCCATCGTGACGAGGTAGCCGACCACCTCGTCCACCACGATGGGGGACGCGTCCACGACGCCCCAGTAGCGTCCGGCGCGCTGCGCCGCGGGGATCGCGAGGAGGAAGAGGGCGAGCGTCACGGCGGCGTAGGCCACGGCCGGCAGTCGCGCGAGGGCGAGGTAGAGCGGGATCGCCCCGAGGGTGCCGGCGGTGCCGGGCGCGACCGGCGCGTAGCCGCACGGGCCCCAGGCGGCGAAGAGGACCCACGGGCCGGGCGGACCGGCAGGGCGGGGCGGCATCTTCGACATCGCCGTCAGATGTACTCGTCCTGCTCCCGCTTGTCCGCGTCCTCGTCCTCGACGTCGTCGGGCTCGAGCGCCTCGTCGGCGGCGAGCTCGGCGCGGACCGCGGCGGGGAGGGTCGCGAGGTCCCGCGCCGGGCGGGCCCGCCGGATGACCGCCTCGGCGATCCCGAGCGCGATGTACGCGGCCATGTAGACGACGAGCACGAACGAGGCGCGCGTCACGATCGCGATCGCGACGCCGCCGATCGTCAGGAAGCCGAAGACGGCGAGGCTCCGCGGCGAGAGGTGCAGGTCCTTGAACGTCCGGTATCGGATCGTCGCGACCATGAGGAACGCGAGCAGGGCGACCACCACCGCGATCGGCACCCGCGTGGTCGCGTCGGTCGCGGCGCCGAACTCGCGGTAGTGCGCGATCACGAGCGCCACGATCGTCCCCGCCGCGAGCGGGATGGGCAGGCCGACGAAGTAGCTCGAGGAGCCCTTGTCCCCGCGCGCCGCGAGGACGTTGAAGCGGGCGAGGCGGAGGGCGCCGCAGGCGGCGAAGGCGAACGAGACGAAGAAGCCGACGAACCCGAGCGGGGCGAGCGCCCACTTGTAGACGAGGAGCGCGGGGGCGGCGCCGAAGGAGACCACGTCGGCGAGGCTGTCGAGCTGCACGCCGAAGTCGGACTGCGTCTTGGTCATTCGCGCGACGCGCCCGTCGAACGCGTCGAAGAACATGGCGAAGAAGATCGCGAGCGCCGCCTGGTAGAGCTGGAGGGGGGTCGCGTCCCCCGCGCAGAGCACGAGCGCGTAGAACCCGAGGAAGATCGAGCTGACGGTGAAGAGATTCGGGAGGACGAACATCGCCTTGCGCAGGTTGATCTGCACCGAGGGTCTCCTACCCGGGATCCTTCCGCGCCGGCCTGCTCGCGCGCCCACGCCGGGGCGTCGGATTCCGGCAGGCTGTCATGTGCGACGCCGGTTGTCGAGCATCCGCATCCCTGCCGGGGGGTGGCGGGGGACCGGGTGCCGCGATCAATTCCTGGTGCGCGCCGTCGAGGCGTGGGTCGTGGTGGAGGCGATGCCGAGCCACGGAAGCGGGTCGGAGGGCTCGCCCCCCTTCCACACCTCGAAGTGGAGGTGGGGTCCGGTGACGAGGCCGGTCTTCCCGACGAGGGCGATGGGGTGGCCCGCCTCGACCGCGTCGCCCGGCGCGCAGAGGACCGCCGAGAGGTGGCTGTAGCGGGTGGTGAGGTCGCCGGGGTGACGCACCTCGACGACGAGGCCGTGCCCGCCCGCCCAGCCGGTGCGGACGATCCAGCCCGCCGCAGCGGCGGAGACGACCTTGCCCTCCGACGCCGCGAGATCGATGCCCTGGTGCATCCGCCGGCGGCCTTCGACCGGATGGAGCCGCATCCCGAAGAGCGAGGAGAGGCCCGCCCGCTCGACGGGCCAGCGGAGCTTCGCGGGCGCGGCTTCGCGGAAGAGCGCGAAGCCGAGCGCCCGCGCGGTGTCGACTCGCCGCGCGAGACGCGCCGACGCCGCGGCGAAAGCCTGCGCCACCTCCGGCGGCGGCTTGCCAAAGCGACGCTGGTCGTAGTCCCACTCCGCGTCGACCGTGATCCGGACGCGGGCGAGCTCGAGGAGCGGGGTCTGCGGCAGCGGCCGGAGGAGGTACCGGTCGAGCTCGCCGACGAGCGCCGTCCAGGCGCCGGCCACCTCGACCGGGAAGGAGCGCGCGGACGCGAGGCGGCTGCGGCGGCCGCGCGCCTCGGTCGTGAACCGGACCAGCACCGCGTCGACCGGGGGGCCGGCGGGGATCTCCAGCGCGATCGTCTCGGGCGCGGGGACCGCGACCGGGGGCGGGAGGGGCGCCTCGACCTCCGAGGCCGTGTCCGGGACCTCGAGCGCCGCGAGCCCGGCCTCGGCGAACGTCATCTTGGGCGGAGTGTGGGCGCAGCCCGCCGCGAGGAGCGCGGCGAGGGTCGCTGGCGCGAGCGGCGAGCGGGTGCGCACCGCCCGGATGCTAGCACGCGAGGTCGCCGTGCTAGCATCCGCGACGGATGCCGAAGGCGCGCGCGAGGCGGCCCCCGACGGAGGTGCGGCGGGGACGGGCGCGGGAGATCGTGGACCTCCTCGAGCGGGCGATGCCGGACGTCCGGATCGCGCTCGAGTTCCGGAACGACGTCGAGCTCCTCGTCTCGGTGATCCTCTCCGCCCAGTCGACCGACGTGGGGGTGAACCGCGCGACGCCCGCGCTCTTCGCCCGCTTCCCCGACGCGGCGGCGTACGCGGCGGCCGCACCGGAGGACCTCTGGCCCTTCATCCGGAGCCTCGGGCTCTACCGGAACAAGGCGAAGGCCATCGTCGCGGCGATGAGGGTCATCGCGCAGGCGCACGCAGGGAAGGTTCCGCGGGCGCGCGAGGCGCTCGAGGCCCTGCCCGGCGTCGGGCGGAAGACCGCCGGCGTCGTGCTCGTGCACCTCGGCGCGGGGCACGCGTTCCCGGTCGACACGCACGTCGGGCGGGTCGCGCGGCGGCTCGACCTCTCCCGCGAGAACGACCCGGACAAGGTGGAGCGGGACCTCTGCGCGCTCCTCCCGGAGGAGCGCTGGGCGAAGGGGCACCAGCTCCTCGTCTGGCACGGGCGGCGGACCTGCAAGGCGCTCGCGCCGGCCTGCTCGCGCTGCCCGGTCGACGCCCTCTGCCCGAAGCGCGGCGTGCCCCGGTCGATCCGGCGGTAGCCCCGAGCGGCGGCGCCGGCGGGCGCACGTCGGCAGCACGCCCGCCCGGGCGGGCGTGTCGAAGTGGGGGCGTCAGCGCGGGTTCACCGATCGCCGCGTTGCGCCCCCGGGGCGGCCCCACCATGCCTCCCGCGCCCCGCGCATGGCTTCGAACGAGCGCGGGGACAAGGAGCGATCCATGGCGACGGTGGAGAAGACGCAGCAGCAGAAGCGGAGCGACGTGCGCGCGGAGATCCAGAAGACGTTCGGGAGCGTCCCGACCTGGGTCGAGGAGTTCCCCGACGCGGCGCTCGAGGGGTTCTGGTCGACGATGCGGGACTTCCAGCTCGCCGAGACTGCGATCCCGAACAAGTACAAGGAGCTCATCGGCCTCGGGGTGTCCGGCGCGACGCGCTGCCGGTACTGCGCGCTCTTCCACACGGAGGCGGCGAAGCTCTTCGGCGCGACCGACGAGGAGATCCGCGAGGCGGCGATGATGGCGGCCCACACGATGTCCGCGAGCACGTTCTTGAACGCGATGCAGACCGACTACGACACCTTCCGGCGCGAGACGCTGGATGCGATCTCGTACGTGCGCGCCCACACGCCGGCGCTGCAGCAGGGTCAGCAGGGCCAGGTGTCCAAGGGCGGGACCGCGGCGCATGCCTGATCCGCTCGACCGGCTCGCCGCGGAGGGCCTCGTGCGGCTCCAGAGCGGCCGCGCGCGGACGACCCCGCGGTGGCAGGCCACGATGGCGCGCGCCGCGCTCGGTCTGCAGCAGTCCGGCGCGCCGTGGAAGGACCTCCGGCTCCCGGTGGTCACCGCGATGATCGAGCGCTTCCCGGACGCGACGGACGAGGAGATCGCGGACCTCGTCGAGGCGATGGTCGCCGTCGAGGAGGCCGAGCTCGCGCCGCTCTGGGGAGGCACCGCGCCCCGGTGAGTCCCCCGGAGTCGTGCGTCGGGGCGAGGGCGCCCGCGGCCCGCACCGCGGCTCGCCCTCGCCGACCGGCTCGCGCATTCCCTCTCCCCCCAGGGGAGAGGGCAGGGAGAGGGGTAGCCGTTTGCCGACCCCGACCGTGCGTGTTAGATCGACCTCGCTGGAGCCGTCCGGGCGAACGCGTCGGTCTGCAGGGCTTGGGGCCGCCGAGGAAAGTCCGGGCACCACAGGGCAGGGTGCCGGCCAACGGCCGGTCGGGGTGACCCGCAGGAAAGTGCAACAGAGAGCAAACCGCCGAACGGTCCGAAAGGACGCGTGGCAAGGGTGAAACGGTGCGGTAAGAGCGCACCGCGCCTCCGGTGACGGAGGCGGCACGGCAAACCCCACCTGGTGCAAGAGCGAATAGGGAGGCGTCTCGCCGAGAGGCGAGTGTCGGGCGGCCCGCCCTAGCCTCCGGGTACGGCTCGCTGGAGGCGCGCGGCAACGCGCGTCCGAGAGGAATGTTCGCCGCCGCCGGTTTTCCGGCGGAGACAGGACCCGGCTTACAGGACGGCTCCGGCATTTTGTTCGCTGCATCCTTTCCGACGACTGCGAGCGCGGTCGCGCGTTTCCGCGAAGCGAGACGCAGTGCGGTGGCATGCACGGCCAACCAGCTTGATTCGGCTGTAGTTGTCACGAGCCGCTCGAGGCGGGCGCCATTCGTGCGGGGCGGAGACCGCGGCACGGCCGCCGCGTCGGGGGATCACGAGGCCAGGCCTACCCGATGGCGCGAGGCATCTCGTCCCAGGTGCGGCCGTCGAGCGCGCGGCCGTTCTTCTTCTTCTGGAACCCGCCCCACTGCCCCTCGGGTGGGCCGTGCTGGGGGCGCCGTTTCGGCGGGAGGCGGCGCGCTGCGCCTCGGAGCGGGGAGTCGAAGCCATGCCCCCATTCGCGGGGTGGATCCCGGTGGGAAGAGCGGAAGCTAGGATGCGAACATGACCCTCCCCATCGCACGCGGCGAGAAGTACGCGCTCATCGCCCTCGACGCCGGGACCGAGCTCAGGGACGCGCTCGACCTCGGTGACGGCTGCGTCGCACTGCCGCGCGGCGCCTTCGAGTTCCCGCCGCACTGGAAGGAGTGGCTCGGCACGATCAAGACCGAGGCGGTCGAGCGCGCAAGCCTGAAGCTGATCGCGAAGGCGCCGTCCGCGCGACCAGGGGTACTCGACGCCGAGAACCAAGAGCTCCAGCGCCGCGTGAGCAACCTCTTCTGGGGGTTGCTCGCGGCCGGGAAGGTGAGGGTCGAGGGCGCCGGCACGCTGCTCACGGGTAGTCACGGCGAGGATGGCCTGGACGTGCGCCAGGTGGGAGACATGGACGGTGTCATCCGCGTCTACGGTGTGCTCGACGACCGTGTCACCGAGGCGCACCTCAGGCGAGCTGCCTTGCTGGGGAAGGGGCTAAGCCGGCTGTTCGCGGACGCGAGGATGCGGAGGATGAGGATGGCCGTGAACACCTTCCTCCGGGCCGCGTCCGTGCCGCAGCTCGGCGACCGCATTCACCAGTACGTGCGCGTCGTGGACGGCCTCACTCGCGTGACGCGGCGCGGCCGCGACCGTTTCAAGGAACGCTGCCGGACCTTCGTGACTCCTGGCGGCCTCGACGGCTGCTATGAGATGTACGTCATACGCAGCAACGTCGAGCACTTCCAGGATCCGTCGCAGGACCTGCCGCCGCTGGATCGCCGCGAGGATCTCCTTCGCGGATACAGACGAGCCCACGAGGCGGAGGCGCTCGCGCGGCACTGCATGTCGCACTTGCTGGAGAACGAGGCGCTCTGGGGGTACTTCGCAGACGACCACGTCGATGCTTTCTGGGCGAAGTCGGAGGTGGAGCGCGCAGCGATCTGGGGCGCGCCATTCGACTTCGCCGCCGCGCTGGCCGACTTCCGGCCGGACCACATCCCCGAGGAGTAGGCCGCCGAGCACTGCCACCCCTGCGAAGGGCCGCGAAGCGTGCGGCGGGATCAGCCGAAGATGATGCAGACGCCGTCGATTCCTCCCGCGAAGTCCTGCCTCACGAGGTGGGCTGCGGCCGATCTCGCGTCCGGGAACTCGGACTCGTCGATGTGCTCGGGGGTCATCCAAGGAGACGAGAACTGGCGCTGAACTCGAACGCGGCCGTCGGGGCGAAGCTCCAACACGGTGCCATCACCGCACGGCTCTCCTTCGCGCCACGCGGGACGTGGAAAAGAACCGCGGCGAAATAGCTCGTCCACCACGACCGCGACCACCTCTTCCATCCTCGGCGCCTCGCCGAGCATCTTCCGCTCGGGGACGCTCAGGTGGAGCGTGGTCACCAGCTTCCGGATGAGAGCTTCGCGATCCACGCGACGACTGTAGCAGGAACGAACCGGCGCTGACCGTTCTTCCTCCAGCGGATGCCCCACGAACCGGGGGCCTCCTCGTACACCTCGCCGGCGCCGCGATGCCTGCGCCTACGCCTTGCCATCGCGACCCCCCCCCGACTTAGGCCACAGAGACTTCTGCCCACGAACTCAAGGCGAATGTGTGCACGGTACGTGAGTGGATCGATCTCGCGAATGGACCAGAATCCTGACCCACGGATCCAGCGCAGATGATAGGCCGCGCCCCGCGAGCCCGTCCTCGGCCAACTCATTCAGGAGCCTCAACGCGCCCCGTACGACACCCCCACGACTCGCGCGAGCGTTGTCGCGGTCTGGCCGGGGTAGTCACGCAGGGCGGCGAGGACCTCCCGCCAAGCGCTGCCGCCTTCCCCGCCGGTCCTCACCATCCTGGTCGCGTTCGTCACGCCC
>DASWCJ010000177.1:0-12296 GCA_036390155.1 Anaeromyxobacter sp.
CCTCGCGACGGCGGACACGCTCGAGGCGTCGAACGTCGCCCGGCTCCCGTTCGTCTTCAGCGCCACGGGCTCGTACGGCACCTGCAGCGCCGGCACCGGGATCGGCATCTTCCGGGAGAGCTGGAACGGGACCGGCTTCGACCCCACCTGCGTCACGTCGATCGCGACGAACAAGTACAACTTCGTGGGCGACCTCGCGGCGGGTGACTTCGACCTGAACGGCACGATCGACGCGCTCTGGCTCGAGCGCGACATCACCGTGCAGACGGGGCCGAGCACGTTCCTCACCGGGACGCCCCAGCTTCATTACCAGACCGCCACCCCGCGGGTTCTCGCGGTGCCCGGGGGCCTCTCCGCCGTCCTCGCGGCGAACGCCGGCACGCGCCAGCAGGTCGTCGCGGGCACGTTTCGCGGCCAGGGCGTCGACGACGTGGCCGTGCTCCTCTCCAACGCGAGCGGCCGGAACGTGATCGACGTCGCGCTGGGCTTCACCACCTCGACGGTGCCGTCGTGGAACGCGACCTCGCTCGACCCGAGCCCGTCCGGCCCTCCGGCGCTCGGCATCGCGCGCTGCCCGCCCATCCCCGGCTCCGCGAGCGAGACCCTGGTCGCGTGGAACGGGACGCTCCAGGCGACGCCGGTGACGGTCAGCGCGTCGGGGACGCCCTCCCTCTCGGCCGGGACCGCGCCGACGGTCCACGTCCCGATCACCGTGGCGGCGTGCGGCGACGTGAACGGCGACGGCGTGCCCGACCTCGTCATGGCGAGCGACTCGACCTCGGTGATGGCGATCGCCTTGGGCGACGGCGACGGGGGCTTCGGCCGGCGGCCGCACTTCCGCGCCGGCGGCCTCTACGCGATGGCCCAGGTGGACGGCGACGGCGTCGGCGACGTGCTCCTCGCGACGGACGCACCCGCGCTGGTGACGCTGTTCGGAGACGAGCACGAGCTCGCCACCGGCCCCGAGACGCCGCTCGGCTTCGGCGTGGCCGGCCTCTGGGCGGGAGACCTCGGCGGCTCGATCGTGCCGGGCTGGGCCGGGGACGCCGTCCTCGCCGACGCCTCGAGCAACCTGTGGGTGGCGATGGGCACGGCGGCCGGAACCTTCGCGAAGCCGGTCCTCGCCGTCTCCGCTCCGGCGATCTCCGGGCGGATCCCGCGGATCGTGAAGGTCGCGTTCGCCGAGCTCGGCGGGACCGGCGCGGGCCGGGACGTGCTCGTGCTGTACGAGACGCAGCCTCCGACCAGCACGCCGGGCGGAAACGTCGCGGGGACGTACGAGCTCGACGCGTTCATCCGGGACGCCACCGGGCCCCAGGTGATCACCACGACCCTCACGTCGACGCAGGGCGCGGACTTCCAGGAGGTCGACCTCGACCACGACGGGCAGGACGAGGTCGTGTTCCTCGAGAGCCACTACCTCGGCCTCGGATCTCCGCCCCAGTGGCGCCCCGTCCGGCTGAAGATCGACCGCAGCGGGCCGGGCCGGTTCGTCCTCCTGGGCGCGCTCCCGGCCTACGTCGCCGGCAGCACGAACCCCGTCGCGCTCGGCCGCTCCGCCGACGGCGTGGCGGTGTTCGGGGCGAGCGCGGTCCTCGACCTCGTCTGGGACACGAGCTACCTCACGACCCTGCTCCCGTCCGGCGTCTACGCGCCGGGCGCGGAGTGGAACGGGAACGTGCGGCTGCCCATCGCCGCGGCGATGGGCGACGTCACGCTCCGCGCCGAGCCGGACCTCGTCCTCCCGAGCACGGTCGGGGCGATCTACGTCCTCGCCGGAAACGCGTCCGGCGGAAGGCTCGCCAGCTTCAGCCTCGGGACGAGCGCCCTCGCGCCGGGGAGCGTCGCCGGGATCGTGCCGCAGGGCCTGGGGCAGCGGTCCGACGTCCTCGTCTTCACCCGCGAGGAGCTCCTGCCGCTGGTCTGGTCGGCGGGCGTCCTGAAGTAGCTGCCGCGCGGCGCGGGCCGCTCAGACCACCGGGTTCCGGAGCACGCCGATCCCGGAGATCTCGACCTCGACCCAGTCGCCGCGCTGGATCGCGCCGACGCCCTCGGGCGTGCCGGTCGCGACCACGTCGCCCGGGAGGAGCGTCATCACCCCCGAGATGAAGGAGAGAAGCGCGAACGGGTCGAAGACCATGTCGCGCGTGTGGCCGCGCTGCCTCTCCGCGCCGTTCACGCGGCAGACGACCGAGAGGTCGAGCGGGTCGAGCGCGGTCTCGACGACCGGGCCGACCGGGCAGAAGGTGTCGAACCCCTTCGCGCGGGTGAACTGCTTCTCCTCGCGCTGGATGTCACGCGCGGTGACGTCGTTCAGGCAGGCGTAGCCGAAGACCGCCAGCCGCGCCTCCGCGGCGGTCGCGCGCGACAGGGTCCGGCCGATCACGACCGCGAGCTCCGCCTCGTGGTGGACCTCCTTCGACTGCTCCGGGCAGCGGATCGCGTCCTGCGGCCCGATCACGGCGGTGGAGGGCTTGAGGAAGAGGAGCGGCGTCGTCGGGACCTCGTTGCCGAGCTCCTTCGCGTGCGCGCGGTAGTTCCGGCCCACGCAGACGACCTTCGTCGGCTCGACCGGCGCGAGGAGCTGCACCTCGGAGAGCGCGATGGGCCTCCCGTCCGGGAGCCCGCCGGCCCACGGCGCGGCCGAGAGCGGCCGCACGAGCGGACCCTCCACGGCGCCGTAGCGGTCCCGCCCGGCGTGGCGAAAGCGGCAGATCCTCACCGGCGCGCCCCGAGCCCGAGCACGTCGGCCATGTCGTAGAGCCCGGGCGGCTTGCCCACGATCCAGGCCGCGGCGCGCACCGCGCCCTGCGCGAACTGGTCGCGGGAGGTGGCGCGGTGGGTGAGCTCGAGCCGCTCGCCCTCGCCGAAGAAGTAGACCGTGTGCTCGCCGACCACGTCGCCGCCGCGGACCGTCTGCAGGCCGATCTGCCGGGGCGGCCGCTCGCCGACGAGCCCGTGGCGCGAGAACGCGAAGGCGTCCCGCGGGTCGCGGCCGAGCGCCTCCGCGGCGACCTCGCCGAGCCGGACCGCGGTGCCGGAGGGGGCGTCCTTCTTCTTCTTGTGGTGGAGCTCGACGATCTCGACGTCGTAGGCGTCGCCGAGCACCTTCGCGGCCTGCCGGACGAGGTCGAAGAGCACGTTCACGCCGACGCTCATGTTGGGCGAGAGGACGACGGGGATTCGCTTCGCGGCGGCGGCGACGCGCGCCTTCGCCTCGGGCGAGAACCCGGTGGACCCGACGACGAGCGCGACGCCGCGCCCGGCGCACGCCTCGGCGTTGCGGGCGGAGGCCTCCGGGCTCGTGAAGTCGACGACGACGTCGGCCCCGGCGAGCGCCTTCGCGAGGTCGTCCACGACCGGGACCCCGATCGCGCCCAGGCCGGCGACGGTGCCCACGTCCTGTCCCGTCGCGACGCCGGGGCGCTCCACCGCGCCGGCGAGCGAGAGCCCCTCGGTGGCGCGGACGAGCCGCGCGATCTGCGTGCCCATGCGGCCGGCCGCGCCGGTGACGACGATCTGGATCATGCCTTCCTCGGGTGGGGCGGAGTCCTAGGCGAGCTTGAGGAGCCCGAACCGGATCATCGCCTCGCGGACCTTCAAGAGGCTCGCGTCGGACACGGGCGCGAGCGGCAGGCGCAGGTCGCCCGACGCCTTCCCGAGGAGCGCGACCGCCGCCTTCACCGGACCGGGGTTCGTCTCGACGAACATCGTCCGGTTGAGGTCGGCCATCGCGACCTGCTTCTCAAGCGCCTTCGCGAAGTCGCCGCGCCGCGCCGCCACGACGAGCTCCTTCATCGCGCGGGGGGCGATGTTGCCGACCACGGAGATGACGCCGTGCCCGCCGCAGGCGATGTACGGGAGGGCGGTGAAGTCGTCGCCGGACAGATAGGCGATCGCGTCCTTCCCCACCTGCTCCACGAGCTGGACCTGCCGGTCCATGTTCGCGGTCGCCTCCTTGATGCCGACGATCGCGCCCGCC
This sequence comes from Anaeromyxobacter sp., assembly GCA_036390155.1. Taxonomy (GTDB): domain Bacteria; phylum Myxococcota; class Myxococcia; order Myxococcales; family Anaeromyxobacteraceae; genus Anaeromyxobacter. The sequence goes on from DASWCJ010000177.1 coordinate 3,983, forward strand.
TTCGCGAGCCGCGCGACCGTCTCCGGCATGAGGTCCACCGCGGTCCGGCTCGGGACGTTGTAGGCGACGACCGGGAAGCGCGTCGCCTCCCAGATCGCGAGGTAGTGGCGGTAGAGCCCCTCGGGCGTCGGTTTGTTGTAGTAGGGCGTCACGACGAGGGCGGCGTCGGCGCGGAGCTCCTTCGCCATCTTCACCGACTCGATCGCCTCGTGCGTCGCGTTCGAGCCGGCGCCGGCGATGACCGTGACGCGGCCGCGCGCGGTCTCGACCACCGCCTTCACCACCTCGGCGCGCTCCGCCGCGGTGAGGGTCGCGCCCTCGCCGGTCGTGCCGCAGGGCACGATGCCGTCCGTGCCCTCGGCGACGTGCCACTCGACGAGCTCGCGGAGGGCGCGGAGGTCGACCCCGCCGTCCTTCATCGGCGTGACGACGGCCACCATCGATCCTTCGAGTCGCGGCATGTACGGCGTCTCCTGTGACGGAAAGGCGGTCGATGCTACCCGATCCGCGCGGAGTCGGGGAGGCCAGTCCCCTACCTTCGCCCCGCGGAGCGGGACTTGGGAGCGGAGGGGCGGACCCGCGCCGTGGCGGGGAGGGGGCTTGTCCCCGGACTTCCACCGCCCCGCGAAGCGGGGCTGGGGAGGGGGCGCTCGCCCCGGACGAGGTCGGCCCAGGTCTCCCGCCGGCGGGCGACGTGGACCTTCGCGCCGTCGACGAGCAGCTCGGCCGCGCGGGGGCGCGTGTTGTAGTTCGAGGACATGGCGAAGCCGTAGGCCCCCGCCGAGCGGACCACGAGGAGGTCGCCCGGGCGGGGCTCGGGCAGGCGGCGCTTCTTCGCGAGGAAGTCGGACGACTCGCAGATCGGGCCGACCACGTCGCAGACGATCTCGCGGGCGTCGGGCCGCGGCGCGGCCGCCGGCTCGATCGCGTGGTAGGCGCCGTAGTAGCTCGGCCGGACGAGGTCGTTCATCGCCGCGTCCACCACGACGAAGGTCTTCCGGCCGCTCCGCTTCACCCCGACGACGCGGGTGGCGAGGACGCCGGCGTTGCCGACGAGCACCCGCCCCGGCTCGAGGAGCACCTCGCCCGGAAACTTCCCGAGCGCCTTGCGGATCGCCGCCCCGTAGACGTCGGGGTGCGGCGGCGCCTCGTCCTCGTAGGTGATGCCGAGCCCGCCGCCCACGTCCACGTGGGCGAGGGAGATCCCGTCCTTCTCGAGGTCGCGCGCGAGGGCGAGCACCCGCGCGACGGCGTCGAGGAAGGGCCGGAGGTGCGTGATCTGCGAGCCGATGTGGCACGCGATCCCGCGCACCTCGAGGGCGGGGTCCTTCGCCGCGAGCCGGTAGAGCCGGCGCGCGTCGTCCACCGACACCCCGAACTTGTTCTCGCGGAGCCCGGTCGAGATGTACGGGTGCGTCTTCGGATCGACGTCCGGGTTCACGCGCAGCGCCACGGGGGCGCGCCGCCCGAGCCGGCGCGCGACCACCGAGATCCGCCCGAGCTCGCCCGCGCTCTCGACGTTCAGCACCCGCACGCCCGCCTCGAGGGCGAAGGCGATCTCCTCGTCGGTCTTGCCGACCCCGGAGAAGACCACCTTGCGCGCGTCGCCGCCGGCGTGGAGCACCCGGTAGAGCTCGCCGCCCGAGACGATGTCGAAGCCCGAGCCGAGCCGCGCGAAGAGGCTCAGCACCGCGAGGTTCGAGTTGGCCTTCACCGCGTAGCAGACGACGTGACGGACGCCGGTGAGCGAGCGGTGCAGCACCCGCCAGTGCCGGGTCAGGGTCGCGGCCGAGTAGACGTAGAGCGGCGTCCCGTGGCGCTCGGCGAGCGCCTCGAGCGGCACGTCCTCGGCGTGGAGCACGCCCTTCTTGCGCTGGAAGTGGTTCATGGGGCTCGGGTCGTCGTCGCGAACGTGGGCGTGAACGTGGACGAGGTCGTCCCCGCCGGCGTCGGCTCGACCATCACGCGGCGGGACCCTTCGGGCGGCCGCGGCGGCGCGCGGACGCCGCAGGCGAGGAACGCCGCCGCGAGCGCGGCGAGGGCGAGCCGGCGGGCGCTCACCGCTTCTCCCGGAGCGCCTTCTCCCAGCGCGAGAGCTGCCGTGCCACCTGCCGCGGCCCGGGCGCGCCCGGGAGCTCGCGGCGCCGGAGCGAGCGGCGCGCGTCGAAGCAGCGGAGGACGTCGCGGTCGAAGCGCGGGTGGAAGGAGCGCCACTCGGCCGCGGTGAGGTTCGCGAGCGGGCGCGCCTGCGCGGTCGAGAAGCCCGCGGCCTTGCCGACCGCCTCGTGCGCCTCGCGGAACGGCACCCCGCGCTCGACCAGGTACTCGGCGGCGTCGGTGGCGAGCGCCTCCCCCGTCCCGAGCGCCTCCTCCATCCGCGCCGCGTGGAAGGTGGCGGTCTCGATCGCGCCGGCGACGGCGTCGGCGGTGAGCACCACCGCGTCGGCGGCCCCGAGGAGCGGCCGCTTGTCCTCCTGGAGATCCCGGTTGTACGAGAGCGGCAGGCTCTTCACGGTCGCGAGCAGCGCGACGAGGTCGCCGATGGCGCGCCCGGCCCGGCCGCGGGCGAGCTCGCCCACGTCGGGGTTCTTCTTCTGCGGCATGAGCGAGCTGCCGGTCGCGAACGAGTCGGCGAGCGTCATGAAGCCGAACTCCTTCGTGGTCCAGAGCACGATCTCCTCGCCCAGGCGCGAGAGGTGCACCGCCGCGAGGGCGCAGACGAAGAGGAGCTCGAGCGCGCTGTCCCGGTCGGAGACCGCGTCGAGCGAGTTCGCGGTGACGCCGTCGAGCCCGAGCGCGCGCGCCACCGCCTCACGGTCGAGCGGGAGCGTCGTCCCGGCGAGGGCCCCCGAACCGAGGGGCGAGATCGCCGCGCGGCGGCGCACCTCGCCGAGCCGCTCCCGGTCGCGGCCGAGGGCCTCGACGTGCGCGAGGAGGTGGTGGGCGAGCGACACCGGCTGCGCGCGCTGGAGGTGGGTGTAGCCGGGGAGGATGGTCCGCTCGTGCTCGCGGCCGCGGCGCACGAGGGCCACCTGGAGCCGAGCGAGCGCGGCGCCGAGCCGCGCGCACGCCTCGACGATGAAGAGCCGCTCGTCGAGGGCGACCTGGTCGTTGCGGCTCCGTCCGGCGTGGAGGTAGCCGGCGTCCTTGCCGACGAGCTCGCCGAGGCGCCGCTCCACGTGCGTGTGGACGTCCTCGAGCGCGGGGTCGAGCCGGATCTTGCCGGCGGCGAACTCCTCGCGCACGCGGTCGAGCGCCGACACGATCCGCCGCGCGGCCGCCTTCGGGACGATCCCCCGCGCCCCCAGCATCGTGACGTGGGCCTGGCTGCCGCGGATGTCCTGCGCGTAGAGCGCGCCGTCGTCCTGGATCGACACGGAGAGCGCCACCAGACGGGGATCGGCCTCGCCCGCCAGCGCCGCGCGCGAGACGGGCTTGCCCTTTTCCTTTGGTCTCATGCGGAGCCCGGAAGCTAGCATGTGCCCGCGCGGGCCGGAATCCCTGGCGCAGCGGGTGGCTCTCACGCCCGGAGGAGCGACGACACCATGGCGACGACGACCGAGATGAGCGTGACCCTGCCCGGCGGGAAACGGGTGGACACCCGCATCGGCAACCACGTCATCCGGACGGATCAGCCTGCGGCCGGCGGCGGCGAGGACTCCGCGCCCGCGCCGTTCGACCTGTTCCTCGCGTCCATCGGCACCTGCGCCGGCATCTACGTGGCGGGCTTCTGCCACAAGCGCGAGCTGCCGACGGAGGGCCTCCGGATCGCCCAGCGGAACCACTTCGACCCGGAGACCGGCGTGCTCGTGCGCGTCGAGCTCGACGTCGTCGTCCCGCCGGGCTTCCCCGAGAAGTACCTCGAAGCGCTCGTCCGGGTCGCCGACCAGTGCAAGGTGAAGAAGGCGATCCAGGCGCAGCCCGTGTTCGAGGTGAAGGCGGTCGTCGCCTCCTGAGGCCCGCCGGGGAGGGCGCCCCGGATGGGCCCCCTACGGAGCGTCGCATCGCGTGCGCGGCGAGGCGATGATGGGCGCGTTCGCGCGCTCCGCGCGGCTTCACCGGAGGTCGACATGATCCGCGCCCGCCTGCCCGCCCTGCTGCTCGCCCTGCTCGCCCAAGGGCCGGCCTTCGCCGCCGACGCGCCCGAGACCGACCCCGCCGTCGTCGCCGCCGCGAGGAAGGAGGGGAAGGTCGTCGTCTACTCGACGACGGACAGCGTCGCCGCCCAGCCGCTCCTCCGGGAGTTCCGCGCGCGCTTCCCCGGGATCGAGGTCGAGTACGACGACATGAACTCGACCGAGGTCTACAACCGCTTCGTCTCCGAGGCGGCCGCGGGCGGCAGCGCCGACCTCCTCTGGAGCTCCTCGATGGACCTCCAGATCAAGCTCGCGAACGACGGGTACGCCGCCGACTACGCCGCGCCCGCGACCTCGCAGCTGCCGTCGTGGGCCGTCTGGCGGAACCAGGCCTGGGGGACGACCTTCGAGCCCATCGGGTTCGCCTACAACAAGCGGCTCCTCAAGCCGGAGGAGATGCCGCAGTCGCACACGGACCTTGCGAAGGCGATCCGCGCCCAGCCGGACCGGTGGAAGGGGAAGCTCTGCTCGTACGACCCGGAGCGGAGCGGGCTCGGGTTCCTGCTCATCACCCAGGACGCGGCCGCGGACTCCGGCTTCTCCGGCACGCTCGGCGCGTACGGGATCGCGCAGGTCAAGGTCTACACCTCGACCGGCGCGATGCTCGAGAAGATCACCTCCGGCGAGCACCTCGTCGGCTTCAACATGATCGGCTCGTACGTCCTCGCGAAGGCGAAGAAGGACCCGAACGTGGGGTTCGTCCTGCCGAAGGACTACACCCTCGTGATGAGCCGGATCGCGATCCTCCCGAAGCAGGGGCGGCACCCGAACGCCGCGAAGGTGTTCCTCGACTTCCTCCTCTCCCAGGCGGGCCAGGAGGTCATCGCCCGCAAGTCGGACCTCTTCGCGATCCGCGCCGGGGTGACGGGCGAGTTCACCGCAGGTCAGCTCCAGTCGCAGCTCGGCGACAAGCTGCGGCCCATCCCGGTCGGTCCGCCGCTGCTCGCCGCGCTCGACCAGCCGAAGCGGCTCGCGTTCCTGAAGCGCTGGCAGGAGACGGTCCACCCGGCGAAGTAGCGGATGGCCCTCGTCCCCGGACTTCCATCGCCCCGCGCAGCGGGGTCGGGCGGGCGGCTCCTCCTCCTCCGCGCCGGCGCGGTGCTGGGCACGAGCGTCGTCGTGCTCGTGCCGCTCGGGATCGTCTTCTACCAGGCCTTCCTCGACGCGCCGTTCTTCCAGCCCAACGCCAAGCTCTCGCTCGACGCCTTCCGGTTCGTCCTCGCCGATCCCGACTTCCACCGCGCCCTCTGGGTCACGGTCGTGGTCGCGGCGGGGATGACCGCGATCGCCGTGCCGGTCGGGACCGCCCTCGCGCTCCTCGTCGTCCGGACGGACCTCCCCGGCCGCCGCGCGGTCGAGCCATGGCTCCTCGTCCCGATGCTCGTGTCGCCGGTCGTGCTCGCCTTCGGGTACGTGGTCGCGGCCGGGCCGGTCGGCTTCCTCTCGATCCCGGTGCGGGAGGCGCTCGGCTGGCTCCCCTGGGACGTGTACTCGCTCCCGAGCCTCATCGTGGTCGCAGGGCTCGGCCACGCGCCGCACGTCTATCTCTACGCCGCCTCGGCCCTGCGCTCGGTGGGCTCCGACCTCGAGGACGCGGCGCGCGTCGCGGGCGCGGGGCCGATCCGCGTCGCCTTCGAGGTGACGCTCCCGCTCGTGCGGCCGGCGGTGCTGTACGGCGGCGTGCTCGTGTTCTTCCTCGGCTTCGAGCTCTTCGGGCTCCCCCTCGTGCTCGGCGACCCCGAGGGGCTCGTGGTGCTCTCCACCTACCTCTACAAGCTCACGAACAAGCTCGGCGTCCCGAGCTACCAGCTCATGGCGGTGGTCGCGGTCGTCATCGTCGGGATCGCCTTCCCGCTCGTGTGGCTCCAGCGCCGGCTCCTCGGCTCGGCGGGCCGGTTCGTCACCATGACCGGGAAGGGACAGCGCCACGCCGCGCTCCCGCTCGGCCGCTGGCGGTTCCCCGCGCTCGTCGCGGTCCTCGCGTACGTCGCGGTCGCGGTGGCGCTGCCGCTCGCCGGGGTCTTCCTCCGCTCCGTCGTGACCTCCTGGGGCGAGGGGATCCGGCTGCGCGAGGTGCTCACCCTCGACAACTTCCGGGACCTCCTCGACTACCCGAACCTCGTGCGCGGCATCGGCAACACGGTCCTCATCGGCGTCGTCGGCGGCGCGGTGGCGGTCGCCCTCTACGCGGCGGTCGGGCTCGCGGGCCACCGCTGGCGCAGCGGCTGGGCGCGCTGGCTCGAGTACCTCGTGCTCGTGCCGCGCGGGATGCCCGGGCTCGTGGCGGGCCTCGCCTTCCTGTGGGTGTTCCTCTTCGTGAAGCCGCTCGCGCCGATCCGCTCGACCCTGGTGTCGGTCTGGCTCGCGTACTCCGTGGTCTGGTTCGCGTACGGGATGCGCTTCATCTCCGCCGCGCTCCTCCAGGTCGGACCGGAGCTCGAGGAGGCCGCGCGCGTCGCGGGCGCGAGCCCGGCCCGGACCCTGCGCGACGTGACCCTGCCGCTCGTGCGGTTCGGGCTCCTCGGCAGCTGGCTCATGATCCTCCTCACCTTCGTCCGCGAGTACTCGACCGGCGTCTACCTGCTCGGCCCCGGCACCGAGGTGATCGGCTCGCTCATCGTGTCGATGTGGGGGACCGGCGCGGTCGACACCGTCGCCGCGCTCAGCGTCGTGAACGTCCTGCTCGTCGCGGCCGGCCTCGGCGCGGCGCTCCGGCTCGGGGTGAGGCTCGATGGCTGATCCGTCTGCGCGGCTCGTGGTGGAGGACGTGCACAAGCGGCTCGGCGCGAACGCCGTGCTGCGCGGCGTCTCGTTCGTGATGGAGCCGGGCGAGATCGTCGCGCTCCTCGGGCCGTCCGGCAGCGGGAAGACCACGCTGCTCCGGCAGATCGCGGGCCTCGACCACCCGGACCAGGGCCGCATCGTGCTCGGGGGCGACGTGCTCTTCGACGGCGCGGCGCGCGTGGCGGTCCCCGCCGAGCACCGGCGGATCGGGCTCGTGTTCCAGTCCTACGCGCTCTGGCCGCACCGCACCGTCTTCGACAACGTCGCCTATGGGCTCCGGCTGCGGAGGGTCCCGGCGGCCGAGCTCCGCGCGCGGGTGGACCGGGCGCTCGGGCAGCTCGGGCTCGGGGCGCTCGGCGCGCGCTACCCGCACGAGCTCTCCGGCGGCCAGCAGCAGCGCGTCGCCCTCGCGCGCGCCCTGGTCTACGACCCGCGCCTCCTCCTCCTCGACGAGCCGCTCTCGAACCTCGACGCGAAGCTCCGCGACGAGGCGCGCGCCTGGCTCCGCGAGCTCATCCACCGGCTCGGGATGGCGGCGGTGATGGTGACCCACGACCAGTCGGAGGCGCTCGCGGTGGCGAGCCGGATCGTCCTCCTCGAGCGCGGCGTGGTCGCCCAGCAGGCCGGGCCGCAGGAGATCTACGAGCGGCCCGCCTCCCGCTTCGTGGCCGAGTTCATGGGCACGAACAACCGCCTCGAGGGGGTGCTCGCCGCGCGGGACGGCGGCGTTGCGCGCGTGCGAGGCGAGGGGTTCGAGGTGGCGGGGACGCTCCGCGAGGAGGTCGAGCCGGGCGCGCCCGCCGTGGCGCTCGTCCGGGTCGAGCGCACGCGGCTCCTCGAGGGCCCGGCGCCCGGCGCGATCGCCGCGCGGCTCGAGGCGGCGCTCTACCTGGGCGAGCGCTGGGACTGCCTGTTCCGCGCGGGGGTGGCGCGGCTCCGGCTGTGGGCGGACCGCGCGCCGGCCGAGGGCCCGTGCTTCATCGGGCTCGACCCGGCCTCGGTCTGGATCTTCCGCGCGCCGCCCTCGAGCGCGGAAGCGGACGCGCCGCCGCCGGGGGCGCCGCGCTAGGATCGATGCTGGTCGGTGAGCGGCCGGGGGCTTCCGGGGTGGCTGCTCAGCTGCGAGGGTGGACGTTCGGGCTTGACGGCTTCGGCGAACGCTCCGGTGGGGCCTCGGGCATGGCCCCCGGTCCTCCTGCGCCGCCGCCCGAGTCGCAACCGGCACCGGACGGTCGAGCGGGTCCAGAAACGTAGACGCCGGCGCACGCCCGGGCACGCCAGCTCCGCGCGAGAGCGTGCCCGTACGGTGGCGGGCGCGGCGAGCGCCATGGGCGCGGCCCCGAACCGTCACCGGGACCGACGCGCGAAGCTGTCATGCCGCGTGCACGCCGGCT
>DASWCJ010000178.1:0-16052 GCA_036390155.1 Anaeromyxobacter sp.
GAGTCCTGCCGGAAGCTCGCGGCGTCGGTCGGCGCCGGGGGCGAGGCGACCTGGCGCGCCGCGTTCGCGCGCGCGCGGACCGCGCAGCTCGAGTTCGACGCGTGGCTCCTGGAGCAGGGGCGCGCCGCCCTCGAGCGCGCCGCGAAGGACGGCGTCGTGCCCGTGGTGGTGCTCGGCCGCACCTACACGATCCACGACGACATCCTGAACTCGAACCTCCCGAGCATCCTGCGCGAGCAGGGCGCGCTCGCGATCCCGGTCGACGCCTTCCCGGTCCGGGACGACGCGCCGATCTTCGAGAACATGTTCTGGGGCCACGGGCACCGGAACCTCCGAGCCGCCTGGCAGATCCGGCGGACGGACGGCGTCTACGCGCTCTTCGCCTCGAACTACTCCTGCGGTCCGGACAGCTTCACCCACCACTTCATCCAGGACCTGCTCGCCGGGAAGCCGTTCACCACCATCGAGACGGACGGGCACGCCGGCGACGCCGGGACGAAGACCCGGGTCGAGGCGTTCCTCCACTGCGTCGAGGAGCACCGAGTCTCCGGCGTCCAGCGTCCTGCTCGCCCGGCCGAGCGGCTCACGGTGCGGAGCGCGAGCATCCAGGACATCCAGGACGCGGGCGAGACAATCCTCATCCCGCACATGAGCGACGCCTCCGAGGCGCTCAAGGCAGTGCTCGAGGGCAAGGGGCTCCGGGCCGAGGTCCTGCCCGAGCCGGAGGACGACGAGCTCCGGATCGGACGGCGGCAGACGTCGGGGAAGGAGTGCCTCCCGATGACGCTGACGCTCGGCTCGCTCCTCGCCCGGCTCCAGCGGGCGAGCCCCGACGAGAAGTTCGCCTTCTTCATGCCCGGCTCCGACGGCCCGTGCCGCTTCGGCGCCTACAAGGAGATCCACCAGCTCGTCTGCGATCGGCTCGGCTACGGCGATCGGGTCCGGATCTGGGCGCCGCCGTTCGGCGACTACTTCCGCGGGCTGCCCCCCGGCTTCGGCGCGGCCGCGCTCGCCGGGTTCGTCGCGCTCGATCACCTCCGCGACCTCCTCCTCGACGTGCGCCCGCGGGAGCTGGCCCAGGGCGAGGCGCAGAAGGCCTACGCCCGCGGCCTCGCGGCGGTCGGCGACCTCCTCCGCGAGCAGGTGAAGGGCGACCTCAGCCTGAAGCGGCTCCTGTGGGAGATCGGGAGCGGTAAGATCTGGGGGCTCCCGAAGCTCCTGGGGCAGATCGCGACCGAGTTCGCGGCGCTGCGCGGCCCCGCCGACCTGCCGGCGGTGCTCGTCGTCGGCGAGATCTACCTGCGCAACGTCGCCTCGGCGAACGGGCGGGTGGTGGAGGAGCTCGAGCGGCGCGGGATCCGCACCAAGGTCGCGCCCATCACCGAGTTCCTCGCCTTCTCCGACTTCATCGGCGCGCGGCTCAAGCGGCGCGACGTCGGCGAGCGGATCTCCGCCTGGGTCCGTCACAAGACCGAGGCGACGATCGCGAAGGCCGTCGCGAAGCCGATGGGCTGGCGCCTCCCGACGGCGATCGACGAGGTCGTGAAGATGGCGTCGCCGTGGGTGCGGGACTCGCTCGAGACCGAGACGGTCCTCACCGTCGGCGCCTCGCTCGACTCCTGGCGCCGCCGCGAGGTGGACGGCGTCGTCTCCGTCGGTCCCCTCGAGTGCATGCCGAACAAGATCGCCGAGACGCAGCTCGTCCACATCGGCGAGCGGGAGGGGCTGGGCTCGCTCACCTTCTCGCTCAACGGCGATCCGCTCGACCCCGAGCCGCTCGACGCGTTCGCCCTCGAGGTGAAGGCGCGCCACAAGGCGCGGCGCGGGCCGGGCACGCCACCCCCCGGAAGCCCGGTGACCCGGGTGATCCCGGGAATGGGCCGGCTGGAGCCGGAGGGCGCGTAGCCCCTTTCTCCCTGCCTCTCCCCTGCTCGCGCGGGGGAGAGGAGCAGCGGAAGGTCTCGCCATCAGGGCGGTCTTGCCAATTGGAACAGGTCCCGGCAGATTTGCCGGTCCCATGGACTCCTTCTCCGCCTGGTTCCGGTGCGCGGACGGCTGCGACTACCGCGCCGACCTGACCGAGGTCGCCTACGAGTGCCCCCGCTGCGGCGGGCTGCTCGAGGTGGAGCACGATCGCGCGGCGCTCGCCCGGCGGCCCGCCGCCGAGTGGAAGGCGCTCTTCGACGGGCGCTTCCGCCTCGGCCCGTGGCCCTATGGATCGGGCGTCTGGGGCAAGAAGGAGTGGATCTACCCGCAGCTCGAGCTCGAGAACGTGGTGTCGATGTTCGAGGGGGGGAGCCCGCTCCTCCGCGTCGACCGGTACGCTCGCGAGATCGGGCTCGACGAGGTCTGGGTGAAGGAGTGCGGCGTCACGCACACCGGCTCCTTCAAGGACCTCGGGATGACGGTGCTCGTCTCGGCGGTGAAGGAGATGCGGGCGCGCGGGACCCCGGTGCGCGCGGTCGCCTGCGCCTCGACCGGGGACACCTCCGCCGCGCTCTCCGCCTACTGCGCGGCCGCGGGCATCCCGAGCGTCGTCCTCCTCCCGCGCGGGAAGATCTCGACCGCCCAGCTCGTGCAGCCGATCTCGAACGGCGCGCTCGTGCTGGAGCTCGACACCGACTTCGACGGGTGCATGAAGGTCGTGCGGGACCTCTCCCGCACGAAGGACATCTACCTCGCCAACTCTATGAACTCCCTGCGCATCGAGGGGCAGAAGACCGCCGCGATCGAGATCGCGCAGCAGCTCGGCTGGACCTCGCCGGACTGGATCGTGATCCCGGGCGGGAACCTCGGGAACGCGAGCGCGGTCGGGAAGGGGTTCGTGCTCCTCCGGGAGCTCGGCCTCGTGGACCGCCTCCCGCGGCTCGTCGTGGCGCAGGCGGAGCACGCGAATCCTCTCTGGCGCGTGACCACGGGCGCGGGGCGGAAGCCGACCGCGGAGGTGGCGGTCGCGCCGATCACCGCGAGGAAGACGCTCGCGTCCGCGATCCAGATCGGCGCGCCGGTGTCGGCGAAGCGGGCGCTGCGGGCGCTCGAGGCGCTCGACGGCGTGGTCGAGCAGGCCTCGGAGCAGGAGCTCGCGGACGCGGCGGCGCGCGCCGACCGGGCCGGGCTCTTCACCTGCCCGCACACCGGCGTCGCCCTCGCGGCGCTCGAGAAGCTCGCCGCGAGCGGCACCATCCGCCGGAGCGACCGGGTGGTGGTCATCTCCACCGCCCACGGCCTCAAGTTCTCCGACTTCAAGGTGGGCTACCACGAGGAGACGCTCCCGGGGATCCGCTCGCCGCTCCGGAACCGGTCCGTGAAGCTCGCCCCGACGCTCGGCGCCGTCCAGGACGCGATTGCCGCTCGCTTCGGGCGGGGGTAGAACCGGGCCCGTGATGGCGACCCCGCCCGAACCGACCCCGCTCGACCTCCGCGCCGAGCACGACGACCTCGCGCGCCGGCTCGAGGTGCGCGTCTCCATCGACCTCCTGCGGCGCGGGCTCGTCCAGGTCTTCGTCGGCCTCCTCGCGATGGGCTTCGCGGTGAAGCTCGGCTGGGACAAGTGGGGCCCGTTCCCGCCCGGCGTCGTCCGCCGCTACCAGCCCGGGCCGCCGCTGTTCCTGTGGATCGCGACCGCGGTCGCGATCATCCTCCTCGTCCTGGGCATCCGCTCGCTCCTGCGCGCCCGGCGGCTGGGGCGGGAGGAGGACCGGCTCTTCGCCCGCTTCCGGGAGCTCCGGGCGGCGCTGGGGATCGACCGGTGAGGCGGCGCCCCCTCCATCGCCCCGCTTCGCGGGGCAGAGGAAGTGCGGGGACAAGCGGGCGTCGGGCCCGGGCGCCGGCGCGCGCGCGCGGCGCGGCACGCAAGGGTTCCGTGACCGGGCGCCTCGTGGTCCTCGAGGGGCTCGACGGCGCGGGGACGACCACCCAGGCCGCGCTCCTCGCCGAGCGGCTCCGGCTCGAGGGGCGCCGCGTCCACCTCACGGCCGAGCCGTCCTCCGGTCCCGTCGGCGCGCTCATCCGCCAGGTACTGAAGGGGCGGATCGGCGGTGGCGGGAACAGGTCGTTCGACCCCTGGGCGCTCGCGCTCCTCTTCGCAGCGGACCGCCGGGATCACTACGCCGCAGAGATCGCCCCGAAGCTCGCCGCCGGGCTCGACGTCGTCTCCGACCGGTTCACGACCTCCTCGCTCGCGTACCAGGCGGCGGATCTCGGCGACATGGAATGGGTCGCGAGCGTGAACCGCGAGGCGGCGGACGCCGGTCTCGTCGTCTTCCTTCGCGTCCGGCCGGACGTCGCGCTGCGCCGGCGGCACGCCGCGTCGGTCGACCGCGAGATCTTCGAGCTGAGCGCGTTCCAGCGGAAGGTCGCGCGCCGCTACGAGGAGGCGATCGTCCGCCAGCGCGCCGACGGCCAGCGCGTCGTCGAGGTGGACGGGGAGCGCCCCGTCGGCGAGGTCGCCGCGGAGGTGTGGGAAGCCGTCCGCCGGCTGCGCTGATCGTGACGCGCCCGGGGCTGGCTTCCCGCGCCCCGGGACGCTATCCGTGGAGAGATGCCGACCCCCAGCGCCGTCCTCGTGGTCGTCGGGAACGAGATCCTCTCCGCCAAGGTCCTCGACGAGAACGGACCGTGGGCGGCGCGGCGCCTGCGCGCGCTCGGGGTGCGGCTCCTCGCGATCCACACCATCCCGGACCGGGTGGAAGACGTGGTGGACGCGGTGGACCGCGCGCGCCGGCAGGCCGACTGGGTCTTCACCTCCGGGGGCGTGGGCCCGACCCATGACGACGTCACCGTCGGGGCGGTGGCGCGCGCGCTCGGTCGGCCGATCGAGCGGAACCCCGAGCTCGTCCGCACCATCCGGGCGATCCACCGCGAGCACCACCACGGCGAAGAGCCGCCGGAGGCGACCCTGCGGATGGCGGACGTCCCCGAGGGGACTCGTCTCCTCGGAGACGGCCGGTACCCGACGCTCGCTGCCGGCAACGTCGTCATGCTCCCCGGCGTCCCGCAGTTCTTCCGATACCAGTTCGACGCGATCGCGCACCTGCTCGAGGCGCCGCCGTTCCGGCTCGCCTGCGCGTACCTCTCGGTGGACGAGGGGGCCATCGCGCCCGCGCTCGACCGGATCGCGGCGGCGCATGCGGGCGTCGAGATCGGGAGCTACCCCCGGTTCGACGACGCGGATCACCGGGTGCTCGTGACCATCGAGGCGAAGGACGCGTCCCGGGTGGCGGCCGCGCTCGCGGCGCTGCTCGCGGCCCTGCCGGAGGGGTCGGTGCTGCGGACCGAGGGGCCGGGGTAATCCCACCGTGCTGGCGGGCGGGGCACGCGGCTCCGATCGGCACGCGAGACCGCAAACCCGAACGTCTCCCGCGTCGGGTTTCGCCCGAAGGCGAAGCCCGACGGTGTTATGCGATCGCGACGCGGAGCCGCTGGCGCAGCGCGAAGTGGACGTCGGAGGCCGCGAAGGCGAGGAGCGCGCGGATGTCGGCGCGGGCGGCGGCGGCGGCGAGCGCCAGGGCGGGGTCGGCGGGACGATCCGGAACCTCGCGGAGCAGGACCTCGATCGCGGTCGGCACGTCGCCGCAGAGGAGCAGCCCGAGGCGGTCGGCCGTGCGCGCCGCGCCCTCGATCCATGTGGCGGGATCGGGCGGGGGGACCGCGCCGAGCAGCGCGCGCGCCGCCGGCTCGAGCGCCTTGCGGGCGCGGCGGGGGAGCGCTCTCGCGAGCTGGCGGGTCATCTCGTCGTCCGTCGCGCCCCCCACGCCCACCCGCGCGGCAGCGCCCGCCCAGGCCACGAGCGTCCTCGCGGGCAGCGACCTTCCGAGGCAGCTCCGCGAGCGCAGCGTCGCCGCGACGCGCCCGAGCAGAAACCGTTGCTCGCGGACGGTGGTGCGCCGCGGGACGTCGACGCCGACGCGCACGAGGTAGGGCTGCCCGGGCTCCACTTCCACGGTGCCGGGGGACGCGGCGTAGAGCTCGTGCGGCGGCAGCTCGAAGGCGCGCCCCAGCTCGACGAGGAGCCGCCGGAACGGGTGATCTCCGCGGACGGGCTCGGGGTGCTCCTGCGGGCCTTTGCCCGTCGCCGCCGCGATCGCGTCGCCGCCGAGCGCCACGACGTCGGCGAGTGGCCCGCGATCCCCCGGCGCGCGCAGGAGGTTCCAGGCCTCCGCGCCGAAGGAGGGCGGCGCCGGGAGCACCTGCCGGTCGCCCTCGAGCAGGAGCCTTTCGGCGGTCGGGCCGAGCGGGGGCCCACCCAGCCATCGGATCACGGTGGCGGCGACGTAGGCGCGGTCGTGCGCGTGCGTCCGGTCGAAGTGGCGGTAGAGCGCGGTCCAGCTCGCGAGCCGCAGCGGGTCGCGCGCGAGGAGGGCGCGGTGCTCCTCCAGCGCCGCGAGCGGCGCGATCTCCTCGAGGAGCTCCGCGAGGAGGGCGCGGTCTTCGTCGCGCGCCGGGTCGAACGTCAAGGCCGATCGGAGGTGCTCGACCGCCTTGGCCCGGCTGCGCAGCGCGCCGGCGTGCAGGCGCGCCGCCTTCCCGTGGGCGACGGCACGGACCTGCGGGTCGCGGGACGACGCCGCGGCGGTCTCGAGCGCGGCGACCTGCACCCAGGGATCGTCGCTCGCGCCCTCGAGTCGGAGCAGCAGCTGGAGCGCGGCCTCGCGGGCGGGCTCGACCGCGAGCGCGCGGCGGCACGCGGTCGCGGCGCCGATCCGGTCCCCGAGCCGCTCGGCGGCCTCGGCGAGCGCGACGAGGTGGCCCGCGAGCGCCTCGTCGGGGAGGCCGGGGATCGCGACGAGCCGCCGGAGCGCGTCCGCCGCGTCGGCGGTGCGCCCGAGCGCCTCGTTCCCACGGGCGAGCCGTGCGAGCGCCTCCGCGCTCTCGGGGACCTCCACGAGCGCCGCGGCGAGGTGGGGGAGCGCGCGGCCGGGGGCGTGCAGCCTGTCCTGGCAGATCGCGGCGGCCTCGAGGTGCAGGGCGACGCGCGCGGCGGGCTCGCCCTCGATCGCGACGCAGGCCTCGCAGTCGAGGAGCGCCTCCTCGTGGCGGCCCGCGCGGGCCCGGAGCCTCGCCCGCAGCGCCAGCGCCGGCGCGTGATCCGGTCGCGCATTCAGCGCACGGTCGAGGCTCTCCAGCGCCGTCTCGAGCCCCTCCGGCGACTCGGCGGCGGCGCGCGCGGCCGCGAGCCAGCTCTCCGCGGCCCGGCGCGCGTCCTGCTCGCCAGCCGCGCGCGCCTCGTGGACCCGTGCGAGCTCGGAGGCGCGCTGCGGACCCAAGATCGCCTCGAGGCGGGCGAGCGGCTCGGGCTCCTGCGGCGCGCGCTCGGCGGCGGCGTGGTAGTCGGGGAGGGCCGCCTCGGGATCGTGGAACCGGTGCTGGGCGATGTCGCCGGCCTCGACCCAGGCCGCCGCGGCGGCGTGGGCGTCGCGCAGCGCGGCGCCCTCCGCCTGGAGCGTGGCGCGCACCGCCGCCCAGTCCCCCTGGCGCGCGAAGAGCGCCCGCGCGCCGCGGAGCGCCGGGAGGCTCGCGGGCGCCTCGGCGAGCGCGGCCTGGAACGCCGCGAGCGCGCGCTCGGGATCGCCGGCGCGCTCCCACGCCTCGCCTTCCCGGGCCGCCCAGCAGGCCCGCGAGGGCGCGTCCCCCGCCCACTCGCGGGAGCGCTGGTAGTACGCGGCGAGGCGGACGGCGTCGCCCGCGTCGCGGAGCCGGCGCTCCTCCTCCGGGGCGAGCACCGCGCTCGCGGGGTCGAGCGCCGCGGCGCGGGACAGCGCCTCGCGCCGCGCCGACGCGGACCGGAGCTCCATCGCGGCGCCGACGAGGAGCGCCGCCGACGGCTCGGGCTCGCCCGAGGCCGCCGCGAGCGCGGCGCGCGCGTGGGCCCGGCGATCGGGATCGCTCGAGAGGCGGAGCTCGAGCAGGAGGCCCGCGGGGTGGTCCGGCGCCACGGCGAGGAACTCGTCGAGCGCGCGGAGCGCGGCGGCGCGGTCGCCGGTGCGGTCCGCCTCGAGTCGCGCCAGCCGCAGGAGCCGCTCGGCGCGCTCCTCGGGCGTCCCGTCCACGACGTCCCGGCGGAGCGCCGCGAGCGCGTCGAACCGGCCGGTCTGGGCGTAGAGCCGGTCGAGGGCGCGGCGCGCCGGCTTGAAGTCGGGCGCAAGGCGCAGGGCCTCCTCGTAGTGCTCGATGGCGCGGGCGGGGTCTCCGAGGCGCTCCTCGGCGATGCGCGCGGCCTCCGCGAGCGGCGCGGCGCGCTCGACCGGCACGGCCCGGGCGGCACCCTGCGCACGGAGCACCTCGACGAGCGCCTCGTCGTCGCCGCGCGCGCGATAGATCCGCGCCAGCGCCTGGAGGGCGGGGAGGTGCGCCGGGGCGAGCGTGAGCGTCTCGCGGTACGCCGAGACCGCGTCGTCCACCCGGCCCATCCGCCGCTCGAGCAGCTCGGCCACGCGGTGGAGGAGCTCCGCCGCCGCGGCCGGGTCGGCGCTCGCGTCGGCCTCGGCCCGGCACATCGCCGCGAGCTCCTCCCAGCGCGCGGCGCGGGCGTGGAGCCGCCCGAGGGCGCGCAGCGCGGGGAGGTGGGTGGGGGCGGCGGCGCGGACGTCCTCCCAGGCGGCCCGGGCGCGCTCGGGGTCGTCGAGGTGCTCCTCCACGAGCTCGGCTCGGCGCTGCAGGAAGGCGATCGCGCGGCGCGGGTCCTGGGCGAGCTCCGCCTCCCGCTGGAGGACCTGGGCGAGCTCCTCGTGGCGCCCGAGCCGGCCGAGTACCGCGCCGAGGGCGGGCAGGGCGACCCCGTTCCCCGGGTCGAGCTCCAGGATCCGCACGTAGAGCGCCCGCGCGCCCTCCAGGTCCGAGAGCCGCTCCTCGCGCAGCCGCGCCATCCGGAAGAGCTGCGCGATCCGCTCCGCCGGCGAGCGCAGGGCCCCGAGCTCACCCTCGAGCAGGGCGCACAGCTCCTCCCACCGGCCCTCCCGCTCGTGGAGCCGCTCGAGCGCCGCGCGCGCCGCGACGAGATCGGGATCGAGCTCGAGCGCGGTGCGGTACGCGGCGATCGCGTCGCCGATTCGCCCGAGCCGCTCCTCGAGCACCTCGCCAGCGCGGAAGGTGCGGTGGGCGCGCTCCCGGGGCTCGCGCGCGGCGCGGGCCTCGGCCTCGAACGCGGCGAGGAGCCCCTCCCAGTCGGCCGAGCGCGCGCAGAGCCGCCCCAGCGCCGCGAGCGCGGCGCGGTTCGCGGGATCGAGCTCGAGCACCTCGCGGCAGCACGCGATGGCCTGGTGGGTGCGGCCGAGCTGGCCCTCCTCGATCTCCGCCCGCCGGAGCCGCGCGACCACCGCCTCCTCGACGTGGCCCGCGCCCTCCCGGGCGAGATGGGCCAGGGCGAGCGCCTCGAGCGCGTCGCAGGCGTCGGCCCACGCGCCGCGCGCCTCGCGGAGCCGGGCGATCTCGGAGAGCACGAGCGGGTCGCCCGGCGCCGCGGCCCGCCCCCGCTCGAGCGCGGCCACCGCGGCGTCGCTCCGCCCGAGCCGCTCCTCGAGGTGGGCGAGCGCGAGCCAGGCGGTCGCCGCGCCCGGTCCGTGCGCGGCCTCGGCGTCGGCGCGCAGGATCTCGGCGAGCGCGTCGGTGCGGCCGAGCCGCTCGGCGTGGTGGCGGGCCCCGCTCCGCAGGAGCGGGTCTTCGGGCAGGAGGGCGAACGCGTCGAGCGCGAGCACCCCGGCGCGGTCGGGGCGGCCGAGCCCCTCCTCGAGGAGCGCGGACGCCGCGGCGAGGTAATGGGCGGAGAGCCGCCGGTCCGCGGCGGCCCGCGCGCAGCGGACGTACGCCTCCGCCAGGGCCTCGCGGTCGTTCCGCTCGGCGGCGGCCCGCGCCGCCTCCTCCGCCGCCGCGAACGAGCCTGGCGCGGCGGCGACGGCGCGCTCCAGCACGGCGGCGGCCTCTGCGTCGCGCCCGAGGGCGGCGAGGAGCCGGCCTCGCAGGAGGAGGAGCTCCGCCCGGGCCTCCGGCGTGGGCGCGATCGACGCCTCCGCGTCGAGGATCTCCGCCGCGAGCGCGTCCTGCCCGCGCTCCATCGCGAGCCGGCGGCAGGCGCGGAGGGCGGGAACGAACCCCCGATCGAGCCCGACCGCGCGCCGGAAGTAGTCGAGCGCGGCCTCACCGTTCCCGAGCTGATCCTCGTGGATCCGGCCGGCCTCGAAGAGCAGCTGCGCAGCCGCCGGGCGGGGGCTGAGCGCGGTGGCCTCGGCCTCGAAGACGGCCGCGACCGCCGCCCAGTCGATCGCGTCGTCCGGCGCGGGAGGGACCGCCTCGATGCGAGACGCGAGCTGGCCCGCGATCGAGTCTTCACCTTCGGTCGCCGCACACGGCGCGGGCCAGGTGAGCGGGTCGCGGTCGGCCATCCGCGGGTGCTACGGTTCGAACCGCTCGATCTTCCCGGACTTCTGGAGGATCTCCAGAGCGCCCTTCGTGATCGTCGCCCGATCGTTGCCCTGCAGCTTCACCACGATCGGGGGGGACGGCGGCGGGGGAACTACCGTGACCGCCCAGCTGTCGCCGAGATCCTTGTCGACAAGGACCCGGCACTCCATGCTTCCGATGAAAGCTCGTGCCATCGTCGCTCCGTTGGAGTTTCGAGAGCCGGCACGATATCCCGAAAGGACACCATGAGGAAGTTCGGGCTCTTGGTCGCATTCGCGGCGGCGGCGTGCTCTTCGAAGGTCCTGCTGCCCCACTCCGCACAGGGCGAGCCGGTGCTCGAGGTGCGCGGCGCGATCCGCGAGGGGCCGCACTCGCTCGGGGTCGCCGACCTCGAGCGGCTCCCTCGGCTGAAGGTCCGCGGCACCGATCCCCGCACGGGCGAGACGACCGAGTGGGAGGGCCCCTCCGTGGCGGCCCTGGTGAGCGACCACGTCGATCTCAATCGGGGCGCCGACACCGCGGTGATCCGTACCGCCGACGGCGCGGCGATCCCGGTGCCGCTCACGGTCATCCGCACGTTCCGGCCGGTGCTCGCCGACCGCGCCGGCGGTACGCGGATCGGCACCGCCGTCGTGGCCTGGCCCACCGACGCGCAGCGCGGGCTCGCCACCGATCCCCGCGCGAACGCCTGGTGGGCGCGGGAGGTGGTCGCGTTCGAGATCGTCTCGTGGCAGCGGACCTACGGGACCGCGCTCGCCCCGCCGGAGGGAGCCGCCGACGCGGCCCGGCGCGGCGCCGACGTGTACGTCGAGTCCTGCATCGGCTGCCATCAGATCCGGGGCGCCGGGGGGACGAAGGGGCCGGACCTCAGCACGGTCGCGCAGCGGATCCGCGGCGAGGCATTCCTCGGGCTGCTCACGCGGCACCCGGGGTCGTCGGAGCGCCAGTCGCGAGACACGTTCGACGCCTGGCAGGGAGAGGTGTGGGCCTTCCTCGGCGCGATGGCGGCGCTGCCGCCGCCCGAGGCCCCGCAGGGCGAGGTCACCGCGGAGGGCGCCCCGAAGTCACCCCCCGTGAAGCGGGAGGCGGGCGACGTCGCGCGCTAGTGTCTAGACCGCCCAGATGTAGCCGATGCGGACGCCGACGAGCTCGGCGATCTGCTTCGCGACGTGGCGTCCGTCTCGCCCCGCGACCCAGCGCGGGATCACCACGTGAAACTCGCCGCCGGTCAGCTCCGCCGCGGAGGCGAAGAGCTGCCACCGGCTCGCGACGTCCTCGAGCGTGAGCGGTCCGGGAGAGAGGACATCGAGGAAGGTCGGCTTCGGGGCGTCGCAGAACAGGCTCGGGCGGTGGTCCCGCATCGCGCCGTGGATCAGCTCGGGCGCCTCCCACCCCGGGAGATCCGCCCGGACGCCGCGATAGCCGACGAGCGGGAGCGCTTCCGCCATGAGTCGGATGAACGCGTCCCTCCGGGTTTCCAGTCCCGCCTCGGTCGTGACGACCATCGCCGCCCCCCTCCGGGCGGCGCAACCCTTCGCCGCCTCACTGGAAAGGGTGAGCCTCGTGGCGTACGGCCGCATCCCCCGACAGGCCCCCGGCGGGTCGCTCGGCGGCTCGGTGACGGGGCCATGACCGGGCCTGACAAGAACTCCTTCCATGCCCCACCCCCGCGATCTCGATCGTCCCGACTGGACGACCTCCGCGCCGTTCCTCGCCGCCCACGCCGTCGCCTTCGCGACCCCGTTCCTCGTGCGAGTCGAGGTGCGGTGGGTGGCGCTCGCGGCGGCGTTGTACGGCGTGCGGATGTTCGCCGTCACCGCCGGGTACCACCGCTACTTCTCGCACCGCACCTACCGGACCTCCCGCGCGTTCCAGCTCGTGCTCGCGGTCGTGGGCGGCTCGGCCGCGCAGAAGGGCGCGCTCTGGTGGGCAGCGCACCACCGCGATCACCACCGCAACTCCGATGGGCCCGAGGACGTCCACTCGCCCCTCCGCCGCGGGTTCTTGTGGAGCCACGTCGGCTGGATCCTCTCGCGCCGCCATCACGCGACGAAGCTCGACCGCGTGAAGGACCTCGCGCGCTTCCCCGAGCTCCGCTTCCTCGATCGCCACCACTACCTGCCGCCCGTCGCCCTCGCCCTCGGGCTCCTCCTCGCGGGCGGGTGGCCGGCGCTCCTCTGGGGCTTCTTCGTCTCGACGGTCGTGCTGTGGCACGCGACGTTCACGATCAACTCGCTCGCGCACGTCTTCGGGCGGCGGCGGTACGAGACGGGCGACGGCTCGCGGAACAGCTTCGCCCTCGCGCTCCTCACCTTCGGGGAAGGCTGGCACAACAACCACCACCATTACCCGGCGTCCACCCGCCAGGGCTTCTACTGGTGGGAGCTCGACCTCTCCTTCGCCGCACTCCGCGTCCTCGCCGCATTCGGCGTGGTGCGGGACCTCCGCGGCCCGCCGCCGCGGGTGCTGCAGGCGGCCGTACGGGGAGCGGCCGCCTCACCGGAGGAGGCCCCTCCGGGCGTCGTGCCACATCCCGGGTAGCGCGCGACGCTCGCCTCGCTCGGGCCCCGAAGCTAGAGTGCCTCGACGGAGGGGCACATGGAACGGCTTCGGCTCGACGTCAACGGCTGCTTCGATCCTGCCGCGGGAGGGCTCGTCCACGCGGACCTCGCCGCGCTCGCGCCCGCGGCCCTCGCGGCGCACGGAGCGTTCGAGGGGAGGCGGCGCGCGGGCGAGGTGGGGTTCGCCGACGTCCCCGCGGAGCGGAGCGCCGCCGACGCGACGGTCCGGCTCGCGAAGGAGCTCTCGGGGCGGTTCGAGAACCTGCTCGTCCTCGGGATCGGCGGCAGCTCGCTCGGCGGGCGCGCGCTCGTCTCCGCCCTCGCGCATCCGTTCCACAACCTCCTGCCGCGCGAGCGGCGCGGCGGGATGCGGATCTTCTTCCCGGACAACTCCGACCCCGCCACGTTCGAGGCGCTGCTCGGGACGATCGACCTCGCCGAGACCTGCTTCGCTACGGTGACGAAGTCGGGCGGGACCGCGGAGACGATGTCCCAGCACCTCGCGCTGCGCGAGCGGTGCGTCGCGCGCTTCGGGGAGCAAGGCTACCGCGATCGCTGCGTGCTCGTGACGGACCCGGCGAAGGGCGCGCTGCGCGCCATCGCGGACGCCGAGCGGCTCCGCACGCTCCCGGTCCCGGCGAACGTGGGCGGCCGGTTCAGCGCCCTCACGCCGGTGGGGCTCCTCCCGGCGGCGGCGGCCGGTGCGGACCTCGGGGCGCTGCTCGACGGCGCGGCGGCGATGGAGATGCGGTGCCGGTCGGCCGACCTCGCGCGGAACCCGGCCCTCCTCTACGCGGCGACGCTCCACCTCATGGACAAGCTGCGGGGCCGGCGCATCCACGTCCTCATGCCGTACGTGGACGCGCTCCGCGACACGGGCGACTGGTTCGTGCAGCTGTGGGCCGAGTCCCTCGGGAAGCGCCCGGACGTGGGCCCGACCCCGTTCCGCGCGGTGGGCGCGACGGACCAGCACTCGTCGATGCAGCTCATGATGGAGGGGCCGCACGACAAGGTCGTGACGCTCGTCCGCAACGGGGCGCCGCGCGCGGACGTCGCGATCTCGGTGCCGGCGGGCTACCGGGCCCACGCCGAGATCGCCTACCTCGACGGCCACACGATGGGCGAGCTCATCGAGGCGGAGCGGAGAGCGACCGACGCCGCGCTGCGGAAGGCGGGGCGTCCCACGATCGCGATCGAGCTCCCGCGGGTGGACGCACGCGCGATGGGCGAGCTCCTCATGCTGCTCGAGCTCGCCACCGCCTACGCCGGCGGGCTCTACGGCGTGAACGCGTTCGACCAGCCCGGCGTCGAGGCGGGGAAGCGCTACGCGCAGGGGCTCCTGGGCCGCCCCGGCTACGAGAAGTACCGGGACGAGCTCGCGGCGGGCGGCGCGCCGGACCCGAGGCTCGTCCTCGCGTGAGCCGCTACCCGCGCGCCGCCCGGGCGATGCTCGACGCCGCTGCGATCGGGACCATGAGGATCCCGAGCAGCGGGGCCGTGATCGCGAGACCGAAGAGGATGCCCAACGCCGCGAGGATCTGCCCGCCGCCCACCGAACCCGAACCGCTCGACCGTTGCGTGATCATGGTGTCTCCCTGGTTGCTGCGTCCGGGAGGCATCCTGCAGCGTGGCGCCCGCGCGCGGCAGTCGCGAGATCGGATGAGCCATCAGCGAAATGGATTGATCTGCGCATGACCCCCAAGCAGCGCCTCGCCCACCGCCGGGCGCTCGAGCGGCTCCGGACCGAGGCCCTTCGGGCCGGCCCGGCGCGCATCGAGCCGAACCGACGCGACGCGGCCACGAGCGGCGTCGCCGACGAGGACGCGCAGGCGCTCTCGGAGATGATGCAGGTGCTCGCCTCCAAGCGGAACGAGGGGCAGGCGGCGCTCGTCGGCCGGATCGACCGCGCGCTCGCGAAGCTCGCCGGGACGCCAGAGGAGTTCGGGATCTGCGAGGAGTGCGAGGAGGAGATCGGCGCGAAGCGGCTCGCCGCGGTGCCGTACGCGACCCTCTGCGTCGCCTGCCAGGCGCGGCGCGACCCGCGGCTCGGCGCCTCGCGGAAGAAGCTGACCGACTTCCGGTGAGCTCCGGTCCGAGCTACAGATACACGGACGTCCGCGTCGCGACGTCCTCGTCGAGCATCGCCTGGAGCGAGCCGCGCACCCGCTCCGCGAGGGCGTTCACGACCGCGGAATCCTCCGCTGCCTCGGGCGGGTGATCGTCGACGCGCACCGGGTCGCCGAACCGGAGCGACCAGCGCGAGGGCAGGGGCAGGAAGGCCGCCGGAGCGAGCCGGAGCGAAGGGTGGTCGAGGAGGGTCGGGATCCCGAGCCGCTCCGCGAGCCAGCCGGCGCGCGACACGGCGGGGGACGCCTCCTCGCTCCCGACGATCGCGCAGGGGACGATCGTCGCGCGCGTCCGGAGCGCAACCTTCACGAACCCGCCGCGACCGAAGCGCAGGAGCGTGTACCGATCCCGCCACGGCTTGCGCGCGCCTGCGCTCCCCTCGGGGAACACGCCCACGATGCCGCCTCCGGAGAGGATCCGCTCCGCGGCCTCGGGGCTCGCGCGCACCGCTCCGGCGCGGATCGCGGCGGACCCGACGATGGGGAGATCGGCCTCGCGCTCGTCGAGCAGCGGGCGCAGGTCGCGATGGGCGGGGTGGTCACGGCGGAGCGCGTGCCGAAGCACGAACGCGTCCCACGGGACGACCCCCGCGTGGTTCGCCACGACGACGGCGGGGCCCCGGGAGGGAACGGCGCCGATCCCGCGGACCCGCACCCGCCACCAGGTCGTGTAGAGGGCCTCGACGACGGTCGCGAGCCGCTCGGCGAACACGGCGTCCATGCCGAACCGGTCGAGGCGCGAGGGGGGCTCGACGAGGAGTCGCGCGAGGCCCGCGGCCGTCCCGAGCCGCTGGCGCAGGGCAGGGCCGAGCCGGGAGAGCGCCTCGCGCGCCTCGCGCTCGAGCGAGGAGCGGTCCGGCAGGGGGCGGGCGGTCGGGGTCGGGGTCGAGGTCGGGGTCGCGGTCGAGCTTGGGGTCGCGGTCGAGCTTGGGGTCGCGGTCGAGCTTGGGGTCGCGGTCGAGCTTGGGGT
>DASWCJ010000179.1:0-13116 GCA_036390155.1 Anaeromyxobacter sp.
GTCCACCGGGATCGTCTCGTTCGTGCCGACCCGCCGGATGGTCCCCTCCTGCAGCGCACGCAGCAGGCGCGCCTGGAGCCCGGGGCCGACGTCGCCGATCTCGTCGAGGAAGAGCGTGCCGCTCGTCGCCTCCTCGAAGAGTCCGCGCCGCGCGCTCTGCGCGCCGGTGAAGGCGCCGCGGGCGTGGCCGAACAGCTCGGACTCGAGGACGCCCTCGGCGATCGCGCCGCAGTCCACCGGCACGAACGGACCCGCGGCCCGCGGCGAGGACTGGTGGAGCGCGCGCGCCACGAGCTCCTTCCCGGTGCCGGACTCGCCGAGGATGAGGACGGTCGCGGCGCTCGACGCGACGCGCGCGGCGGTCTTGAAGACCTGGAGCATCGCCTCGCTCCGGCCGACCGCGTTCTCGAGCCGGTACTTGTCGCGGAGCTGCCGCCGGAGGACCCGGTTCTCCTCCGCGAGCCGCCGCTGCTCGAGGGCGCGGGCGGCGGTGTGCTGGACCGCGTCGATGTCGTAGGGCTTCGACACGTAGTCGAAGGCGCCGCGCTTGATCGCCTCGACCGCGCCGTCCACGTTGCCGAACGCGGTCACGAGGATGACGGGGGTGCCGGGGGCGTCGCGCCGGAACGCCTCGGTCACCGCGAGCCCGTCCACCTCGGCCATCCGGATGTCGGAGACGACGAGGTCCGGCCGCTCACCCGCCGCGAGCCGGTCGAGCGCCGCGCGGCCGTCGTCGAGCGACTCGACGCTCCAGCCGCGCTCGCGAAGCACGCGTGCGAGGAGCTCCCGGCTCGAGGCGTCGTCGTCGATGACCCAGATGGTGGTAGCGGAAGAGGACAAGGCGCGAGCTTACCCCGCCGCGCGCCACGCCGGCGCGGGCACGAGCAAGGTGAACGTGGAACCGCGCGAGGGCTCGCTCGCCACCTCGATCCGGCCCTTCAGCGCCGCCGCGATCTCGCGGCAGATCGCGAGCCCGAGGCCCGTGCCTCGCCCGGGGGGCTTCGTCGAGTAGAACGGCTCGAAGATGTGGCGCCGCTCCTCCGCGCCGATGCCGACGCCGTTGTCGGAGACGGAGAGGGCGAGCTGGGCGCCGTCGCGCTCGGCGCGGAGGCGGAGGGTTCCGCCGCCGGGCATCGCGTCCACCGCGTTCGAGATGAAGTTCGTGAGGACGTGGCGCACGAGCCCGGGGTCGGTGACCGCCTGGCCGAGGTCGCCCGGGAGGTCGCGCTCCACCGCGATCCGCTCGCGCGCCTCGGCGGAGAGGCACAAGGACAGCGCCTCCTCGACGAGCGCGCCCACGTCGGTCGGCTCGGGCGCGGGGGTGAGCGCGCGGGCGGAGTCGAGGAAGCGGCGGATGATCGAGGTCATCCGCTTCACCTCGCCGTCGAGCGCGCCGAGTTCCTTGCGCACGTCGGGGGGGCAGGCCGGGTCGCGGGCGAGGAGCTGCACGCGGCCGCTCATCGCGTTGAGCGGGTTCCCGAGCTCGTGGGCGATGGTGCCGGAGAGCTGCCCGAGCGCGGCGAGCCGCTCCTTCGCGGTGAGGTCGCGCCGCGCCGCGACGAGCAGGTCGTTCAGCTCCCCGAGCGCGCGGTTCTTCGCGGCGAGGTCCGCGGTCGCCTCGTCGATGCGCGAGCGGAGCTCCGCGTTGAAGTTGCGGATGCGCGCGAGCATCGCCTCGAGGCCGCGCGCCACGACGCCGATCTCGTCCACGCGGCTCGCGCCGGGGACCGGGGGCGCGTCGGGACCGCCCGACTCGACCCGCCCCATCACCTCGGCGAGCTGCGAGAGCGGGCGCGCGAGGAGCGGCCCGAGCACGAACGCGAAGAGCACCGCGACGGCGAGCGCGCTCGCGGCGGTGACCCAGAGGAACACGCTCCGCTCGCGCTCGGCGATCTCCTTCGCGTAGGAGACGTCCGCCTCGACGTGGAGGATCCCGATGGGCTTCTTCGCGAGGTCCCGGACGACGGCGTCGGCGGTCGCGACGCGGCCGTCCTCGTCCTCCTCGATCCGGACCTCCTGCTTGACCGGCAGGGGCCCGGTGCGCGTGTCGAGCGTGATCTGGAGCCCGCCCGCGCCGACCTCGATGGACGAGACCTCGAGCCGGCCGTTGCGCAGCAGGACCAGCTCCGCGCTCTTCAGGCCCCGGTGGAGCGGCATCGCCTCGGCGAGCCGGTCCGCGATCGCCTCGTGGTCGAGCGTCCTCAGGGCGCCGTGGGAGAGGTCGAGGTCGGCGACGACCGAGCGTGCAACCTCCACGGTCCGGTCCTGCACGACCTGCTCCACCGCGCGCTGCGCCGTCGCCGCGCCGAGCGTCGCCGCCACGGTCATCGTGACGACGAGGATCGCGCCGAAGAGGAGCGTCAGCTGGACTCGAAGGGACACGTTCCTACCAAATGAAGCGGGCCGGCTGCTCGCGCAACCGGCCCGAGGTTCGCAGGATTCCCGCGAAAGAAGCTACTTCTTCTCCTCGACCGACTTCTTCTCGACCTTCTTCGAGGACTTCTTCTTCTTCGCGTCCTTCTTCACGTCCTTCTTCGTCTCCGTCTTCTTGTCGGTGGCGGCCGGAGCGTTGGGAGCGGCCTCCTCGGCGGCGAACACCGGGGCGGCGAAGAGGAACGAGGCGGCGACGATCGTGGCGATGAGCTTCATGTGGTCACTCCATCTGGCAGTGGCCCTCGATCGGGCCGGTATGGGGTGACACTGGAGCACGGGACGTGCCGCTCCGGCGAAGGGCTGCGACCATCGTGATCTCGCTGGGTTGCGCGGCGAGCGTGCCGCGAGTACGGGGAGATCCGGGACGCACCCCCCTGCGTCCGAGGAGGAACGCCCCGCCCGCAAGTCGCGAGCGGCATACCCAAAAGGGCTATCCGCGCCTCCGCCGGCGACCCGACTCACGACCGGTAGTCGGCGTTCTCGGTCACGTACTCGTGGGTGAGGTCGGCCCCGACCACCGCGGCCGACGACGGCCCCATCGCGAGGTCGATCTCGATCTCCACGCGCCGCCCGTGCGGCGGGTAATCCACCGGCGGCCGGAAGGTGAGGCCGTCCGGCGCGGGCGCGCTCGCGTACAGCTCCGCCGCCTTCAGGTGCTGGATGAGCCGGCGCTCCTTCTCGGGATCGAGCCGCATCGCCCCGCCGTCCAGCACGACCTCTCCGCCGACCTTCATGCGGACCTTGGCCGGGTCGAGCGGGATCCCGAGCGCGCCGGCGTGCTTGCCGACGGCGCAGAGGAGCCGCCCGACGTTCGGGTCGTTCCCGTTCACCGCGGCCTTGAGCAGGGGGGAGTTCGCGACCGACTTCGCGAACCCGCGCGCCTCGTCGTAGGTCCGCGCGCGCGTCACCGTCACGCGCAGCACGTGGTGCACGCCCTCGCCGTTCCGGACGACGTCCTCCGCGAGCTCCATGCACACCTTCGCGAGCCCCTCGGCGAACGCGTCCGGGCCGGGCGCGGGGCGGCGCCGCGACGAGAGGAGGACGACCGTGTCGGAGGTGGAGGTGTCGGAGTCCACCGTGATCGCGTTGAAGCTCCGCGAGACCGCCTCGTCGAGCGCGGCGCGGAGCGCGTCGCGCGGCACGTCGAGGTCGGTGAGGACGTACACGAGCATCGTCGCGAGGTTCGGCTCGATCATCCCCGCGCCCTTGGCGACGCCGACGATCGTCCCCTCCCCGACCTCCGCGCGGCGGATCTTCGGGTAGAGATCGGTCGTCATGATCCCCTCCGCCGCCGGGAGGATCGACCGCGGCTGCATCGCCGCGACGGCGCGCGGGATCGCCTGCGCCATCTCCTCGACCGGGAGCCGCCACCCGATGACGCCGGTGGACGACGGGAGGATCTCCTCCGGCGAGAGTCCGAGCGCGCGAGCCGCCTCCGCGCAGATCCGCTCCGCGGCCTCCACTCCGCCGGGCGCGCACACGTTCGCGACCTTGTTGTTCACGATCACCGCGCCGATCGCGGCGCTCTCGAGCCGCTTGCGGCCGAGGAGCACGGGCGCGCCCGGGAACGCGTTCCGCGTGAACTTCGCCGCGAAGACGGGCGTCGGGCGGTCGAGCGCCAGCACGGTGAGCGTCATCCGGGCGGGCTTCGGCACCTCGACCGGCACGAACTCGAGCGCGGCGGTCCCCACCCGGAAGCCCACCGGCAGGTCGGCCTGCCTCGCGAGCCAGTCACGGTGAGCGGCTCGGTCGGCGAAGGTGAACGTGTCGCGCGGCATGCGTCCCTTTTCGCCCTTCCCTCCGCCGCCGTCAACGCGCCAAGGGCAGCGTCGGGCGCCCGGCGGCGGCCGCGGTCGCCCCGACGGCGAGCGGTGGTCACCGTCACGGGCGTGCCCGCGACGCGCCTCCTCCCGAGCTCAAAGCTCGCCGACCGGTCGCTCGCCATCCTGGCGGTCGGAGCGGCGCTCGGGTTCGCCTACCTCGTGCGCGCGCTCATCGCGCCGTGCGTCGTCGCGCTGGTCCTCGCCTTCACGGTCCACCCGCTCGTCGCCTTCCTCGAGCGGCGGCGCGTCCCGCACCTCCTCGCGGCCCTCCTCGGGACGCTCGTCGCGACGGGAGTGATCGCGCTCGTCTTCGTGGTCCTGTACGGGCGCATCCAGGACCTCGCCGGCGAGCTGCCCGCCTACCAGGACCGGCTGCGCGAGGTGTGGGCCGGCGTCACGCGCAGGGTCCTCCACCTCAGCGAGCAGACCCGGCAGCTCGGGCCGCCGCGCCAGCCGGGCACGGTGCGGCTCGAGGAGAACGTGCCGTGGACCTCGCTCCTCCTCGGCACCGCCCAGGGCGCCCTCGCGCTCGCCGCGGCCGCGACGGTCTCGGTCTTCGTCCTCTACTTCGCGCTCGCGGAGGGGCCGCGCCTGCGCCAGAAGTTCCTCGCGCATGCCGGGCGCGATCTGGAGTCGCGCACGCGGGCGGTGGCCGCGCTCGAGGAGCTGCACCGCGACGTCTCGCAGTACATGTGGAACCGGATCCTCCTCAACGGGCTGCTCGGGATCGTGACCTGGGCCTGCTTCGCCCCGTGGCTCGACCACGCGGTCGTGTGGGGGCTCACCACGGCCATCCTCCACTTCGTCCCGTACGTCGGGCCGGCGATCGGCCTCGCCTTCCCGGTGCTGATGGCCCTGCTCCAATACGGGACGCTCGCGCACGCGCTGCTCGCGGGCGGCGTGTACCTCGCGCTCGTGGCGGCCCAGGGGAACGTGGTCGATCCCATCTTCCTCGGGAAGCAGCTGCGCCTCTCCGCGCTCGTGGTCTTCGTCGGGTCGCTCTTCTTCTTCTGGCTGTGGGGCCCGGTCGGGCTGTTCGTCGCCGTGCCCGTCCTCTCGACCCTGCGGATCGTTTGCAAGTACGTGCCCCGCCTCGGGGCCATCGCCGACTTCCTCGCGGAGTAGCGCGTCCCGCCCGCGGGCTTCCGGATGGGCCGGCCCGGCGAGAGCTTCCGACAGGGACAGGGAGTGGGCGGCGCCGAGCGCCGCGGGGGGTCACGGAATGAGCTCGCTCCGGTGGGGCGTGGGGTCGGCGTGCGCGCTGCTCGTGGCGTGCGGGAGCCAGGGCTCCCCTGCCCCGGGTAGCCAGGGACCGGCGAGGGCGTCGCCGACCCTCTCGAAGGGCGGCTTCACCTACTACGCGTCGGCGCAGGGGATGGCCCCGGACCCGCGCGACGTCGCGGCCGACGAGGCGGGGAACGTCTACGTCGCGGCGGGCGACGCGGTGCTCGCGAAGAAGCGCGGTGACGCCGCCTTCCAGCGCTTCGACGCCGCCGCGATCGGCGTGACCCGGAACTGCGACGAGGCGAGGACCCGGGCGTGCCCGGTCGCCTCCGTCGGCGGTGGCGCGCCCGGGGTGGTGGTCCTCGGGCTGCGCGGGCTCGGCACGGACGGGGACTCCGATCCCGACTGGTGGCTCGACTCCGGCGGCGCCGACGTCTTCGCCTTCGACGGCGCCGCGCTCTCGAAGAGGCGGCACGTCCAGGTCTCGGGCGTGCCGCACCAGATGTGCATGGACCACTCGCCCGGCCCGTGCTCCACGGGCGACGCGACCTGGGAGAAGGGCCGCCGCAAGGTCCGGCAGGTGCTCCGCATCGCGATCGACCACCGGGTGGGCGACGTCCACTACGGCGACGTCTGGATGGCGGGGACGCACGGCTCGTTCAACCTGCTCGTCGCGAAGCCGGAGCAGCGTGGCTGGAAGGACCTCACCGCGCAGTTCCCGGGCACCGAGGATCGCCGGTCCGTCTGGGAGCACGACCACCCCGCGATGACGGTCTGGGCGACGATCGGCGGGGTGAAGCAGCTCGCGTACACGACCGGGACCACGACCGCGCTCGCGCTCGACCCGCGGACCGGCGATCCGTGGGCCGCGAACGAGACGCGCCTCGCGACCAAGCTCGGCGCCGGCGCGGCGGCCGACGGCTGGAACGCGGACATGTGGCCGCCCTGGAGGCCGGACGAGGTCTCGTCCCACCTCGACGTCTGGCCGGACCCGCACCCTGCCAACCCGCAGGACTACGACGCGACGGACCCGCGCTGGATGGACGCGGTCTCGTCGCTCTCCTTCTGCGACGACGGGACGCTCTGGATCGCGTCCTCGCTGCACGGGCTCGCGCGCCGCGCGCCCGACGGCTCGATCTCCTACCTGTCCTTGCCGGCCGGGACCGGCGACGACGCCTCGGCGGTGGCCTGCGATCCGTCCGACGGGTCGGTGTGGGTCGGGTTCGGCTGGGGCGGCTTCGGGCGGTGGAACGGCGCGCGCTGGTGGACCGTCGCGGAGGAGTCGCCGCCCGCGTACGCGGTCCAGGCGCCCACCGCCTCGATCCAGATCGACCGCTGGGCCTCGCCGCGGGTCGTCTACGTCGCGCAGCAGGCGAGCCGGCTCGGGCCGGGTGGCCTCACTGTGTACTCGGGACCGTGAAGCGTGAACGCGAACGTGAACGCGAACGTGAACGTGAACGTGAACGCGAACGCGAACGCGAACGCGAACGTGAACGTGAACGAGAACGGAATCGCAGCCGCGGAGCGGGTTCGAGGACGCTTACGCTCACGTTTGGGTTACCCGTAATCCCTCTCGACCACCACGCCCGGCTGCGGCGCGGCGACGAGCAGCCCGAGCGCGTCCATCAGGATCCACTTCTGGAGCGCCAGGTCCTCCGGCCGGCCGAGCGAGTGGCCCGCGACGAAGCCGCGCGGCGCGAGCGCGCGCGGCGGGCGCGCCTGGCGCGTCTCCTCCGGCTCGACCGTCACGACGACGGTCGGGATCCCGACGAGCTCGATCGAGCGCTGCACGGTGACCACCGTGCGGTGGCAGAGCCGTCAACCGCCGGTGAGGAGCACGACGCCGGGCCGCTCGCGGTCGATCTCCCGCACCAGCGCCGGGATGGTCTTCTCGCGGAGCTCGCGGAGCGCCTGGCTGTAGCCGAGCGAGAAGTGGCGCGCGGTGAGGCCGCCGACGCGCCCCTCGCGCGCGAGCTCGCGCACGCGGTCGATCGGGAAGACGCAGTTCATGTCCCGGTCGACGCAGGCGTGGTCGTAGTGCGTGTCGTCGTAGCGGAGGTCCTTCGCCTCCGCCTCCGCGGAGATGACCCGCCACGTCGCGTCGCCCTCGGTCTGGAACGGCGTGTCGTCCTTCGTGCGCACCGCCGCGGTCGAGACGAGGCAGACGCTCGCGTCCTCGAGCCGCCCCTGGAACGGCGTGAACGGGACGCAGTAGCGCGAGAGCTCGAGCGGCTTCGCCTCGCCGGGCTGGGCCATGGCCGCCTACTTCAGCTTGTCGAGCGCGGCCATGATCTTGTCGGTCGGCGGCTGCTCGGCCGTGTCGTGGATGTCGACGTAGGCGACCTTGCCCTGCCGGTCGACGACGAAGATCGCGCGCTCGCACTGGCCCGTGTCGCCGCGCAGGACCCCGTACTGCATCGACACCTGGCCGAACGGCCAGTTGTCCGAGAGGAGCGGGTACGAGAGCCCGCCCATCGACTTCGCCCATGCCTCGTTCGTCGGCACCTGATCCGTGCTGATGCCCAGGACCTGGGCATTCCGCCGCTCGAACTCGGAGAGATCCTCCTCGTACGAGGGCATCTGCACGGTTCAGACCGGCGTGAACGCCGCCGGGTAGAAGGCGACGACGACGTTCTTCTTCCCGCGGTAGTCCGAGAGGCGGACCCGCTTGCGCGGACCGCCCTTTCCCGCGCCGTCGCCGGTGGCGGGCAGCTCGAAGTCGGGCGCCTCCTCGCCGACCTCGACCCGGTACACCGGCTTCTTCTTCGCAGCCATCCGTCACCTCCTCGGGAGACACGGAACATAAGGCCGCCGCGCGGGCGCGCACGGGGCGGTAACGGTGCGTTGATATTCTTACGGTGTAACCCGAAAAGGACGCTGTCGCTCTCTCCCACGTTTGCTAAGCGTCTCAGCATGGACCTCCTCAATCGCTTCGCAGGGAACGTCAGGCGGTTGCGCTCGAAGAAGAAGCTCTCGCAGAAGGCGCTCGCGGACCGTATCGGGATCTCGGTCTCGTACGTCTCGATGCTCGAGCGCGGGCAGCGTTCGCCGCCCCTCGAGACGATCGAGAAGATGGCGAAGGCGCTCGGCGTTCCGCCCGCCTCGCTCCTCGGCCGCTAGCACGCTCGCCCGCCGCCCCTGCGAGTCGCGCCCCCGCGGTGGAATCGCGTGGGCGCCTCCGGCGTTCCAGCCTTGACCTGGGGACGCGCGCACGCGCGAGGGGCGATTCCATGACCATCGGGCGGCGCAGGTTCCTCCAGGGGTTGGGGGTCGCGGGGGCCGCGGCCGCCGCCGGCACGCTGCCCGCGCTCGCGGCCGCGCAGGACGCCGGCGCGCGCGCCGAGCACGTGATCTTCGAGCTCCCCGGGCTCGACCCCGCGCACGACGGCCTGCGCGTCGCCCAGCTCTCGGACATCCACGTCGGCCCGCTGACCTCGCCGGAGCTCGTGCGCGGCGCGATCGCGGAGGCGAACGCGTTCGCGCCCGACCTCGTCGTCCTCACCGGCGACTTCGTCTCGCGGAGCCCCTCCGACCTCGAGGACCTGCGCGCGCTCCTCGGCGGCCTCTCCTCGCCGACCGTGGCGGTCCTCGGGAACCACGACGTCGTCGTCGATCCGCGCGGCACCGCCCAGGTCCTGCGCGCGCACGGCTACGCGGTGCTCGAGAACGCCTGGACCCGCCTCCGGCTGCGCGGCGTCCCGTTCACGGTGGTCGGCGTCGGCGACCACCACACCGGGCGCGCCGACGTGCCCGCGGCGTTCCGGGGGCTCCCCGCCGGCACCTCGCCGCTCGTCCTCGCGCACGGCCCGAAGACGGCAGACCGCCTGCGCGCGCTGGAGCGCCCGCTCGTCTGCCTCTCGGGCCACACGCACGGCGGGCAGATCAACCTGCCGGTCGTGACCCCGCTCCTCCTCGCGAGCCTGCGCGAGCCGTACGCGCGCGGTCCCTACCGGGTCGGCGACGTGCGCCTCTACGTGAACCGCGGGATCGGCACCACCGCGCTGGGCTTCCGCATCCACTCGCCCCCGGAGGTGACGCTCGCGACACTCGTCCCCGGACCTCCTTCGCCCCGCGGAGCGGGGCTGGGGAGGGGGTTGCGCCGCCCCGACGGCGACGCCGCGGAGGCAGAGACGGGGGGTTAGAATCCGGGCGGTGACTCCCGCCGCCGCAGCGAACCCGAGCGAGGCGCCGCCCGCGACCGACCGCCGGCGGCTCGACGAGGCGGTCGCGCGCGTGCGCGAGGCGGCGCGCGGCTGGGCCCTCGCGCCGCTCCCGGAGAAGGCCGCGCTCGCGCGGGACCTGCTCGCCGGCGCCGGCCGCAACGCCGAGCGGATGGTGCGGGCGGCCTGCGCGGCGAAGGGGCTCGCGTTCGACACGCCGCCCGCGGGCGACGAATGGCTCGCGGGCGTCTACCCCGCCGTCCGGCTGCTCCGGCAGCTCGCCGAGTCGCTCGACGCGCTCGCGGCGCGCGGCACGACGCCGCTCGGCGCGTTCGGCGAGACGGACGACGGGCGAACCACGGCCCGGGTCTTCCCGGCCTCGCGGCTCGACCCGCTGCTCTTCCCCTTCGTCCGCGGCGAGGTGCACTTCCTCGCAGGCGTCGGCCGGCGGGAGGTGGACGAGACGCGCGGGGCGTTCCACCGGCGGCCCTCGCACGACGGGCGCGTCTGCCTCGTCCTCGGCGCGGGGAACGTGAACTCGATCGCGCCGATGGACGTCGCGACGAAGCTCTTCATCGAGGGCAAGGCCTGCGTCCTCAAGATGAACCCGGTGAACGCCTACGCCGGGCCGATCCTGGAGGACGCGTTCGCGCCGGCGATCCGGCGCGGCGCGCTCACGATCGTGTACGGCGGCCGGGACGAGGGGGACTACCTCGCGCACCACCCGGGCATCGACGAGGTGCACCTCACCGGCTCGAACGCCACCCACGACGCGATCGTCTGGGGGCCGCCCGGGCCGGAGCGGGAGGCACGCAAGGCGCGGCGCGAGCCCCTCCTCGAGAAGCCCATCACGAGCGAGCTCGGCGACATCTCGCCGGTGCTGGTCGCGCCGGGCCCCTGGGACGAGCGGACGCTCGCGTTCCAGGCGGAGGGCGTCGCCGGCGCGATGGCGCAGAACGGCTCCTTCAACTGCCTCGCGGCGCGGGTGCTGGTGCTGCCGCGCGGCTGGCGCCACCGCGAGCGGTTCCTCGCCCTCGTCGAGCGCGCCCTCGGCGCGACGCCGCCGCGCCCCGCCTGGTACCCGGGCGCGCTCGACCGGCTCGCCCGGCTCGTGGAGGGGCGCGCCGAGGTCCGCCGGGTGACGGGCGCGGAGGGCACGGCCCCGTGGACGCTCGTCACCGGCCTCGATCCGGCGGTCGCGGACCGGGCGTTCACGACCGAGTTCTTCTGCCCCGCGCTCGTCGAGACCGAGGTCGGGTCGGACGATCCGGTCGAGTTCCTCGACGCGGCCGTCGCGTTCGCGAACGAGCGGGTGTGGGGCACCCTCGGAGCGGCGATCCTCGCGCCCGCCCCGGTGGTCTCGGATCCGGTGACCGGCGCGGCGGTGCGGCGCGCCGTCCGCCGGCTCCACTACGGGACCGTCGCGGTGAACTGCTTCACCGGGTACGGCTACGCGCTCGCCTCAATGCCGTGGGGCGGCTTCCCGGGACAGCCGCTCGACGACGTGAAGAGCGGCCGCGGCTTCGTCCACAACTCGCGGATGCTCGAGGGCGTCGAGAAGTCGGTGATCTGGCACCCGGCGACCCATCCGCTCAAGCCGCCCTACTTCCCGAGCCACCGGACCACGCACCGGATGGGCCCGCCGCTCGTGCGGCTCGAGGCACGGCGCGACCTCCTCGCGCTCGGGCCGCTCGTCGCGGCGGCGCTCCGCGGCTGAGCCGGGCGAGGGCGCTACCCGCCGCGCAGCGCCGTACGCAGGGCGAGCCGCGCCTCGCGCCGCACCCGCGCGTCGCGCTCGCGCCGCTTCTCCTCCTCGGTCACGACGAGCAGGGGCGGGACGGCGGTCGGCCGCTTGTCCGGCCCGAGCGCCACGAACGTCAGGTACGCGTCGCAGCACTTGCGCTGCTCGCCGGTCATCGGATCCTCCGACGACACCTCGACGCCGACCTCCATCGACGTCGAGAAGACCGCGTTCACCTGCGCGTGGAGCAGGGCCATGTGGCCGATCCGGATGGGCGCGAGGAAGGTGAGCTGGTCGATCGAGACCGTCACCACCGGGCCGCGGGCGTGGCGCATCGCGGCCATCGCGCCCGCGACGTCGGTCCACTGCATGATCATGCCGCCGAAGGCGCTCCCGAGGTTGTTCGCCTCCCCGGGCATGACGAGGTGCGTGTGCTCGATCCGCGACTGCGAGGCGGGCTTGGCGGTGGCCATCCGCGGGATCTAGCACGCCCTGCCTCGTCCGGCCGCCCTTCTCCCTTCGGCTCGCGCGCCCTCGCGCGCGTCGGGCCCGGCGTCTATGATTCCGGTCCCATGCCGCTCGAGGTCACCCTCATCGATCACGCCCGGGACCCGTTCCAGAAGCTCTACGGAGCGTACCGGACCTGCTACACGCCCAAGTCGCCCGCCGAGGTCTGGAGCGAGATCCGAGACGGCACCATCCCGGAAGGGAAGATCCGCGAGTTCGTGCAGGAGCGGCTCAAGACCGGCCACGCCTCACCGCTCGAGCAGGTGGTCTTCTGGTTCGGGATCTCCGGCGTCTCGCGCGCGCTCTCGCACCAGTTCGTCCGTCACCGGGTGGGCATCAGCTTCGAGCAGCAGTCGCAGCGCTACGTGCGCTACCGCGAGGAGCGGCTCGAGTACGTGATGCCGAAGACCTGGGAGAAGGCCGGGCTCGACGACGAGTACGACCGGCTCATGCGCGAGATCACCCGGGTGTACGAGGCGGCGCTCGCGAAGGGCATCCCCGCGGAGGACGCGCGCTTCGTCCTGCCGAACGCGACGCCGACGAACTTCCAGGTGATGGTGAACCTGACCGAGCTCCTGCACATCGCCGATCTGCGGCTCTGCTGGCGCGCCCAGTGGGAGATCCGCCACATGGTCGCGCTCATGCGGCGCGAGGTGATGAGGGTCGTGCCGGAGATCGGCGTCCACCTGCAGCCGAAGTGCGGCGACAAGCGAATGGGCTATTGCGACGAGCCGATGAAGGACTGGGAGCAGTGCCCGCTCGGCAAGGTCCGGCCGCACAAGGAGCAGATCCTGGACGTGTTCAAGCAGTACCGCGCCGGGAACCTCGTTCCGCTCGGCGAGGAGCACCTGAGGGTGGTCGAGGACGCGGGAAACGAGGACTGACCCGATCAACGTGAACGCGAACGTGAACGCGAACGTGAACGTGAACGTGAACGTGAACGCGAACGTGA
Source organism: Anaeromyxobacter sp. (assembly GCA_036390155.1). Lineage (GTDB taxonomy): Bacteria > Myxococcota > Myxococcia > Myxococcales > Anaeromyxobacteraceae > Anaeromyxobacter. The sequence goes on from DASWCJ010000179.1 coordinate 12,841, forward strand.
ACGCGAACGTGAACGAGGGCCGCACCCATTCCGGTCCCCCGCCAGCCGCCATCCCGACGTAGGATCCGGCTCCATGACACGCTTCGTGAAGGGCGCCGCCGCCGCCGCCCTGCTCCTCACCGCCTCCGCCGCCTTCGCGCAGGTCCAGAACGCGCTCGACCGCCAGGCCGGGATCCCGGCCGGCCTCGCGCTGCCGGTGCCCGGGGCCGCGGTCGCGGAGGAGCCCGCCGCGCTCGGCGCGAACCCCGCCGCCGTCGGCTTCGTCGGCAAGCCCGC
>DASWCJ010000180.1:0-30133 GCA_036390155.1 Anaeromyxobacter sp.
GCCCGAGAACTACCACACCGTAACCATCGAGCTGTCGAGCGGATCCGGCGGCACGCAGGTAGTGCTCACGCAGGACAACAACGCCACCGAGGAAGCGAAGCAGCACTCCCAGGAGAACTGGGAGATGATGCTGGCCGGCCTGAAGAAGCTGCTGGAGTCAGCGCAGCCCGGCGACGTCCGCGCGGGGCGCTGATTCGACCTGCTCACCGCCGCCACCTCCCCGCCTCGACGAAGCTGTAGTAGCCGCCCGCCGCCACGATGACGTGGTCGCGGGCGAGGACGCCCACGAGCTCGGCCGCGGCACGGAGCCGCTCGGTGAGATCGACGTCGTCGGCGCTCGGCGAGGGATCGCCGCTCGGGTGGTTGTGGCAGAGGACGATGGAGTGCGCCCCCTCGCGGACCGCAGGCCGGAGCGCGTCGCGCGGCGAGACCGGGCACTGCGAGAGCGAGCCCTCCGCGACCTGCGCGGCGCGGAGGAGTCGCCCGCGGACGTCGAGCAGGATCACGTGAAACCCCTCGCGCTCCGCGTGGGCGGCGTGGCGCATCAGCTCGAACACGCGGCGCGGGTCGAGGCAGCGCTCGCCGCGGCGCGGGGGCGCCCACGCCCCGCGGCGGCCCAGCTCGAACGCCGCCGCGATCGCCGCCCCGCCCACGACGCCCACCCCCGCGTGCGCGCCGATGGCGTCGGGCGGCGCCCAGGCGAGCTCCGGGAGCGGCAGAGCCTCGAGGAGCCCGAGCGCCGCGGCCCGGGGATCGCTCCGCCTGCCGCCGCTGCCGAGGAGGAGCGCGACGAGCTCGGCGTCGGAGAGGGACCGCGCCCCCTCCGCGAGGAGGCGGTCGCGAGGGCGCGCCGATGCGGGCGCACGGGCGGTCCGTTCCGGCACGCTCTGGGGGAGAGCAACGGGCGTGCCGAACACCCGGACACGCGTTCAGCCCTTCTTCGGGCCCGTTCGCCGACTTCCCGGCGGCGAGCAGAGCTCCTCGCCGTCCGCGGGATGGACGGGGAGCACGGCGCGCGGACCGCGGGCGCGGTCCGAAACTCGACGGGCCGAGCGGAGCGCCATGCAGCGCCCCACCCGGCCCATCGTTCCGGGAGGATGATCCTGGAACCCGCCGCGCCGGGATCCATTCCCGGCGCGCGGCTACTTCGCCGCGGTCTTCGGGTCCTGCTTCAGGAGCTCCGCCTCGATCTCGATCGCGACCTCGTCACCGATCACCGGCCCGGCCTCGATGGTCTTGCTCCAGGTGAGCCCGAAGTCCTTGCGGCTGATCTTGGTCGTCGCGGAGAGGCCGCGGCGCGTCTTGCCCCACGGATCCTTGATCTCCGCGGTCGGCCCGGCGACGTCGAGGACCACCGGCTTCGTCACGTCCTTGATGGTGAGATTGCCGTGGACCTTGAGCTTGCCGTCTCCCGCCTTCTCGACCTTCGTGGACTTGAAGGTGATGGCCGGGTACTTCGCCGTGTCGAAGAAGTCGGGCGAGCGCAGGTGGTTGTCGCGGTCGGCGACGCGGGTGTCGATCGTGGTCGTCTCGATCTTCGCCTCGACGGTGGACTTCGTGAGGTCCTTCTCGTCGAGGTTCACCGTGCCGGTGGTCTTCCCGAACTCGCCGCGGACGTTCGAGATGACGAGGTGGCGGATCGTGAAGGCGGAGTGGGTGTGGTTCGACTCGAGGATCCAGCTGCTCTCGGCGAGCGCGGCCGCGGGGGCGGCGAAGGCGAGGACGACGGCGAGGAGACGCTTCATGTGGACTGCTCCTTTCGATGGTTCTTGCGGGATGCTGCGGGGGGAGGCGGGTTACGGCGGGGCGGACGGGACGCTCCGGCGAGCGCGGCGACCTCGCGCGCGTACGCGGCGAGCGCGGACTCGACCACCCGGTAGTGGTGGAAGGTCCCCTCGGCGCGGACGGTCACGAGGCCCGCCTCGGAGAGGACCCGCAGGTGGTGCGAGACGGTCGCCTGCGAGACGGGGAAGCGCGCCGTCAGCTCCTGGCACGAGATCTCCGGGCGCTTCGCGATGGCGCGGAGCAGCCGGAAGCGCGTCGGGTCCGCGAGGGCGCGGGAGACGCGGACGGAGTCGAGCTCTCGGGAGGCGGGGGTCATATCGACGCCCGTCGATTTAACGCGGAGCGCGCCCGCGGCAAGCGCACCGCGGATCCCGGATGGGTCGCGGCGCGAATCGACTGCAACCACTCCGGTTTCAGTAGCGGCGGCCGGCGCGTCCGGCCGCGACCGCTCCGGCGCTAGAAGGCGACTCCGAGGCCGCCCGCGAGGCGGAGGATGTCGAGCTGCTCGAAGGAGAGCTCGGCCCCGAGGAAGAACGGGCCGAGGGGCACGCGCATCCCGAGCGCCACCTGGTACCAGCCGATCCAGTCCGGCGCGCGCGCCGCGCCGAAGCCGAGGGTGAACGCCGCGTCGAATCCGCGCCGGGTGTGGAACCGCTGCGTGAGCCGGACGAGCCCGCCCCGCGCCCACGCGCTCGGATCGTCACGCACGCCGCGGTACCCGAACCCCGCGAGCCCGACGTCGAGCTTCGAGAAGGCCCAGGCGACCTCGGCCGCGACCGACGGCGCGCCGCGGCCGTCGCCGCCGGCGAGGAACCCTTCCCCGCCCCAGACCGAGAGGAAGAGCCGGGGCCTGCGCTCCTCCTCCTCCTCCCACGCCCGCTCCTCCCAGTCCTCCTCGAGGCGGAGCGCAGGCGCGGCCGGGCCGGGGCCGGCGGAGAGCGCTGCGGCGAGGAGGAGCGTGGGGAGCATGGCCTCTGCGCGAGCGCGCTACGGCGCGAGGAACCGCTCGTAGAGCGCGTAGCCGCGGGCGAGCGCGTCGAGCTCGATCCATTCACCGCGCTGGTGCGCCTGGGACGTCGCGCCAGGGCCGAGGTTCGCGGCGGGGATCCCGTGCGCGGCGAGCCGAGCGACGTCGGTCCACGCCTGCTTCGGATGGGCAGAGACGCCGGTCCGCTCGAGCAGGCGGCGGATCAGGGGGTGGTCGTCGAACGCCGGGCACGCGGGCGCGAGGTCCACGAGCTCGACCTCGGCGCCGTGGCGCGCCCCGAGCGCGCGCAGCTCGTCGGCGGCGGCCTCGAGCGGCTTGTCCGGCGCGAAGCGGAAGTTCACGTTCACGGCGCAGCGGTCGGGGATGACGTTCCGGGCGCGCCCGCCCTCGATCCGGGTGGCGGACATCACCTCGCGGAAGACGTGGCCGCCCGAGGTGGCCTCGCGCGGCGCGCGCGCGGCGAGCTCGGCGAGGAGCGCCCCCGCCTTGTGGATCGCGTTCTCGCCGTGCCACGGCCGGGCGGAGTGGGCGGCCTTCCCGACGAAGCCGAAGGTGCCGTGGATCGACCCGACACACCCGAGCTCGAGCGCGTTGTCGGTCGGCTCGAGGCAGAGCGCGAGGTCCGGGCGGCCGAGCCGGGCGGGATCGCGGAGCACCTCCCCGAGCTCGTTCTCGAGGTACGGCCCCTCCTCGCGTGCGTAGAGGACGAGCACGAGGTCGCAGAACCGCGCCGCGCGCGGGAGCCGCTCGGCGAGCTCCATCGCGACGGCGACGCCGCCCTTCATGTCGGACGCGCCCGGGGCGAAGAGCTTCCCACCCTCGCGCCGCGGCGGGCGCCGGTCCTCCTCGTGGACGGGGACGGTGTCGAGGTGGCCGCAGAGGGCGACCACAGGCCTGCGGGCCCCCTCTCCCCGACCCTCTCCCCCCGGCGTTGCCGTGGGGAGAGGGAGGATAGGCGGGTCCACCTGGATGACGACCGAGTTCAGGACCCGCTCCACCCGCGCGAAGCGCGGGCGCGCCCACGCCTCCACCTCGTCCGCGAGGAGGCGCTCCTCGCCGATCGGCGAGAGCCGGGCGCAGAGCGCCTCGGTGCGGCGGACGACCGCCTCTGCGACGTCGGGCGTCAAAGGCTAGACCTGGACCTCGAACTCGCGCAGCGCCTGGTTGAGCGAGACCTTCTTGTCGGTGGACGGGCTGCGGCGGCCGACGATGAGGGCGCACGGGATCTGGTAGGTGCCCGCCGGGTACTGCTTCGGGCGGGTGCCGGGGATCACGACCGAGCGCGCCGGCACGCGTCCCTTGTAGACGACCTCCTGCGCGCCCGTCACGTCGATGATGGGCGTCGAGGCGGTGATCACCACGTTCGCGCCGAGGACCGCCTCCTCCTCGATGAGCGCGCCCTCGACGATGATGCAGCGGCTGCCGATGAAGCAGCCATCCTCGATGATGTTCGGACGCGCACCGGGCGGCTCGAGCACGCCGCCGATCCCGACGCCGCCGGCGAGGTGCACGTTCGCGCCGACCTGGGCGCAGGAGCCGACCGTCGCCCAGGTGTCCACCATCGAGTTCGCGCCGACGCGCGCGCCGATGTTCACGAAGCCGGGCAGGAGCACCACGCCCGGCTCGAGGTGCGAGCCGAACCGCGCGACGCCGCCCGGCACCACGCGCACCCCCGCCTTCTCGAGGTCCTTCTTGAGCGGGATCTTGTCGCGCACCTGGAACGGGCCGTAGTCGTCCACCTCCATGCCGGAGACGGCGAAGAAGAGGTTCACCGCCTGCATGAGCCAGGCGTGCACCTTCCACTCCGCGCCGACCTTCTCCGCGACGCGAAGCTCGCCGCGATCGAGCGCGTGCAGCGCCTGCACCACCGCGGCCTTGTGCACCGGGTCCGCGAGCTTCGATCGATCGGCCCAGGCCGCCTCGATCCGTCCGCGGAGCTCCATGAAATCGGTCATCCCGTCACCTCACCCTCGCCCATGCGCGCACCGCCTCCTCGCACTCCGCGAGGGTCGGCACCAGCGCCACTCGTACGTAACCTTCTCCGGCGCCGAACGCCGGGCCCGGCGCGACGACGATCCCCTCCTCGAGGAGCTTGCGGGCGTAGCTCCCGGAGGTGTCGCCCTCCGGGACCCTCACCCACAGGTACAAGGTCGCCTCCGACGCGTCCGCCTGGAGCCCGTGCTCCGCAAAGAAGCGGAGGAACCGGTCCCGCTTCCTCCGGAAGATCTCGCGCCGCTCCTCCGCGTGGTCGTCCTCGGCCCAGGCGGCCGCCGCCGCTGGCGCGACGAACTCGGGCGAGCCCACGCCCGGGTGGCTCCGGAGCTTCCGCAGGGTCGCGACGAGGTCCGGGTCGCCCGCCAAAAAGCCGCTCCGGTAGCCGGTCATCCCGCTCCGCTTCGAGCAGGAGTGGATCGCGATGACGTTCTCCACCTGCGTCTCGAGCATCGAGGCGGGCGGCGCGCCGAAGTAGATGTCGGCGTAGCACTCGTCGGATGCGACCACGAAGCCGTAGCGCTTCGCCGCGTCGCCTACCCGGCGCAGGTAATCGCGGGGCGCGACCGCGCCGGTCGGGTTGTGCGGGTAGCTCACCCAGAAGATGAGCGTCTCGCGCAGCACCTGCTCGCCGACGTCCTCCGGGTCGAGGAGGAAGCGGCGCTTCGCGGTGAGCGGGACGAGCACCGGCTCGAGCCCGGCGAGCCGCGCGCCCACCTCGTAGGTCGGGTAGCCCGGGTCCGGGATGATCACCTTGCGCCGCGCGGGATCGCCGGCGAAGGCGAGCGGCAGGTGGAAGATCGCCTCCTTCGCGCCCGCGCAGGCGAGCACCTGGGTCTCGGGATCGACCGTGACGCCGAAGCGACGCCGGAGATAGCCGGCGGCGGCCTTGCGCAGCGCGGCGGTGCCGAAGGCGCTCGGGTACTGGGAGGTCTCCGGGACGCTCGCCGCGAGCGTCTCCCGGACGAAGGCGGGGGTCGGCTCCTTCGGATCGCCGAGCCCGAAGTCGAACAGGCGCTTCCCGCCGGCGAGGAGGGCGCGACGGCGCTCGTCGAGCTCGACCATGAGGTTCTTCTGGAGCTGGCCGAGGACCGGGTTCTTGGGAGCGTTCAGCACGGGAACCCCGAAGAATAATCGAACTCCGGGCCTCGCTGCATTATACGTGGACCGCCATGCTCCACTACGACGTCGCGGTCATCGGGTCCGGTCCCGCGGGCGAGAATGGCGCCATCGTGGCCGCCTTCGCGGGCAAGAAGGTGGCGCTCATCGAGAAGGAGGCCTACCCCGGGGGCGCGTCGGCCAACACCGGCACGATCCCGTCGAAGGCGCTCCGCGAGACGGCCCTCGCGATCCAGCAGGCGCGCAGCCGCGATGCCCACGGCATCGAGGTGCGGGTCTCCGGCACCGTCACGGTGCCCGAGCTGATGGGCCGGCGCGGCCTCGTCACCTCCCGCGAGCACTCCCGCATCCGCGACGCGCTGAGCCGCGCGGGCGTGGACGTCTTTCGCGGCACGGCCAGCTTCGCGGACCCGCACCAGCTCAAGATCAAGATCCCGGGCGGCGGCGGCATCTACCAGGACCTCACCGCCGAGGTGATCCTGCTCGCGACCGGAACGCGCCCGGCACATCCGCCCCAGTACGCGATCGACAACGTCAACGTCTACGACTCCGACTCGATCCTGCTGCTCGACCGCGTGCCGCGGTCGCTCGCGATCCTGGGCGGCGGCGTGGCGGGCTGCGAGTACGCCTCGCTCTTCGCTGCGCTCGGCGTGCACGTCTCGCTCATCGACTCGAAGGACCGGCTCCTCCCCTGGCTCGACGCCGAGCTCTCCGCCGCGATGCAGGACCTCTTCGCGATGGCCGGCATCGACCTCTACCAGAAGATCCGGGCGCAGAAGCTCGAGCCGGGCGACCGCGACGTGCTCGTCACGCTCTCCGACGGCACGCGCGTCGTGGCGGAGAAGGTCCTCGTCGCCGCGGGCCGGACCGGCAACGTCGAGCTCCTGAACCTCCCCGCCGCCGGGCTGCCGGCGACGGAGAAGGGGCTCATCGAGGTGAACCCGCACTTCCAGACCTCGGTCCCCCACATCTACGCGGCGGGCGATCTGGTCGGGTTCCCGATGCTCGCCTCGGTGTCGATGGAGCAGGGACGCGTCGCGATGAGCCACGCCTGCGGCGTCGCACGGCGCGTGCTCTCGGAGATGCTGCCGGTCGGCATCTACACGATCCCGGAGGTGTCGAGCGTCGGCGAGACGGAGGAGTCCCTGAAGGCGAAGGGGCGGAGGTTCGTCGCGGGGAAGTCGTCGCTCGTCGGCAACGCGCGCGCGAACCTCGTCGGTGAGGCGGTCGGCTTCCTGAAGCTCCTCGCCGACGGGGAGGACGGCAAGATCCTCGGCGTCCACTGCATCGGCCCGCACGCCTCCGAGCTCGTGCACCTCGGCCAGGCGGTGATGGCGCACGGCGGAGACCTCAGCTACTTCGCCGAGTCGGTGTTCAACTACCCGACGCTCGGCGAGGCGTACAAGTACGCGGCGTTCGACGCGCTCGACCGGCTGCGCGAGCGGCGCGTCACCTCGATCGACCGCGCCGCCTCGAAGTAGCGCCGGTGTGGTGCGCGGAGGCGCGCTAGGCGATGCGCGCGCGGGCCTGCGAGAGCGCCGCGTGCACCGCCTCGAGCGCCTTCTTCGCCTCGGCGAGCTCGTCGCGCTCGGCCAGCGCGAGATCGAGATCGGCGCCGAGCGTGTCGCGCTCCCGCGCGAGCTCGCCGACCGCGGCGCGCAGCCGGGCGCCCTCGGTCCCCGCGAATCGCAGCTCCTCCGAGAGCCGCTCCACCTCGGCCTCGCGCTCGGCGCGCAGCCGAGTCTCCTCGTCGGCGCGCCGGCCGAGGTCCTCGAGCAGCTTGGCGCGCTCCTCGTCGAGCGCGGCGAGGGCCTGGGCGCGCCGCACCGACTCGTCCCGCTCCTCCTCGAGCGCCTGCATCTCCCCGAGGAGATCCGAGAGGACGCTGCGCTTCTCCTCGAGCTCCTTCTCGGTCACGTCGAGCCGCTCGACCGCGGTCCGCCCCTCGGTCGCAGCGCGGGAGAGCTCGCGGCGCGAGTCGTCGAGGTCGCCGCGGAGCGCCTCCTCGCGCTCGCGGGCACGCACGAGCTCGGCCTCGAGATCGCGGACGAGCCCGAGGACGCTCTCGGCGGCGCGGGCGGGATCGGCGGGGATGGGGTGGACGCGCGGCTGCGGGCGCGCCGCCTCGGCTACCTTGCGCTTGATCTTCTCGAGCCGCTCGCGGCGGGAGTGGACGTCGGTCGCGGGCGCGGGCGCGTCCTCCTTCATAGACGTGGACGTGGACGTGGTCGTGGGCGTGGACGTGGACGTGGTCGTCTTCCGGGTCGCCGTGGGCGTGCGTCCTTCGACAGGCTCGGGACGGACGGCCGCGTTCACGTTCACGTTCACGTTCTCGTTCACGTTTGCGGTCGGGGTCGCGGTCGGCACCTCGGCCACGGACTCGGCCACGGCGGCGGGCACGCCCGTCTTCAGGCGGGGTCGCAGCTTCGGAACGTTCGCGTCGAAGGCCTTTCGCATGCTCAGGCTCCCGCGGCGTCGGCGGCCGCAGCCACCGAGCGGCGCACCTTCTCGAGGATCTCGAGCTGGACGGCCTCGATGTCCGTCGCGCCCTTCGAGTCCGGCTCATAGCCGAAGATCGGGCAGCCCTCGCTCGACGCCTGGGCGAACTTGGTGCACTGCCGGACCACGGTGTCGAGCAGGTAGTCGGCGTAGTGCGTGCGGAGCGCTTCGAGCGCCTCTCGCGCGATCTTGAACGTCTGGTTGAACGCGTTCACGACGATGAAGATGTTCTCGAGCTGGTGCGACAGGTCCTCCTCGAGCCCCTGCACCGTCTCGAAGAGGAGCCGGAGACCGTCGTAGGAGAGGAAGTCCGCGAGCACCGGGATGACGAGGTCGTTCGCGGCCATGAGCGCGTTCAGGTTGAGGAGCCCGAACGACGGCGGCGCGTCGAGGATCACGAAGTCGTGGCGCGCGGTGAAACCCTGGAGCGCGTTCCGCAGCCGGAACTCGCGGCCGGCGAGCGGCATGAGCGCGAGATCGATCGTGCTCATCGCCAGGTTCGCGGGGACGAGCGAGAGGTTCGGCATCGCGGTCGGGACCGTGACCTCCTCGAGTGGCACCTTGCGGATGAGGACGTCGAGGAGCGTCCGCTCGAAGCTGCCGCCCTCCTTGCCGAGGCACTTCGTGGCGTGCCCCTGGCTGTCGAGGTCGATCATGAGCACGCGGTAGCCGCGCTCCGCGAGCCGGTAGGCGTAGGAGGACGAGAGGCTCGTCTTCCCGGTCCCGCCCTTGAAGTTGAGGAAGAGCTGGATGCGCGAGGGGAGCGGGGGCGGCTGCTTCCCGAGCTTCGCGCGCAGCGCGGGCAGGTCCTCCGGCGCGAAGCCGTCCCTCCGCCCGAGCGCGTGCTCCACCTGCTTGGGCGTGGCGCCGACGATCTCGCCGAGGCGCTTCGCGCTGTACCGGACGTTCTCCATGGGATCTCCTAGGTCACGTACCAGCGGGCGCCGCGGCGCTCGACCTGGCCGCGCGCGCCGAGCGCCGCGAGCGCGGCCTCGACGTCGGGCTGGGGGACGGCGAGGACGCGCGCGAGCGAGTCCCCGGAGGAGCCGCGCAGGGCCGCGCGAAGCTCGGTGACGATGCGAGGGGCGAGGCCGGGCGGCTCCGGGGCCGCGGGGGGCGACTCGAGGACGGCGATGGCGGCGCGGGCGGCGGAGGACAGGGTCGCGGTGGCGCCCCCTCTCCCTGCCCTCTCCCCCGTAGGGGGAGAGGAGGTGGCGAGAACTCTCGTTGCCCTCTCCGCCGGAGGGGGAGAGGAGGTGGCGAGAACTCTCGTTGCCCTCTCCCCTGGAGGGGGAGAGGGGATGGGGAGAGGGGCGATCGCCGTCACCTTCGCCGTCGCCGTCGCGGCCATGACCCGCTCGGCGGTGACGCGAGCGGTCTCGGCGCTCCGCAGCACCGCCGCGCGGAGCTCCTCGCCGCCCATCGAGGCGAGCTTCTCCGCGATCCGGCGGGACGACGCGCGGCGGGCGGACACCGAGCCGTCCGGCTCGATCGTCTCGCCCGACACGCGGCCGAGCGCGGCGGCGGCGGCGCGGCGCACGGACAGCTCCGGGTGCTCGAGGCCGCGGGCGAGCGCGGCCTGCGCGCTCGCGCTCGGACGGCCCGAGAGCGCGGCGGCGGCGGCCCGGGCGACCCCGCGGTCCTGGTCGGTGAGCGCGACGGCGAGCGCCTCGACGGCGCGGTCGCCGTTCATGAAGCCGAGGAGCAGCGCCGCCCGGCGGCGGACCACCGGGCTCTCGTCGGAGAGCGCCCCCGCGAGCCGGTCCATCGCGCGCGTCTCGCCCGTCGCGGCGAGCGCCTCGAGCGCGGCGGCGCGCACCTGGGGGCGCGCGTCGGAGAGCTCGCGCTCGGCGAGATCGGCGGCGAACGGCTCGCGGAAGCGGGCGAGCGCGCCGAGGAGCGCCGCCTTCACCTCGGCCTCGGTCTCGCGCGAGAGCGCCGCGGCGACGAGCGGCGCGGCGGCGCGCGACCCGAGCGCCTCGAGGGCGCGCACGGCGCGGAGCCGCTTCCCGACGTCGGACGCGGTGAGGTCCTCCATCGACCGCTCGTAGAGGGCGCGGTCGGCGCGCGTGCCGAGCAGGTCCGCGAGCCGCGCGCGGTCCCCCGCCGAGACGCCCACCCGCCCCTCGAGCTCGAACCGGCCACCGAGCTCGGCGACGCTCGCGGCGGGCCCGGGCGCCTTCCGCTCCGGTCCCGGGGCGGCGCCGCCCGCGAAGCCGGCGGCGATCGCGGAGGCCTTGAACGTGCGCAGGGTCTCGATCTCGGCGCGGAGCTCGGCGATGAAGCCGGCGAGGTCCGCCTGGCCGTCCTCGGATCCGTCGGCGCGCGCGGCGCCGTCCAGCCTGGCGCGATCGACGAGCCCGCCGAGGAGCCGCTCGCGCTCGGCCTCGAGGAGGCGAACGCGCTCCTCCGCCTCCCCGGCGCGGCGCCCGGCCTCGGACCGCTGCCCCCGCTCTCCCGCGATCGCCTGCTCGAGCTCGACCTCGCGGCGGCGCACGCCGGCCGCGTCGCCGCGCGCGCGCTCCGACGACGTCTTCGCGGCCGCGAGCTCCGACTCGAGCTGGGAGACCCTGCACTCGAAGAAGACGATCTTCTCGAGCGCACTCCGGAGGAGCCCCTCCGGCTCGTGGTGCTTCGTGCTGCCCGCCCCGCCGCCGTCCATTCCAGCCGCCCGCCCGTCGCCCGTGGAGATCCCGATGGATCATGGGATCTTGCGACGATATCGGAGACTACGATACGCGGATCCGCGAGGCAAATATTTGACAGCAAGCGACGGTCGGTGATCCCGAGGGTCAGGGAGAGGGGTGGGGCCGCGCGGGAGAGATCCGGAGCACGGCGCCGGGCAGGATCGCCACGTAGACGTCGCCGTCCGGACCGCGCCGGAACGAGACCGGCAGGCCCGGCGCCTTCGCGAGATCGCGGCGCGAGCCCTTCACCACGCCGCGCCGGTCCCGCGTGAGCTCGATCGACCACAGCTGCCGGGTCACGTTGTCCCCGAACACGTAGCGGCGCCGGAGCGGATCGGGCCAGCGCGGCGCGGCGAGGAACTCGCCGCCGGTGATGGAGCGGCACCCGATGTCGGCGCCCTCGTGCGCGTGCTCGTCGCGGTCGCACTCGTACACGGGATCGACGCAGTCGCCGGTGTTCGGCGTCACCTCGCGGCAGCGCGCGCGCGGCCAGCCGTGACGCCCCTCGCGCCAGGGCCAGCCGTGGTGCCGCCCCTTCTCGACGATGGTGAGCTCCTCCCAGGTCACCTCGCCCACGTCGCCGACCCAGAGGAGCCCGGTCACGGGGTCGAAGGCGAAGCGCCAGGGGTTCCGGAGCCCCCACGCCCAGAGGTCCCGCCGCGGCGGCGCGAGCGGGCGCGAGAGCACCGGCTCGCGGCAGGTCGCCCCGCAGGCGGTGGCGCGCGCGACGCCGATGAGCGGGTTGTCGGCGGGGATCGAGCCGTCGAGCCCGACGCGGAGGATCTTCCCGTTGCCGTTGTCGAGGCAGGTCGCGAAGTAGTTCGTCGGCTCGCGCACCGGCTCGGGCGCGCGGCCGCTGTTGCAGCCCGAGTCGCCGACGCCGACGTAGAGGAAGCCGTCGGGGCCGATCGCGAGCCCGCCGCCGTCGTGGTTCGCGGGCCCGCGCAGCCCGCGCACGAGCACCTTCTCCGAGCCCGGCTCCACGCGGCCGTCCTGGCCGAGCGTCACCGAGAGGACGCGGTTCCGGTCGAGGTCGGTGCCGCCGGCCTCGTCGGACGCGGAGAGGTAGAGGAAGACGCGCCGGGTCCGCGCGAACTCCGGATCGACGAGGACGCCGAGGAGCCCCTTCTCGCTCGTCTCGTCCACCGCGAAGCGGCCCGCGATCTTCGGCACGGACCGCTCGACGATCTTCAGGAGGCCGTTCTTCTCGGTCACGAGCATGCGCCCGTCCGGGATGAACGCGACGTCCGTCACGGCGCCGAGACCGGAGACGGCCGTGTCGACCCGGAAGCCCGGGTCGGCGCTCGGGAGGGCCCGGGCGAACCCGCCCGGCGCCGCGGCGAGCGCGAGGGCGGCGAGCGCGAGGGCGCGCCTCACGACCGCTTCACCCGCGCGGCCCGCACCTTCGTCACCCTGCGGGGGTCCGCGTCCGCGACCGTGAACACCCATCCGCGCCAGAAGAAGCGGTCACCCTTCGACGGGATCGCGCCGGCGACCGCATTCAGGAACCCGCCCATCGTCTCGTACCCCTGGTCCTCGGGGAGGTCCGCGCTCGCCGCCTGGTTGAACTCGGAGACCGCGGCCTCGCCCAGCACCGTGAACGTTCCGTCCGGGTGGGCTTCCACGACCTTCCCCGCCTCGTCGAACTCGTCCTGGATGTCGCCGACGATCTCCTCGAGCACGTCCTCGATGGTGCAGAGCCCCATGATCCCGCCGTGCTCGTCCACGACGAAGGACATGTGCAGCCGCTTCCGCTGCATCTCGCGGAGGAGCTGGTCGATCGGCTTCGACCAGGGCACGAAGTGGGCGGGCCGGAGGATGTCCCGGAGCACGATCAGCTCCGGGTTCGCGAGGAGCGGGACGAGATCGCGCGCGTGCAGCACGCCCTCGATCCGGTCGAGGTTCTCGCGGAACACCGGCATGCGCGAGTGCCCTTCCTCGGCGAGGAGCTGGATGATCTCCGGCACCGGCCGCTCGATCTCGACCGCGACCACCTCTGTGCGCGGGATCATCACGTCGCGCGCGACCTTCTCGCGAAACTCGAAGACGTTGCGGATGAGCTCGCTCGTCGCCTCCGCGCCGGGCACGCGCTTCGCGGCCTCCGAGAGGGCGCGCTCCATCTCGTCGAGCGGCGGCGCCGGGAGCGAGAAACGCGCGCGGGGCCCCGCCGCCGCGCGCACCAGGCGACCGAGCGGCCGGAGAAGCACGCGCACCGCGCGGAACGAAGGCGCGAGGGCGAGCGCGATGGCCTCTCCGTGCGCCGCGCCGAGACCGCGGCCCGCCGCGGCGAGCGGCAAGGAGACGAGCGAGGCGGCGACCGCCCCGACGAGGCCGCCTGCCCAGCGCAGGCCGGGCGCGAGCGCCGCGCCGAAGTAGCCGGCGAGGAAGCCCGCCCCGATGGTCGAGAGCGTCGCGAGGGCGCGGCCGGTGAACGCGGTCGCCTCGGGGTCGTCGAGCAGGGAGGCGAGGGCGCGTGCCCGTCCGGTCGCCCCTTGGGCGGCTCCGAGCTCCCGGGCGCGGGGCTGTCCCGTCGCGACGAGCGCCGACTCGAACGCCGCCGTCACGGCGCGCAGGACGAGCAGCGCGAGCGCGCTCGCGGCGAGCGCGGCCATCCCCCGGACGTCGAGCCCCATCCCTCTCACCCTACCAGAGCACCCTGAGCCCGACGGGGTCCGATCTGCTATAAGGCCGCGCATGGCGAAGAAGGCGCGCGTCATCGTCACGCTGAAGAAGGGGGTCCTCGACCCCCAGGGGTCGGCGGTCAACCGGGCGCTCCACGCGATGGGCTACGGCGAGGTCTCGGACGTCCGCCTGGGCAAGCTCATCGAGGTGACCATCGACGAGAAGGTCCCCGAGGCCGAGGAGCGGAAGCGGCTCGAGGAGATGTGCAAGAAGCTCCTCGCGAACACGGTCATCGAGGACTACCGGATCGAGCTGTAACGATCGGCTCGGGGCGAACGGGCATGCAAGTCGGGATCGTCACCTTCCCCGGATCGAACTGCGACCACGACGTCTATCACGTCGTGAAGCACGTCTCCGGCGCGGACGCGAAGTACGTCTGGCACAAGGACCGCCTTCCCCAAGGGCTCGACGCGATCGTCGTTCCGGGCGGGTTCAGCTACGGCGACTACCTGCGCTGCGGCGCGCTCGCCCGGTTCTCGCCGGTGATGGAGGACGTTGTCGCCTTCGCGAAGACCGGCGGCCCGGTCCTCGGCATCTGCAACGGCTTCCAGATCCTCTGCGAGGCGGGGCTCCTCCCCGGCGTCCTCATGCGGAACGCGTCGCTCAAGTTCATCTGCCGCGACGTGACGCTCGAGGTGCAGGGCGCGGAGACCCCGGTGACGCGCGGCCTCGCGGGCCAGAAGCTCACGATGCCGATCGCCCACGCCGAGGGGAACTACTTCGCGGATCCGGAGACGCTCGACCGGCTCGAGGGCGAGGGGCGCGTTCCGTTCCGCTACGTCGGCGGCGCGCCGAACGGCGCCGCGCGCGACATCGCCGGCGTCTCGGGCGGCCCGAACCGCAACGTGGTCGGCCTCATGCCGCACCCGGAGCGCGCCGCGGAGGCGCTGCTCGGGCGCGACGACGGGAAGCGGCTCTTCGAGGCGCTCTTCTCGCGCTGACGCCGAGCCGGCGGAGCGGACCACGTGAACGTCGACGTCGCGGGACCCGCCGGGAGGCTCGAGGCGCTGGTCGAGGGACCCGACGCGCCGGCCTTCGCCGCGGTGGTGTGCCATCCGCACCCGGCGATGGGCGGCACCATGCATAGCCACGCCACCTACCGGCTCGCGAAGGCGGTCGTGAGCCGCGGCGGGACGGCGCTCCGGTTCAACACGCGCGGCACCGGCCGCTCCGCCGGCGCCTTCGACGCCGGGCGCGGCGAGGCCGACGACACGCGCGCGGCGCTCTCCTGGCTCGCGGCCGCCCGCCCGGGCGTGCCGCTCCTCTCCTGCGGCTTCTCCTTCGGCGCGTGGATGGCGGCGGTCGCGGGCGCGAGCGACGCGCGCGTCTCGGCGTTCCTCCTCGCCGGCGTCGCGCTCCGCGCGCAGGGGCTCGAGGACTTCCGCGAGACGGGGCGGCTCCGCGATCTCGCCGCGCCGCTCGCGGTGGTGCAGGCGGAGCAGGATCCGCTCGGCCCGCCCGCCGAGGTGGAGCAGGCGCTAGAAGGGTCGCGAGGGCCGCGCCGCATTGCGATCGTTCCGAAGGCGGGCCATCTCTTCCTCGAGGATCTCCCCGGCCTGCAGCGCGAGGCCGAGGCCGCCCTCGACTGGCTCCTGGAGCGCGCGTGACCCTCGATCCCCGCCGCGCCGGCGACGCGGTCGCCGCCTCGTCCGAGGACCTCGCGCGCGTGTGGCGCGCGGGCCGGGCGTCGGCGCGACCGGCGGCGTTCCCGGGGCTCCTCGACGGCGTGATCGTGTCGTTCCTCATGCAGGCGGGCGACGCGCTCGCGAACGGCCGCGACCCCGCGCTGGTCTGGCCGGCGACGGAGGGTGTCATCCGGCTCGACGTGCGCGATCCGGAGCTCACCGCGACGGAGGTCGAGGCGGAGTGGGACCTCGTCGAGGAGGTGCTCGTCGCGGCGCTCCGCGCCCTCGAGGCGGGCGAGGACACGGTGCAGTGGGCGGCGCGGGCGGTCGTGCTCGCGCGCTCGGGCACCCGGACGATCCGGCACGGCGGGCCGCCCGGGGTCCTCGCGGTGCGGCTCCACTCGGATCCGGCCGCGCTGCGCGTGGCGCGCGCGGGCGGCGGGTTCCAGTAGACGCGGTGCAAGATGGGTTGCGAGGCGCCACTGAAGTGGGGCTCTCATGTCGTGGTGTCACGTCAATTACTTTAAGTTACTTGCCTTCACCCCATTTGTCATTGGTCAATGGTGCATTAGTGTCTTCGCGATCTACTCGCGAGTTGTAACCCGGTGGGTTGCTGAGAAGAGGCCGTGGGGAGCGGTTGTGCTTGGGATTGTGCTGGGGTCCGCCTTTGCTGGCCTTGTCGGAATCAAATGGGTGGATACAGGGTTGAGCCCCGGACCCCGTAAGGCAGACCGTCTCTTGCTGTTGGCTTACTACTCACTCGAGAGCCTTGTCCTTCTTGGCGTCATGGTAAGGGCACGCAGCAGACAGAGAGCGCTCCTTGCCGTTGAACGGCAAGGAGCGCGAGCGCAACCCAGCCATCTTGTTGCGACCTTTGTGGCTAGCGCGATTCTGTCGGGCGCCGCCGCCGCAGTCAGGACGATGCGCGCACCCGATGCCTCTCCTTCTTTGTTTATTGACAATTGGTGGCACGCCTTTGCCGCGCTTAGCGGCGCCTTCTTGCTTCTGTATTATCTGAATAGACGGCGAACTGATGGCCATGAGCCCGATTAGGTCGCTTCGGGAACACGAGTCCCATCCGCCAGTCCAACGGCGGTAGCCGGGGGAGAGGATCGGGGCCCTTCGCCTCGATGAGCGTGCATCCCCGTGGGCAGACTCCCCCCTCTCCCCGACCCTCTCCCCGCTTCGCGGGGCGAGGGGGTATGGCCGTGTCGGGGCGATTCACGACAACCTGCTGCGTCCCCGCGAACTGCGCGCCCTCGAAGACGAGGGGGGTGCGCATCGACGAGTAGCGGTACGGATCGTTCCCCACCCCAGGTCATCGAGAATCACACCCCCTCGCCCCCGGCGGTAGCCGGGGGAGAGGGTTGGGGAGAGGGGGCTGTCGGCCCACGCGGATAGTGTAGGCCGCATGGCTCGGCTCTCGCCGCTCGCGTTCAGGCGTGTCCTCAGGAAGCAGGCGACGGACGCCGAACATGAGCTGTGGAGTCGCCTTCGCCGTAATCGGATGGGGCCGAAGTTCCGGCGCCAACACACGGTCGGTCCCTACACGCTCGACTTCTACTGTCCGGAGGCTCGACTGGCGGTCGAGCTCGACGGGGGTCAGCACTACGAAGGCCCCCAGCGCGAGAAGGACGTCGCGCGCGACGCATGGCTCGAGAACGCGGGGATCCGCGTCCTTCGGTACTCGGACCGCGACATGCTGCTGGAGGCCGAGGCGGTCGAGGAGGCCATCTGGCAGGCGCTCGAGGAGATCGACGGCCGAAGGACCACCCACAGCAGAGGGTGAAGGCGCTGGCGCGCAGACCCCCCTCTCCCCGACCCTCTCCCCCGGCTACCGCCGGGGGAGAGGGAGTATCGGCGCGTAGCCTCCCGGGGAGAGGGAGTATCGGTTCCGCTAGGTCCCTGCGAACTGGACGTTCTCGAACACCAGGGTCGGCGTGCGCATCGACGAGTAGCGGTACGGATCGTTCCCCACCGCCGCGAGCCGGTTCCAGAGCTCGAGGTGGTTCCCGGAGACGTTCATCTCGCCGACCGGCTCCGCGAGCTTCCCGCCGCGGACGCGGAAGCCGCGCACGCCGAGGGAGAAGTCGCCGGTCGTGCCGTTCGAGTTCCCGCCGAGGAACCCGGTGACGAGGATCCCCTCCCCCGCGCCGGCGAGCAGCTCCGGCTGCGAGCGCGGGCCGTGCTTCCAGGCGAGGTTCGAGCTGCGCCCGGTGGTCGGCGCCATCCCGAGCTTCCGGCCGTAGTAGCTGTCCACGTAGTAGCTGCGGAGGACGCCCGCCTCGAAGATCGGGAAGGGGCGCGACGCCATTCCCTCGCCGTCCCAGAGGCGCGAGCCGAGGCCGCGCACGACGAGCGGGTCGTCGCGGAGGTCGAGGAGCGCGCTCCCGAGCCGGGCGCCGATCTTCCCCTCCGCGAAGGAGCGCTTCTGCTGCACCGACGCGGCGGAGAGCGGACCGAGCAGCGCGCCGACGATCCGTCCCGCCGAGCGCGCGTCCACGATCATCGTCATCGGGGCGGAGGCGCCCTTCACCGTGCCGAGGCGGACGAGGGCGCGCTCCGCGGCGCGGCGGCCCACCGCGGCCGGCGTCTCCAGCTCTGCGCGGAAGCGCCCGCCCGACGCGGCGGACTCCTCCGGGCGGCGGCCGTCGGCGTCCTTCACCGTGACCTCCGCGGAGATCCAGAAGTCCGTGCCGCGCTTCGTCCCCTCGAACCCGTTCGTCTGGACGAGCGCGGTCTCCGCGCGCGTGTCCGAGACGCCGGTCGTGACCGAGAGGATCTTGTCCGCGCCCGTCACGGCGCGCGCCGCCACCTCGAGCTCCTCGGCGACCCGCCGCCGGGTCCCGGAGTCGAGCGACTCGTCGGGGTCCTCGAGCTCGAGGTCGAGCCGCGCCTGCCCCTGGTAAAGCTCGGGCTCGGGGAGGCGCCGGTGCGGATCCGGGGCGAGCGTGCGCGCGAGCGCGATCGAGTCCTCGACGAACCGCGCGAGCGCCTCGGGGCGGAGATCGCTCGTCGAGACGGAGGCGTAGCGGCCGTCCACGTAGAGGTCGAGGCCGAGCCCGCGGGTCGTCGCCTCGGAGACCTTCTCGATCCGGCCGTCGCGCCAGGCGACCTCCACGTGGCGCGCCTGCCAGCCGCCGGCGGCGGCCTCGGAGGCGCCCTTCTGCTGGGCGAGGGAGGCGGCGGCGCGGGTGGTGTCGAGCAAGGTGGTCGTCATGGGGTTTCGAGGTCGAGGTCGAGGACCAAGTCCAAGTCCAAGTCCAGGTCCAGGTCCAGGTCCAGGTCCAGGTCCAGGTCGTTAAGTTCCACGGCCGCCAACGGTCATCGAGGAAACACGCACGGTGGGAAGGCCCTGCGAGACGGGGACTGACTGCCCGTCCTTCCCGCAGGTCCAGCCCCCCTCGTCGATGGCGAGGTCGTCCGAGACCATGTCCACGCGCTCGAGCGCCTGCGGGCCGTTGCCGATCACGTTCACGTCCTTCACCGGCCGGGTGAGCTTGCCGTCCTCGATGAGGTAGCCGTTCTTCACGTAGAAGGTGAAGTCGCCGGCGCCGATCGCGACCTGGCCGTTCGAGAAGTTCTGGCAGTAGATGCCGCGCTTCACCGAGCGGATGATCTCCTCCGTCCGGTGCGGCCCGGGGAGCATGTAGGTCGCGCGCATGCGCGGGAGCGGCGCGTGCCGGTAGCTCTCGCGGCGGCCGTTGCCGGTGGGCGTGACGCCGTAGTGGCGCGCCGAGATCTCGTCGTGGAGGTAGGTGGCGAGGACGCCGTTCTCGACGAGGCGGGTCGTGCCGGCGGCGTTCCCCTCGTCGTCCACGTTGATGGCGCCGCGGGCGCCGGGAGGCGACGCGTCGTCCACGATGTTCACGAACGGCTTCGCGACCGCCTTGCCGATCTTGTCCGCATAGATGGAGACGCCCTTCCGGTTGAAGTCCGCCTCCATCCCGTGGCCGATCGCCTCGTGGAGGAGGATCCCGGAGGAGCCCGCGGCGAGGACGACCGGCATCTCGCCTGCGGGCGGCGGGCCCGCCTCGAAGAGGATGGTCGTGCGCGCCACTGCCTCGCGGACGACGCGGTCGAGCCGGTCCGGCGTGTAGAACTCGAAGCCCGCCCGGCCGGCGACGTTGTAGCCGTTCTGCTCGCGGCGCCCGTCCTGCTCGGCGAGGACGGAGAGGAAGAGGAGCGTCATCGGCTGCTCGTCCTCGACGAGCCGCCCGGCGGAGTCGGCGACGAGGATCGCCCCCGCCTCGTCGCGCAGGTAGACGTTCACCTTCCGGACGCGCGGGTCCGCGCCGAACGCCCGCTCGTTCAGCGCCGAGACGAGCGGCAGCTTCTCGGCCGGCCGGACGTCGTCCCAGGGACGGACGAGCGGGTAGCGGTCGGGGACCTGCGCGGAGAGGTGGAACGCGGTGGGCCCGGTGCGGGCGGGGCCGTCGGCGATCGCCGCCGCGGTGCGCGCGCACTCGAGGAGCGCCGGAAGCCGCAGGTCCTCGGTGTAGCCGTAGCCGGTCTGGTCGCCCTTCACGACCCGAACGCCGACGCCGAGCTCGACCGACGCGTGGGCGCGGTTCACCGCGCCGTCCTCGAGGCCGACGTCCGAGGCGACGCGGTGCTGGAAGTAGACGTCCGCGTGGTCGCCGCCGCGGGAGAGCGCGGCCGCGAGCGTCTCGGCGATCATTCCCTCCGTGACGCCGAACCGCGCGAAGTAACGGATCTTCATCCGCACCTTCTAACCCGGATGCCTCCGTCGCGCCCCAGGCCCGGGCGCACCCCCGCTCGCTCCCCCGTCCCCTTCGGGGCCGCGCGTCCTTCCGTCCGGGCGCGACCCGGTTCAGTGCTAAACCTTCAGTCATGCCCAGGGCGAGCCTGAACGGGACCGAGCTCAACTATCGTGACAGCGGCACCTCGAAGGACGTGGTGCTCCTGCTGCACGCGTTCCCGCTGCACTCCGGGATGTGGGCGCGCCAGATCGCGGCGCTCGAGGGGAAGCACCGGGTGATCGCGCCCGACTACCGCGGCCTCGGGAAGAGCGGGATGCCCCCCGAGGCGTGGACGATCGACCAGCTCGCCGAGGACATCCGCTCGCTCCTCTCCCACCTACGGATCGAGCGCGCCGCGGTCGCGGGGCTCTCGATGGGCGGGTACCTCGCGTTCGAGCTCTACCGGGAGCTGCCCGGGCTCTTCCGCGGGATCGCGCTCTGCGACACGAAGGCGGGCCCCGACACGGAGGAGGGCGCGGCGAACCGCGAGAAGTTCGCGCGGAGCGCGATCGAGAAGGGGACGGGCTGGGTCGCGGACGAGATGCTCCCGAAGCTCCTCAAGCCCGAGCCGGATCCGGCGGTGGTGAAGGAGGTCCGGGGGCTCGTCACCGGCGGTACGCCGGCGGGCGTCGCCGCCGCGCAGCGCGCGATGGCGAGGCGGCCGGACTCGACGCCCACGCTCGCGACGATCTCGTGCCCCACCCTCGTCGTGGTCGGCGCGCAGGACACGGTCACGCCGCCCGCCGAGGCGGAGAAGATCGCGAAGGCGGTGAAGGGCGCGACGCTCGTCCGGATCCCGGGCGCGGGTCACCTGCCCTGCATCGAGAACCCCGAGGCGTTCAACGCCGCGCTCGGGAAGTTCGTGGACGGGTTGCCGACGTAGACACCCCTCACCCTGACCCTCTCCCCGAAGGGGAGAGGGGAGTGACACCTCCGCCTCTCCGCGAAGGGGAGAGGGGAGTGAGAGTCACCTCCGCCTCTGAGCTACCTCCGCGGCGGCGGCGGCCGCGTGGTCGTGGCGGCGGGCTGCACCGGCGGGGGCGGCGGGTACTTCGCGAAGCCCTGGACCGAGCCGTCCGCCTGGCCGGTGCGCTCGGCGCCGAGCTTCAGCTCGATGACCGAGCGATCGCCGATCCGGATCTCCCCGCCGTTCACGAGGTCCGCCATCTTCACGGTGACGGTCCCGATCTCGACCATGCCCTGCTCGTCGGAGTGGACGACGCGGATCGAAACGGGCCGGTCGTCGAGCCCGTTCGCCGCGAACACCACGAAGGACTCGAACCGCGCCCGGAGCGCCCGCTGCGGCGCTGTCGAGAACTGCCGGCCGTCGGGGAGCGTCAGGATCGCGGTGAGGTTCGGACGGTTCTCGTGGGGGAGCGCGTCGTAGACGTCCATCCCGGCGACGAGCTGGTTCCCGCGGCCGTCCATCGCGGCGTTCGCGAGCATCCCCATGACGCGCTGGAAGCCCGGCGAGGTGCCGCCGGTCCAGGGCATCCCGTCCGGCCGGATCGGGCGGACGAGGACGGAGCGGACACGGATCGCGTACGGGCGCGGCTGCACGCGCTCGAGCTGCTGCGCGCCATAGCCGTTCGTGCCGTCCATGCCGGAGCGGACCGCGTCCTCGTAGGCGCGGCTCGCGGTGACCCAGTCCTTCCGCTGCGCGGCGGCGTCGCCGGCCTGCAGCGCGCGGGCGTAGCGGGCGAGCGGCTCGGCGCGGCCGCCCTTCTTGATCCGGAGCGCCTCGTCGTACTTCGCCGCGGCCTCCGCGAACCGGTGCTCGCGCAGGAAGGCGTCGCCCTGCTGCGCGGCCGCCTCGTACTGCGCGTTCAGGTAGGCGTCGTACTCGGCTTGCACCTGCGAGAGCTGCGGGCGGACCGCGCCGTCGAGGCTCGCCGCCAGCGTGAGGAGGTCGATCGCGGGGCCGAACTGCTGCTGCGCCCGGTACTGCTGCGCGTCGCGGACTGCGGCGCCGACGATGCCCGGCTGGAGCCGGTGCGCCTCCGCCTGGAGCGCGGGGTCGTTCGACGCGGCGCGCGCCTGGGCGAGGAGGTCGAAGGCGGCCCGGTGGTTCCGGGCGGCGCTCGCCTCGGAGGCGCGGCGGAGGCGGGCGTAGGCGGCCTGGCGGCCCACGTCGGCGCGGAGCTTGGCGTAGTCGGCGCTGCCCGGCTCCATGCGCACGAGGTAGTCGGCCTCGCCGAAGGCGCACTCCCAGTCCTGCGAGACCTGGCAGGCGCGGCTCTTGTCGATCGCGCCCTTGAGCGCGTTCGTCCGGGCGTTCTGCCAGCGCGCGCGCTTCTCCGCGTTGTTCGGCTCGTCGCGGAGGACGGCGGCGTAGTTCGCCTCGGCGGTCTTCCAGTCGCCGGTCGCGGCGGCCTGGTCGGCGGTCTTCTGCGCGTTTGCGCAGGCGGCGAGGACGGCGAGCGACAGGAGGGCGAGGAGGATGCGGCGCATCGGCGGCTCCTTACAGAGCGGGAGTTCCCCGCCGGCCTTCGACGAGGTCGGGCCGAGCGGGCGGTGAACGGTGAGCGTACCCTGGCGGGTGAGGCCTTGTCCCGTGACGCACGGCCCTGGCGCCGGATTCAACCCGGCGGTGTGCGACACCGAATCATGGTACCGCGCGCGAGACCCCTGAGCGGGTAAGGTCGCGCGACCGAAAACCTTCCCGGGGGGGCTCCATGTTCCGTTCGCGTGTTCCAGCGCTGCTCGTCGTCGCGCTCGCGGTTTCGTCGTGCAAGGGATCGACGACGACAGAGACGCAGATCGTCCACGAGGGCTGCGTCCTTCCGGCAGCGAACGAAGCCGCGCTCCACGCGACCCTCGCCCTCTCGCCGCCGCCGAACGGGACGTTCTTCGCGGTGGGCGAGGCGCCGACCCTCACGCTCACGGTGAAGGACGACTGCGGGCTGATCCTGGCGCCGTCGGCGCTCGAGACGGCGAACCTGTACGTGTTCGGCCCGCGCGCGCCGCTCGCGACGGTCGCCGCGTCGAAGCTCATGAACGCGGTGACGAACCGGAACGCGGCGGACCGCCAGCACCACTTCGTGAACCTCCGCGCGCCGAGCTATGCCGTGCCCGCGAACAACGGGCTCGTGGTCGCGACCACCGGGGTCGTCACGTACGAGCTCCGCCCGGTGACCACCGAGGCCGCCGGCACCTACGCCGCCGCGGTCTGGCTCGTCTCGGCGGACGGCCAGCTCCAGGCGTTCCCGTCGGCGTCGTTCCAGATCGGCACGGGCACGGTCGAGACCTACGAGACCGGGCCGGACGGCTCGTCCTCCTGCCGCGCCTGCCACGCCGGGCCGACGGGGCGCCTCTACCTGGCGCACGGGCAGCCCACGGCGCTCGCGCCGCTCGGGAACCCCGGCCTCGACTCCGCGCCCATCGGCTCCTGCAAGGCCTGCCACAACGCCGACGGCTACAGCGCGGTCACGACGCTCCAGAAGGTTCACGGCGTGCACCGTGGGGCGAACCTCGCGAACCCCGGCGGCGCCCACGCCGAATACGGCGTCGCGGCCGACGCGACGCTCGCGAGCTACACGAACGTGAGCTTCCCGTCGATGCCGGCCGGCGAGAAGGACTGCAAGGCCTGCCATGTGGACGACGCCTGGAAGACCCGGCCTTCGCGGCTCGCCTGCGGCACCTGCCACGACGCCGTGTTCTTCGACTCCGGGACCGTCTCTCCGCCGAGGGTGTACGGCAGGCCACTGGGCTTGAGCTGCGCGGCGGACCCCGACTGCGTGAGCTTCAGCGTGGCGGCGGCGTGCAACCTCGAGACCGGGTCGTGCGAGCTCGGCACCCACCCCGTCCAAACGAACGACGCGACCTGCGCCGGCTGCCATACCGCCGAGGGAGCGGGGTTGTCGCCGATCACGGATCGCCACGCCATCCCCGAGCGGCAGAACGTCCCCCGGCTCGCGATCGTGAACGCGACGGTCGGCGGCGCGACCGGGCCGAGCGGGACGTTCCTGGTCGGCGACGTGCCGACGCTCACCTTCCAGCTCCAGGACTGGACGGGCGTGCTCGTCACCAACGCCAAGACCAACAGCAGTTACGCGATCGCCGGCCTGGTCTCGGGACCCACCGACGACATGCAGCGGGTGATCGCGCCCGCCCTCTCCAAGGGATCGCTCGCGTTCGACGCGGGGTCCCAGACCTACACGTTCATCTTCCCGAGCTGGCCGGCCACGAACCTCGCGCCGTACAACGCGAGCACGGGGGGCGGGAGCCCAAACCCGGCGGGGAGCTACACGCTCTACTTCTACGTCACCCGTAGCTTCATCGTGGACGGCGCCTCGCACCGGGACGCCGCGCCGTACGTCGGCACGCTCCGGTTCGGCGAGACCGGCCCCATCCGTCCGCGGGAGGTCGTCTCGCAGGCGGCGTGCGACGCCTGCCACGTTGCGCTCGCGTACCACGGCGGCGCGCGCACGGCTGCGCAAGCTTGCGGGACCTGCCACACCGCCGGCGCGCTCGACCGGCCCCTCGGCGCCCAGGGCATCACCTGCCTCACGGACGCGGAGTGCCCGGGCTACGCCGCCGGGTGGGAGACGTGCCAGGGCGGCCCTCCGGGCAAGTGCACCATCACGAACGATCCGACGCCGGAGACGACGATCGAGTACGGCTCGATGACTCACGCGATCCACTTCGCGCGCCGGCGGCTGAACGGCTACACCGCCCGGAACGACCTCCAGGCGCCGGGGCGCGTGCACTTCGTCGGCTACTTGAACACGCTCCTCGACTTCTCCGACGCCCTCCTCTCCGTGGACGCACGCGAGTGCCGGACGTGCCACACGAGCACCGGCGCGACCTGCTCCACGAGCGACGGCTGCGGGATCGGCCAGGCGTGCGACGGCGGTCGGTGCGCGAACGTCGCCTGGAAGGCGCCGAGCGCGCGCGTGTGCCTCTCCTGCCACGCCTCCGCCGCGACCTACGGGCACGCGCAGCTCAACACGTATGTGCCGGGCGCCGGCGCGGTGGTCGAGACGTGCGACGTGTGCCACGGGCCGGGGGCGGCGTTTTCGGTCGAGTGGGCGCACGACGTGGCGCCCGCCTCGGTGACCACCTACTCGCGGGAGGCGTTCTCGTTCCCGTGACGGCGCCTCGGCCCTGATTCTCCCTCGCCCCCGGCGGAGCCGGGGGAGAGGGTTGGGGAGAGGGGGAGGCTTCGCGGGGGCGAGGGGTTTGTCCTCATGGCCAGAGCCGCTACGCCGCCGCGCGCACCGAGCGCTCGAGCGCGGCGACGATCGTCGCGACGGTCCGCTCGACCTGCGCGCGCTCGGGGGCGCCGAAGGAGGCGTCCTCGTCGGCGAGGTTCTCGAGCTGCTCCGCCACGTAGGCCGCGATCGCGGGCTGCGCGTCCTCGGGCGGCGGCGGCTCGTCCTCGAGCGCGCGCAGCGTGTGGAAGTCCACCGCGCCGAGCCGGTCGCCGAAGGCCTGGTCGAACATCACCCAGAGCTCGAAGGCGAGGTCGAGCGCGGCGAGGGCGCCCGCCTCGGGGAGCGGCGCCGCGTCGAGCCAGGCCGCGAGGTCGGGCTGGACGTTCTGGAAGCGATCGCGGCGGCGCTGCAGCTCGCGGGGTGGCGCGGCGGCGAGGTGCCGCCAGGCCGCCTCGACGAGGTCGGCGGGGACGGTCGTGCCGGGGGAGGTGCCGCGCGGCGGGAGCGGCGGAGGCGGCGGCGGCTCGGGCGAGACCTCGGGCGCGTCGTCGTGCGGGCCGAGGCCGGCCGCGAGCCGCGCCCACAGGCCGAAGAGGTTCGAGTACAGCCGGCGCGCGGCCTCGGGCGACTCGAAGTGCGGCTCGTCCGTGAAGAGCGCCGGGATGACCGAGGCGCGCGGCTCGCCAGCGGCGAGCGCGCGCGAGAACTGCTCGGCCACCGCCTCGGCGTCGTGCGGGGAGCCGGCGCGCGAGAGGAGCGCCGAGAGCACCTCGGGCCCCTCGTAGACCGGGGCGATCCCGGTCGGCGCGTCGGTGCCCTTCCTCGGTCCCCGGCGTTGGCTCACGAACGGGAGTGTAACCGGACCCGAAGAGAAGCGGGGTCGCCGCTACTCGTCGTCGAGCTCGTCGGGAGGCGGAGGAGGCGCCATGCCGATCGGCCCGAGCTCCTCCCCGCCGGGGGCCATGCCCCACTCCGACCCGCCCATGCCCATCCCGCCGCCCGGGCCCATGCCGCCGCCCATGCCGCCGCCGTGGCCACCGTGGCGCATGCCGGGGCCGCCGTTCTGGCCGCCGGGGCCCATCATCATCCCTGGCCCCATGCCGGGGGGCCCGGCGAACCGGCGCTGGAACTTCGCGAGGAAGATGACCGCGCGCGCCTTCCGCTCCGGCGTGAGATCCTTCGTGACCGCCGCGACGAGCTCGCGGTTGATCGTCAGGAGCTGAGCGCGGCCGTCGAGCGACTTCGCGATCGCCTGGTCGACCTCGCCGGCGGTGACCTTCTCGCCCTGCGCGGCGCGGACGAGCACCTGCCTGGACTCCTGGAGCTGCTTGCGGACGGCGACGCGCCGCTCGTCGAACTTCGACATGGTCTGGCCGAGCTTGAGCGCGGCGGACTCGTCGAGATCGAGCGCCTCGGCGAGGCCGAGCGTGCGGGCGAGCCGCATCCGCTTCTCCATGCGCTGCGGGTCCATCCTGTGGCCGGGGCCTGCGTTCGCGCCGGGGCCCGCTCCCTGCGGGCCGGCCCCGGGCTGCGGACCGCCCTGGGCGTGCGCCGCGAGCGGGAGCGCGGCGGAGAGGATCATCGCGAGGAACTGGGTTCTCATGGTGCTGCTCCTTTCGTTTCTTCGTCGGACTCAGTCGTCGAGGTCGATGGCGAGATAGGACGTGTCGGTCGCGTCGCTCGCGTACGCGGCGCCCGCGACGTCGAGCACGTCCGCCTCGGTCCAGAGCGTGTCGAGATCCGGCGCCTGCCAGGCGTCGACCTGGGCGGTCGCGGCGGTCGTCACCGGCGCCGGCGCGGGCGGAAGGACCGGCCCCTTCCGTCCGAGCACGGCGGGCGCGACCACGACGAGGGCGAGCGCGGCGGCGGCGGCGAACCCGACGGTGGCGCGCTTCCACGAGGCGGCGCGGGCCTCGCGGCGGCGGAGCGTCGCGAGCGCGTCCGCTGCGAGCGCGGCGACGGCGCGGCGCTCGGCGGCGGAGGGCGGCGGGAGCGTCGCGAGCCGGAGGACGGCCTCGTCGGCGGCGGCCTCGGCGCGGCAGGCGGCGCAGCCGGCGAGGTGCGCCTCGGTGCGGGCGGCCTCGGCGGGCTCGAGCGCGCCCGCGGCGCGAAGGGAGAGGAGGACCTCGAAGTCGGTGCAGGCGGGGCTCACGGCGTCTCCTCCGGAGCGAGCACGGCGCGCAGCGCGCGGGTCGCGTAGTGGAAGCTCACCTTGGCGGCGTTCTCGGTGATGCCGAGCGCGAGGGCGATCTCGGCGAAGGGCAGCTCCGCGTCCACGCGGAGGGTGAGGACCTCGCGCTGGCGGCGCGGGAGGCGCAGCACCGCGGCGCGCATCCGCCGCGCTCGCTCGCGAAGGACGAGCGCGTCGTGCGCGGCGGGGGCGGTGGCAATCGCGCCCTCGGCGTCGGCGTCCTCGAGCGGCGCGCGGAGGACGCGGAGCGCATCCCGCCGGTGGTTCTTCGCGAGGTTCACCGCGACCCGGACGAGCCAGCGCCGGAACGGGACGGCGGCGCGCGGCCCGCTGCGGAGCGAGCGGCGCGCGGCCTCGAAGGCGCGGAGGAAGGTGCGCTGGGCGAGGTCTCGCGCGTCCTCCGGGGTCTGCGCGTAGCGGCGGACGATGGCGAGGACGAGCGGCTCGTTCCGCCGGACGAGCTCCCCGAACGCGTCGTCGTCGCCGACGAGGAAGGCGGCGACGAGCGAGTCCTCCTCGCGCCGCGAGGGGGTGACCCCGCCCGCGACGAGGCGCAGCGATGGCTTTTGAGGCTCGTCTTCCATGCGCATCGCCGGGGTCACACCGAGAAGACCCCTTGCCCGACCGGAGGTTAAAGACTAATCCTGGCGCGGGTTTTCCGGCGGATTTCTCACGCGGGAGCGCGGATGCTCGACCTCAAGGCGGTCGCACAGGACTTCGAAGGGTTCGAGAAGCGGCTCGCGCGTCGGGGGGAAGCCGCCGTCCAGGCGCTCGCGCCCGTGCGCGCCCTCGCCGCGCGCCGCCGCGAGCTGAACCTCCAGCTCGAGCGGCAGAAGAAGGAGCAGAACGAGGCGAACGGGAAGCTCCGCCAGCTCGCGAAGACCGACCAGGGCGCGGTCGAGGGCGCGCGCGCGCAGCTGCGAGCGCTCGGCGACGAGGTGAAGAAGAGCGAGCAGGAGCTCGCGGCGGTCGAGGCGGAGCTCGAGCGGCACCTGCTCGTCATCCCGAACCCGCCGCACGCGTCGGTGCCGGACGGGAAGGACGAGAAGGACAACGTCGTCGTCCGCACCTGGGGCGAGAAGGTGGCGCTCGGCTTCGCGCCGAAGCCGCACTGGGAGCTCGGCGAGGCGCTCGGGATCCTCGAGTGGCAGCAGGCCGCGAAGCTCTCCGGCTCGCGCTTCACCATCTACAAGGGCGCGGGGGCGCGGCTCGAGCGCGCGCTCGCGGCGTTCTTCCTCGACGTGCACGCGACGCGCGGCTACCTCGAGGTGCTGCCGCCCTACCTCGTCACGCGCGAGACGATGACCGGCACGGGGCAGCTCCCGAAGTTCGAGGAGGACCTCTTCAAGACGGCGAACGAGACGCCGCTCTACCTCATCCCGACGGCCGAGGTCCCGGTGACGAACATGCACCGGGACGAGATCTTCGAGGCGGCGGCGCTGCCGATCTCATACTGCGCGTGGACGCCGTGCTTCCGCGCCGAGGCGGGCGCGGCCGGGCGCGACACGCGCGGCCTCATCCGCCAGCACCAGTTCCACAAGGTGGAGCTCGTGAAGCTCGCGAAGGCGGAGGAGAGCTACGCCGAGCACGAGAAGATGGTGGAGGACGCGTGCGAGGTGCTGCGCCGGCTCGGGCTCCACCACCGCGTGGTGCTCCTCTGCGCGGGCGACATGGGGTTCGCGTCGGCGAAGACCTACGACCTCGAGGTGTGGTGCCCGGGGCAGGACCAGTTCCGCGAGATCTCGTCGGTGTCGAACTGCGAGGACTTCCAGGCGCGGCGGATCCGGGTGCGGTACCGCGGCGAGGGCGGGAAGCCCAGGCTCGCCCACACGCTCAACGGCTCGGGCGTCGCGATCGGCCGGACGGTGGTCGCGATCCTCGAGCAGTACCAGCAGGCGGACGGGAGCGTCGTCGTCCCCGAGGCCCTCCGGCCCTACCTCGGCGGACAGGAGCGGATCGTGGCGCAGCAGTTCCCGCGCGGCGTGGAGCGCTGATCAGTTGTCGAGGCCGATCGCCTTCGCGGTCGCGGAGCCGGTGCTCGGGCTGAAGAGGATCTTGCGAGCGCTCGTGCCGCCGACCTCGGCCTCCCAGACCGCGATGGAGCGGGCGCCGAGCCACGTGCGCGCGGCCTGGACGTTGCGGTCGCCGAGGTGGCCGCCCACGGTGACGATGGGCGGCGCGCTGCCGCCGTAGAGGCGGGCGCGGAGGCGGCGCTCGGTGGCGCCGAGCTTCACGAGCTCGTCCACGAGCGTGCGCAGCGCGACGTCGCCGAAGCGCGGCGCGGGCGGCGCGGTGCCGGACTCGGGGAGGAGGAAGTGGGCGAGGGCGCCAAAGCCCGCGATCGGATCCCAGAGGCAGACGACGGCGCCGGTGGAGACGACGGTCGCCATCGGCCGCGGGTCTCTCGTGACGAGGAGCCGGCCGGGCGGGACGTAGGCGGGCTCGACGGCGGGCAGGCCGTGCGCCGGCGTGAAGGTCGGGCAGGCAGTCGGTGTGGGCGTCAGGAGCACGGCGTTCCTCCGGCGTCGAGCCCCGGGTCGCGGCCCGGGGCTTTTCCGCTCGTAGTGTTACACGCTCCGGGCCGGAAGAGGTGGGTGAGGAAACGCCCTGATTCCGGCGGGATGCGCGCGGGGTTCCCTTGGGCGG
>DASWCJ010000181.1:0-5425 GCA_036390155.1 Anaeromyxobacter sp.
CATTGGGACCGGGCCGCCCGGGGTCGGCACCGTGATGTTCCCGGAGACATTCGCCTCGGGCGAGTACATGAACGAGGCGTTCACGGTCAGCTTGCCGATGTCATAGCCGGCGCCGACCGAGGCGTGCAGCTCGGCGATGGCGGGGAAGAGGAGCGCCTCGCTGGCCTGCTCCTTGTCGACCGGCGTCTTGCCGTAGTTGAGGCCCGCGCGGACCTTCAGCTCCTTGAGCGCCGGGATCTGGTACTCGGCCCCGACCTTCACGACGAACTGGTCAGCCCAGTTCATGTTGAACTGGTCCGCCGGCGTGGTCTCGGGCTTGTTCTTGCCGAGCACCGCCGACCAGTTGATCCACTGACCGTCGAGCGCGATGAGGAGGCCCTCCACCGGCTTCACGGCGACGCCGAGGGTCCCGACCATCGGCTGGTCGAGCTTGACCTTCATGGTCTGGCCGCCGCCGACGTCGAACGAGAAGTCACCGAAGTAGCTCTGGGTCTCGTACGCGGCGCCGATCGAGATCGCCGCCGTCGGCGCGTAGGTGACGCCGATCGTCGCGCCGTAGCCCATGGAGCTGGCGGAGGGAGGCTGGACCTCGCCGGCCGGGGTCGGGAAGGCGAACTTCATCTGCGCGTACATGAGGTTCAAGGCGAGGCCGGCCGAGAGCTGGTCGTTCACCTTGTACGCGACGGCCGGAGCGATGCGGCCGTTCAGGTACGACGACATCATCTCGGCCCCGGGGCCCCCGAAGTCCTTGTAGTCGACCCCCATCCCCGCCGTGCCGAGCGCGGCGACGCCGACGGTGATGGCATCGTTCGCGCGGAACGCGGCCGCGAGCGTCGGGAGGAAGTCGGTCGGGCGGCTCGAGGTGGCGCCCTGCCCGCCGATGTCGTACTTCACGGTGGGCGAGAACGCCGCGCCGGCGACCTCGATCTGGGGCGCGAGGAGCGACAGGCCGGCGGGGTTGGTGACAGCAGTGACGGCGTCGAGCGGGGCTGCGACCGACGCGCCGCCCATCGACTGCTGGACCGGGCCGAAGCCGGTGAGACGCATGCCGTTCGTGGCGTGCGCGGGCGCCGCGGCGACCACCGCCGCAAACGCCACGATTCCGAGAAGCTTCTTCATTTCACTCTCCGGGGTCGTGCGCCCCGAAGTGGGACGCGTGCGGCGGATTGACTCACGGCTGGGGGTGCGAACGCAACGCGACCGATCGTCGCATATAGCGATGTCTCTATGTTGACGCGGACTTCCGCTGGCGCAGCGCGTCGAGCGCCAGCTCCTGCGCTCGCCGGTCGGAGGGGTCGGCGCGGTGTGCGTGCCGGTAGGCCTCCTCGGCCTCGGCCCACGCGCCGCGGGCGCGCTGGATCTCGCCGGTGAAGAAATGCGCGCGGCCGCAGCCGGGATCGGCGCGCACCACATCCGCGAGCTCTCCGAGGGCGAGGCGCGCGTGCCGCTCCGGATCCACGAGGAAGCGCGCCCAGGCGAGGTGCGCTCGGATGAGGGGCTTCGGCTCGATGTCCGCCGCGAATTGGAGCTGCTCGAGGGCGCCGCGCGGGTTTCCGGCGGCGAGCCGGCGGAGCCCCTCCTCGTACTGGGTGGAGGCGTCAAGGAGGGGATCAGTGGTACCGGTGGACCGGCGCGAGCTGGGAGGCGAGCTTGTCCGGGGAGATCGCGGGCAGCTGACACGCTCCGCGCTCGCAGACGTAGGCCGTCGGCCGCCCCGCGGCGGCCTTGCCGGCGGCCACCTTCGCGGTCCGCCCGATCCGGGCGACCCCCTCGCCCTCGGGCGCGCCGCAGAGGGCGCGGCTCGGGAGGAAGGTCCGCCGCAGGACGGAGAGGAACGGCTCGGGGGCAGGCTCGCCCTCGGGCCACACCAGCACGACCTCCGGGACGGTGTCGGTCGCGAAGTCGACCGCGAGCAGCATCTCGCCGAGCGCCGCGGGCTGGGCCTCGAGCAGCCCCGCGTAGTGACGGAGCGCGTCGGACGCGACGCGCCACCACCGATCGTCCGTCGTGAGCGCGTGCAGCCGGAGCGCGTTCAGGATCGCGACGGACGCGCCGGAGGGCTCCGCCCCGTCGCGCGACGGCTTCTCCCGCGCGAGGAGCCGCTCGTGGTCGCTCGCGGTCTGGAACCAGGCGCCGGCCTCGTCCCCGAAGAGCCGCTCCTGTCGCTCGCACAGATCGACCGCCGCCTCGAGCCAGCGCGGGTCGAGCGTCGCCTCGTGCAGGTCGAGGAGCCCCGCGACGACGAACGCGTGGTCCTCGAGGAAGGCCGGCACACCGGCGTCCCCCGCGCGCCACGCCCGCAGGAGCCGCCCGTCCCTCACCATGCGGCCGAGCACGAACTCGGCGGCGCGCGCCGCGGCGTCCACCCAGCGACGTTCCCCGAGCACCCGGCCGCCGAACGCGAGGGCCGAGATCGCGAGCCCGTTCCAGGCGGCGATCACCTTCTCGTCGCGGAGCGGGGCGGGCCGGCGCGCGCGCACCTCGAGCAGCCGGGCCCGCGCGGGCGCGAGCGCCTCCCACGCGTCCTCGTCCGGCTTCGGGACCCACAGGATCGAGCGCCCCTCGAAGTTCCCGCCCGGCGTCACGCCGTAGAACCGCAGGAACGGCTCCGCGTCCGCGCCGAGCACGTCGCGCAGCTCCCGCTCCTCCCAGACGAAGAACCGGCCCTCGTGATCTTCGGAGTCGGCGTCCGTCGCCGAGTAGAGGCCCCCCTCCGGCGAGGTCATCTCCCGGCCGAGGTAGTCGAGCGTGGTGCGGACGACGCGCGCGAAGTCGCGCCGCCCGGTCACCTGCCACGCCTCCGCGTACGCGACCGCGAGCAGGGCGTTGTCGTACAGCATCTTCTCGAAGTGCGGCACGAGCCAGCGCTCGTCGGTCGAGTAGCGATGGAAGCCGCCGGCGAGCTGGTCGTGGATCCCGCCCGACGCCATCGCCTCGAGGGTGCGGGTCGCCATCGAGAGGATCGCGGCGTCGCCGGCGCGCCGGTGGTGGCGCAGGAGGAGCCGCACCGGGAGGCTGGACGGGAACTTCGGCGCCTGGCGGAGCCCGCCGTGCTCCGCGTCGAACGCGCCGCGGTGGAACTCGACCGCGCGCTCGATCGTCTCGGGCCCGGGGAGGTCCGAGGCCGGGTCGCCCTGCGCGGAGAGGGCGGTGCGCACCGCGCCGACGAGCGCCCCGGTCGCGCCACGGATCCGCTCCGGCTCGCGGGCGTAGACGTCGGCGATCTCCCGGAGCATCCCCAGGAACCCGCGGAAGGCGCCGCGCGCCCCGTCGCGCGGCGGGAAATAGGTCCCGCCGAAGAACGGCTCGCGCTCGGGGGTGAGCCAGACCGACATGGGCCAGCCGCCGCCGCCGGTGAGGAGCTGGACCGCGGTCATGTAGACCGCGTCCACGTCAGGGCGCTCCTCGCGATCGACCTTGATCGGGACGAAGCGCGAGTTGAGCACCTCCGCGATCTCGAGGTCCTCGAACGACTCGCGCTCCATCACGTGGCACCAGTGACAGGTCGAGTAGCCGACCGAGAGGAAGACCGGGCGCCCGGTCCGGCGCGCCTCCTCGAAGGGCTCGTCGCCCCACGCCCACCAGCTCACCGGGTTGTGCGCGTGCTGCAGGAGGTACGGGCTCCCCTCCAGGGCGAGACGATTCGTGAAGCGCGGCCCCCCGTCGGGCGCGAGGTGGTGCGTCCTCGGTTCGTCCGCGGGCCCCCGGGCGCGGACGGCGTCCTCGAGCCGGCGCGCCAGCGGCGCGGGGATCGGCGCGGCCCCCGGGAGGTTCTCGAGCATGCGGTGGAGCTAACGCGCGCGCAGGCCGCGGGCACGCGAGAGCGCGCCACGGAGGGCACGCCCGGGCCTAAAACAGCTCGTCCAGCGCCCGCGCGATCCGCTCCTCGATCTCGCGCCGCATCTGGCGCGCCGCGAGGACGGTCTCCTCGATGGCGGCCTGCAGGTCGCCGGCCTCACCGCCCGGGATGACCCGGAGCGCCTCGCGCGGCAGTCGCGGCCGGCGCGGACCGGTCCGCTCCCCCTGGATGAGGGAGAGGTGCGGACGCGGGAGGTCTTCCATGCGGGGAAAGATGGCCACGCGCGGCGGCCGAGGATCCCTCCCGGCGGGAGAGCGCACGCGGCCGGGACGCCCCGGCCGCGTCCCGCCGGGCAGAGGCCCGCCGGCCAGTCCGCTACCCTTTCACGACGCCCATCGGCTCGAGCCGCGCCACGAGGCGCGAGATGCCCGCGCGGTGCATCACCCCGACGACGTCGGCGACGTCCTTGTAGGCCTCGCTCATCTCCTCCGCGAGGGTCTTCTTCCCGCGCGAGATGACCTCGATCCCCCGCGCGGCGAGCTCCTGCGCGATGGAGCGGCCGCGCCCCCGCCGGAGCGCCTCGCCGCGCGACAGGAGCCGGCCCGCCCCGTGGCACGAGCTGCCGAAGGTCTCGTCCATCGCGCGCGCGGTGCCGGCGAGGACGTAGGAGTATCGCCCCATGTCGCCCGGGACGAGCACCGGCTGGCCCACCGCCCGGTACGGCGCCGGCACCCGGGGATCGCCCGGGCCGAAGCAGCGCGTCGCCCCCTTGCGGTGCACGAGGACCTCGCGGCGGACGCCGTCCACCGTGTGCTCCTCGAGCTTTGCGACGTTGTGGCAGACGTCGTAGAGGAGCCGCGCCCCGAGCTCCCGCTCGGAGATCCGGAGCGCGTGCAGGAGCGACCGCACCGCGAGCCCGGTCATCACCTGCCGGTTCGCCCAGGCGAAGTTGGCCGCGGCCTGCATCGCGCCGAGGTAGCGCTGCCCCTCGTCCGAGCGGATCGGCGCGCAGGCGAGCTGACGGTCGGGGAGGGCGGCGTAGTCCTCCCCGAAGGACGCGAGGCGCGGCGCGAGCTCGGCGAGGAACTCGTCGCAGATCTGGTACCCGAGCCCGCGCGACCCGGAGTGGATCTGGAGCGCGACGGTCCCGGGCACGAGCCCGAACGCGGCGGCGGCGGCCTCGTCGTAGACCTCCGCCACCCGGTCCACCTCGAGGAAGTGGTTGCCGCTGCCGAGCGTGCCGACCTGATCGGCGCCCCGCTGGCGTGCCCGCGCGCTCACCACCGAGGGGTTCGCCCCGGCGAGCCGGCCGCCCTCCTCGCACCGCTCCGCGTCGTCCGAGGCCGCGGCGAAGCCGCGCTTCACGGCCCAGCGCGCGCCCTGCGCGAGCACCTCGTCGAGCTCGCGCTCCGAGAGGCGCGGGATGGCCCCCGATGCGCCCACGCCGGTCGGGACGTCGCGATAGAGCTGCGCGGTCACCTCGTGGAGCCGGGCGCGGACGGTCTCCTCCTCGAGCGCGGTCGTCACCACCCGGACCCCGCAGTTGATGTCGTAGCCGACGCCGCCCGGGGAGACGGCGCCGCGCTCCGCGTCCACCGCCGCGACGCCGCCGATCGGGAAGCCGTA
>DASWCJ010000182.1:0-5661 GCA_036390155.1 Anaeromyxobacter sp.
TACAAGAACCGCCGCGAGGTGACGCGCGCCCACTACGAGCAGTGCAAGGGCTGCCACTTCGCGAACTACACGAAGACCCTCGACGGCGTGCACTTCGCCGTGATGGCGAAGGGGAACGACAAGGCGGCGCTGTGCGTCGACTGCCACGGCGCGCACGACATCTCCCGTCCGGGCCAGCCGCGCACCCGCATCTCCAGGATGTGCTCGCGCTGCCACGAGAAGGAGACCGGGATCTACGCGAAGTCGGTCCACGGGCGCGCCGCCGAGACGAGCGGCGACGTCCCGGTCTGCACCGACTGCCACCGCGCGCACGACACGACCGACCCGCGCGACGGCGCGCTGGCGATGCGGACCCCCGAGGTCTGCGGCCGCTGCCACACCGACGAGAAGCTGATGTCGAAGTACGGCATCTCGACGAAGGTCGTCGACACGTACCTCGCCGACTTCCACGGCATGGCGGCGACGCTCCAGCACGGGAAGAAGAAGGGGCCGGGCGTGCGCCTCGCCGCGGTCTGCACCGACTGCCACGGCGTGCACGACATCCAGAAGTCGAAGGACCCGTCCTCCACGGTGATGGCGGCGAACCTCCAGAAGACCTGCGCGAAGTGCCACGAGGGCGCGAGCGCGACCTTCCCGAACGCGTGGCTCTCGCACTACGAGCCGACGCCGACCAAGGCGCCGATCGTCTGGGGCGTGATGCTCTTCTACAAGCTGATGATCCCGTTCATGGTGGGCGGGCTCGTCCTGCAGATCGCGCTGCACCTCTGGCGCGTCGTGGTGAATCGATGAGCGACTACATCGTCCGTTTCAACCTGAAGCAGCGGGTCGAGCACTTCATCACGATGTCGGTGTTCGCGCTCCTCTGCCTGACGGGCCTGCCGCAGAAGTTCTACACGACGGGCTGGGCCCACACGATCGTGGACGTCTTCGGCGGCGTGGACAACACCCGCTGGACCCACCGGATCGCCGGGATCACGCTGGCGGTCTCGACGGTGGTCCACTTCACGAACGGCATCCTGCTCATGCTGGGCAAGAAGACCTACTTCAGCATGGTGCCGACGAAGAAGGACTTCGAGGACACGATCCAGCAGCTCAAGTACTACCTCGGCCTCAGCGAGCACCACCCGGCCTACGACCGGTACACGTACAAGGAGAAGTTCGAGTACTGGGGCCTCGTCATCGGCAACGTGATCATGGTGACGACCGGGTTCATCCTCTTCTTCCCGGTCCAGGCGGCAAACCTCATCCCCGGCCAGATCATCCCGGCCGCGAAGGTCGCCCACTCGAACGAGGGCCTGATGGCCTTCTTCGTCATCGCGATCTGGCACATCTTCAACGCCCACCTGAACCCGGACGTGTTCCCCTTCGACGCGTCCATCTTCACTGGTAAGGTGAGCCGCGAGCGGTACGTGCACGAGCATCCCCTGGAGCTCGCCCGCCTCGAGGGCGGGGCTCCCCCGGATGTCCACGGGGTGCACGCCGCTCCGGAGCATGGAGCCAAGCGCGAAGTGGGCTGAGATCGCGGCGCAGGCCATCTTCCACACCCTGGTCGCCTCGCTGTTCGTCGAGGCCCTGGTGCGGAGCTGGCGGGTCGTCGAGCCCCGCCAGCGGATGGCCCTGCGCCTCGTCGCGCTCGCGTACCCGCTCGTCGTCGTCCCGGCGTTCCTCGCGCTCTTCCCGTTCCGCCTCGAGGAGCCGTTCCGCGACGAGGGCGCGCTCCTCGTGGCGCGCCGCTGGTCGGAGGTGCGGCTGCTCGGCGTCGGGCTCTTCGACGCCTGGCTCGCCGCCTTCGCGGCGCTCGGGGCGTTCCTCTTCCTCATGGACCTCGTGCCGCTCGTCCGCGGGCGGCGCCGCCCCCGGCTCGTACCGGGCGAGCCCGACGCCGCCTCCGCCGCGGCGCTCGCGGAGATCCCCGGGCTCGCGGCCGCGCTCGGGGTCCGGCCGCCCTCGGTGAGCTACCTCGATCGCGACGCCCCGGTCCTCTTCTGCACCGGCGTGCGTGCGCCGTCGATCGTCGTCTCGCGGGGCGCGCTCCGGCTCCTCGACCCGGAAGAGCTCCGCGCCGCGCTCGCGCACGAGATCGCCCACCTCGCCCGCCACGACCCGGCGGCGAGCTGGGTGGTGATGGCGGCGCGGGCGCTCCTCTGGTTCAACCCCGCCTTCCAGGTCCTCTCCCGCGCCGTCGCGCGCGACGCGGAGTGGCTCGCCGACGACCGGGCCGCGGCCGCCTGCGGCGACCGCCTCGCGCTCGCGAGCGGGCTCCTGAAGCTCCATCGCGCGACTGCCGGCGTGGCGCAGGTGCGCCGCACCCTCCCGCTCGCGGGGGCGCTCGCCGAGCCGCTCGCGCGCGTGCGGTCCCTCGACGTGGAGACCCGCTGCCGGCGCCTGCTCGACGGGCCGCCCGCGCCGCTCCCGTTCCTCCGCGCCCGCGTCGCGCTCGCGGCCGCGTCCCTCGTTTCGCTCCTGTTCTTCGTGGTATGACCGCCGCCGTGACCACGAGCGCCGCACGGGGCGGGGGCGCGGGGTTCGAGGTCGTTCGCATGCTCGCCGGGCTCGTGTGGGTCACGGGCGCCACGGTCGTCACCGTGGCCGTGCTCGGCGCGCTCCCCGGCTGGATCACCGGCGATCGCGGCGTGGTCCGCGAGGTCCCCACGATCGAGGACGCCGAGCGGCGGCTCGCCGCGCGCGTCCTCGTGCCCGGCTACTTCCCGGAGCGGCTCGTCTGGCCGCCGCGCGCGATCCACGTCGCGGGCGGCCGGCGCGGGTCGGTGCGGCTCGACGTGGAGGCCCGCAGCGGGTCCGACGTCCACATCCTCGAGTCCACCCGGGAGGGCGAGCCGATCTCCCCCGAGCTGCTCGGGGCCCGGACGGTGCTGCGCTCGAGCCGAGCGACGGTCGGGAAGCTGCCCGCGACGCTCTCCGACGTGCTCGTCGACGGCGAGCTCCAACGCGAGCTCACCTGGGAGATCGGCGGCTGGGCCATGATGCTCCGCTCGTCCGGCGACGTGGAGGAGCTGTTCCGGATGGCGCGGACGACCCACCGGCAGGGGGGGCAATGAGCGCCGCTCCGGGACCCGCGCGGGCGCCGGCGTCGGCGAGCTCGCTCCAGCGGCGGGTGTACGTCCTCATGGGGATCGGGGTGGCGTTCCCCCTCGTCGTCATCGCCGCCGCGGGCATGTTCTGGATGTCCTCCGTCGACGCGCGAATCCAGGAGGTCCGCCTCGGTGCCGTCGCGGCGGCCGCCGTCCACTTCGACGAGGAGCTGACGCGGGACCTCGAGGTGCTGCAGCGGCTCGCGGCCAACGTCGCGGCGGTGTCGAAGGAGGAGCACGCGGCGGTGCAGCGCGCCGTCCGCGACGCCCACCACCTGCTCCGCTACCGCGAGGCGACGTTCGTGCTCGACCGCGAGGGCCGCCCGGTGGTCGAGGAGCCGGCGGGCTCGATCCCGGCGGACGCGCCCGGGCTCGCGCAGCTGGTCCGGGAGATCGTCCAGAGCGGGCGGCCGCGCCTCTCCGGCGTGCTCGCGAGCGCCCGCGGGCCGTTCGTCTTCGAGGCGGTCCCGATCCGCGACTGGCAGGGGCAGGTGGCCGGCGTCGCCGGCGCCACCTTCCGGCCCGAGCGCAGGGGCTTCGACCGGATGCTGAAGAACCTCATCCGGGGCGAGACCGGGACCGGCGACCTGCTCGACGGGAGCGGGAACGTGGTCGACTCGACGGAGCGGGACCGGATCGGGACGCGGGCGCCCTGCGCGCGGCGGATGGTGGAGCTCGCGACCGAGAAGAAGACGCGCGCGGTGCTCTGCGCCGACTGCCACGCCGAGTACGGCGTCGAGCTGCGGCCGGAGGGCCACCTCACCTTCGCCGCGCTCGCGAGTGCGCCGTGGGGGGTGGCGCTCCGGCAGTCGAAGAAGGTGGCGCTCCCGTCGGAGGGCGTGCTCCCGTGGTACGCGGTCGTTTGGGTCCTCGTCGGCCAGTGCGTCCTCGCGGGCGTCTTCGCCTGGGGCGCGGCCCGCAGCGTGACGCGGCCCGTGGCCGTCCTCACCGATCACGCGGAGCGGATCGCGGGCGGCGAGCTCGCGTGGCCGATCCCCGAGCTGGGCACGGACGAGGTCGGGCGGCTCGGCAAGTCGCTGGAGCGGATGCGGCAGAGCCTCGAGGACCTCATCGCCCACGTCGCCCACGCGAACGCCGAGCTCGAGCGGCGCGTCGCCGACCGGACGCACGAGCTGAACGAGGCGAACGTCGAGCTGCGCGCGCGAGAGGAGGATCGCTCCCAGCTCCTGCGAAAGATCATCACCGCGCAGGAGGACGAGCGGAAGCGGATCGCGCGCGAGCTGCACGACGAGACCACCCAGAGCCTCGCGGTGCTCGCGATGGGGGTGGAGGCGGCGATGGAGGCGGCGCGCGCCGGGAAGATGCCGCGGCTCGACGAGGTGAAGGCGCTCGCGGTGCGCACCCTCGAGGACGTGCACCGGCTCATCCTCGACCTGCGGCCCTCGGTGCTCGACGACCTCGGGCTCCTCTCCGCGATCCGCTGGTACGGCGACCGCATCCTCGCCCCGCGCGGTGTCGCGGTCCGGTGCGAGCTCGGCGACCTGCCGCGCCTCCCGCCCGAGATGGAGACGGCGCTCTTCCGGATGTGCCAGGAGACGCTCTCGAACGTGGCGCGCCACGCGCAGGCGAGCGCCGTGCTCGTGCAGGTGGGCGCCGACGGCGGCGACGACGTCCTCATCGACATCGAGGACGACGGCCGCGGCTTCGACGCAGGCGAGGTCGCGGGCCGCGAGGGCCGGCGCCCCTGGGGCCTCCTCGGGATCCGCGAGCGCGCGGAGATCCTGGGCGGCACGGCCAAGGTCGAGTCCTCTCCCGGGAGCGGCACGCACGTCACGATTCGAATCCCGCTCCAGGCGCGGGGACCGGCGGCGGGGGCGGGCGGCGGCACCCCCACGGAGGTGAGCGCGACATGAGCGGCAAGATCCGGGTCCTGATCGTGGACGACCACGCCATCCTGCGAGAGGGGGTCCGTGCGCTCCTGCAGATCCAGCCCGACCTCGAGGTGGTCGGCGAGGCGCAGGACGGCGCGGGCGCGATCGAGGCGGTCGGCCGCCTCGATCCGGACGTGGTCCTCATGGACATCGCCATGCCGGGCCTCGGGGGGATCGAGGCGACCATCGAGCTGAAGAAGCTCGGGCGGCGCGCCAAGGTCCTCATCCTCTCGCAGTACGAGGACCGCGAGTACGTCCGCCGGCTCCTCAAGGCGGGCGTCTCCGGGTACGTGCTCAAGAAGTCGGCCGGCGCCGAGCTCGCGAACGCGATCCGGGCGGTGCACCGCGGCGGCCTCGTGCTCGATCCGGAGGTGGCGCGCACGGCGATGGAGGAGGCGAACCCGGCGACGGGCGGGGCCGGGGCCGACCCTTACGAAACGCTCACCGACCGCGAGAAGCAGGTCCTGAAGCTCGTGGCGGAGGGGAAGTCGAACAAGGAGGTCGCGGAGGTCCTCGGGATCAGCGTGAAGACCGCCATGAGCCACCGCGAGCACGTCATGGAGAAGCTCGGCGTGCACAACCGCACCGAGCTCGTGCGCTTCGCGCTGAAGCGCGGCGTCATCCGCGTCGACGGCTGAGCGCACGAGACCCCCGCGCAGGACTCCGCGCGGCGTGTC
>DASWCJ010000183.1:0-4271 GCA_036390155.1 Anaeromyxobacter sp.
GAGCGCGCCGCCGTGGAAGATGGGCAGGTTCAGCCGCGGGGTGAAGGACCACGCCTCCGAGCCGGGCTGGAAGAGCCCGTCGAGCTGGGCGCTCGCGGTCCCGCCGAAGGCGGTGAGCGTGATCGACGGGAAGAACGCGGCGCGCGCCGCGCCGACGAGCGCGTTCGCGCCCTGGAGGGAGTGCTCCGCGGCGAGGATGTCGGGCCGGCGGAGGAGGACCTCCGAGGAGACACCCGCCGGGAGATCGGCGACGAGCGCCTGCGCGTCGAGGGGCGTCGGGGCCGGCAGGTCCGCCGGGAGCGGTCGTCCCACGAGGAACGCGAGCGCGTTCGCCGCCTGCGCGCGGCGCTCGCGCGAGATGGAGAGGTTGAACTTCGCCGTCTCGACCTGCGCCTCGGCGGTGCGCAGGTCGAGCTCGTTCGTGCGCCCCGCCTCGAAGGTCCGGCGCGTGAGCGCGAGCGAGGACTGGACGAGCTCGAGCGTCCGTTGCGAGAGCAGCACCTGATCGTCCCAGGCGCGCTCGGCGAGGTACTCGGTCGCGACCGCGGCGACGAGCGAGAGGTGCGCGCTCCGCCGGGCCTCCTCGGTCGAGAGGTACTGCTCGAGGGCGGCGTCGGACAGGCTCTTCACCCGTCCGAAGAAGTCGAGCTCGAAGGCGGAGAGCCCGGCCCCGGCGCTCCACACGTTTCCGAGGGACGAGTTGCCCGTGGCGCTGAGGTCGTGCGGCGTCCGCTGGCGCGTCACGCTGCCGGTGGCGTCGAGCTGCGGGAACCGGGCCGAGCGCTGGATCCGGTACTGCGCGCGGACGAGCTCGACGTTCAGCGCGGCGACCCGGAGGTCCCGGTTGTTCTCGAGGGCGAGCGCGACCACCGCCTGGAGCCGCGGGTCGGCGAACACGTCTCGCCACCCGATCGCGTCCGCGCCGCGGGCGAGCGTGGTGGCGGCGGTGGGCTCGACTCCGGCGACCGCCGGGACCGGCGCCGCGGGCCGCTCGTAGCGGGGCGCGAGGGAGCAGGCGGAGACCGTCGCGGCGAGGGCGGCCGCTGCGACCCTACGCATGGGCGGTCCCCCCGACGGCGGCGGCGATCCCGTCCTCGGTCGGCGCGGCTCCAGGCGCCGCACCCGGCGCGGCCTGCTCCGCCGGGGCGGGGCCCGCGCCCGCCGGCGGCCGCCGCCGGCCGGCGATGACCACGAAGAAGAGCGGCACGAACAGGATCGCGAGGAACGTCGCCGACGCCATGCCGCCGAT
The DNA here is from genome assembly GCA_036390155.1 of Anaeromyxobacter sp. Classification (GTDB taxonomy): domain Bacteria; phylum Myxococcota; class Myxococcia; order Myxococcales; family Anaeromyxobacteraceae; genus Anaeromyxobacter. The sequence goes on from DASWCJ010000183.1 coordinate 1,250, forward strand.
GACCGCGGTGCCGATCGCGATCTGACCGCCCGCGCCGGCGCCGTGGGCGATGGCGAGCGGGAGCACGCCGAGCACGAAGGCGAGCGAGGTCATGAGGATCGGGCGGAGCCGCAGGCGCGCCGCCTCGAGCGCCGCCTCGAGGACGCCCATCCCGCCCTCGTGCAGCGAGCGCGCGAACTCCACGATGAGAATCGCGTTCTTCGCGGAGAGGCCGACGGTGGTGAGGAGGCCGACCTGGAGGAAGACGTCGTTCGAGAGGCCGCGCAGGAAGGTCGCGAGCACCGCGCCGAGCACGCCGAGCGGGACGACGAGCATGACCGACGCCGGGATGGACCAGCTCTCGTACAGCGCGGCGAGGGCGAGGAAGACCACGACGAGCGAGATGGCGTAGAGCGCGGGCGCGTTCGCGCCGGAGATCCGTTCCTCGTAGGAGAGGCCCGACCACTCGTAGCCGATGCCCGGCGGGAGCTGCTTCACGATCCCCTCCAGCGCGGCCATCGCCTCGCCGGTGCTGCGCCCGGGGGCCGGCTCGCCCTGGATCATCAGCGACGGGGTCCCGTTGAACCGCTCCAGCTTGGGGGGGCCGAACGACCAGCGCCCCGCGGCGATCGCGGAGAACGGCACCATCTCGCCCTGCCGGTTCCGGACGTACCAGCGCTGCAGGTCCTCCGGGTTCATCCGGAACGGCGCGTCCGCCTGCATGTACACGCGCTTGGTCCGCCCCTTGTCGAGGAAGTCGTTCACGTACGCGGGGCCCCAGGTCGAGGCGAGCGTCTGGTTCACGTCGGCGAGCGACACCCCGAGGGCGGTCGCCTTCTGCTGGTCGATGTCGATGTTGAACTGCGGCGTGTCCTCGAGCCCGCCGGGCCGCACCTTCACGAGCCGCGGGTCCTTGCGGGCCGCCTCGAGGAGCTGGTTGCGCGCGGCCATGAGGGCGTCGTGGCCGAGGCCCGCGCGGTCCTCGAGCTGCAGCTCGAACCCGGTCGCGTTCCCGAGCTCGGTGACCGCGGGCGGGGTGAACACGAAGACGTTCGCCTCCTTGAGGCCTGCGAACGCCCGCTGGACGCGCGCGGCGACGACGTCCGCGCGGAGCCGCTGCCCGCTCCGCTCGTCCCAGGGCTTCAGGCGGATGAAGGAGACGCCGGTGTTCTGGCCGCGCGAGCCGAAGCTGAACCCGCCGATCGACATCGCCGTCTCGATCGCGTCCTTCTCCTCGGTGAGGAGGTGGTCGGCGACCTTCGCGAGCACCTGCTTCGTCTGCTCCATCGTGCTCCCCGGCGGCAGCACGACCTGGACGTACATGAGCCCCTGGTCCTCCTGCGGGAGGAAGCCGCTCGGGACCCGGCCGAAGAGCAGCGCGAGCGCGGCGACCAGGACGCCGTAGCCGATCATCCCGCGCACGCGGCGGCGGAGCAGGAACTCGACGACCTTCCGGTACTCGCCTGCGGAGGCGTCGTAGCCCCGGTTGAACCAGCCGAAGAAGCCGCGGCGGGCATACCCGTGCCCCCGCTCGAGCGGCTTCAGGATCGTGGCGCAGAGGGCGGGCGTCAGCGAGAGCGCGACGAACACCGAGAGCGCCATCGAGGAGACGATGGTGATGGAGAACTGGCGGTAGATGACGCCGACCGACCCGCCGAAGAAGGCCATCGGGACGAACACCGCCGCGAGGACGATGGCGATGCCGACGAGCGCGCCGGTGATCTGGCCCATCGACTTCCGCGTCGCCTCCTTGGGCGAGAGCCCCTCCTCGCTCATCACCCGCTCCACGTTCTCGACGACGACGATCGCGTCGTCGACGAGGAGGCCGATCGAGAGCACGAGGCCGAACATCGTGAGCGTGTTGATGCTGAAGCCGAACGCGGAGAGGACGCCGAAGGTGCCGAGGAGCACGACCGGCACCGCGATGGTGGGGATGAGGGTGGCGCGGAAGTTCTGGAGGAAGAGGAACATCACCAGGAACACGAGGACGATCGCCTCGAGGAGCGTCTTCACGACCTCCTCGATCGAGAGGCGGACGAACGGCGTCGTGTCCACCGGGTAGATGGCCTTCAGCCCCGGGGGGAAGTAGCGCGCGAGCTCGTCCACGCGCGCCTTCACCGCGTTCGCGGTCGCGAGCGCGTTCGCGCCCGCGGAGAGGCGCACGCCGATGCCGGAGGACGGGCGCTGGTTGATGAAGGTCTCGATCTCCGCGGACTCGCCGGCGAGCTCGATGCGGGCGACGTCGCCGAGCCGGACCTGCGAGCCGTCCGGGTTCACGCGGAGGAGGACGGCGCGGAACTGCTCGGGCGTCTGGAGCCGCGTCTGTGCGGTGATGGTGGCGGTGAGCCGCTGCCCGTCCACCGCGGGGAGCCCGCCGAGCTGGCCGGCGGAGATCTGCGCGTTCTGCGCGGCGAGGGCGCTCGACACGTCGAGGGGCGTGAGCCGGTACTGGGTGAGCCGGTCGGGGTTGAGCCAGATCCGCATCGCGTACTGCGAGCCGAACGTGTTCACCTCGCCCACGCCCGAGACGCGGCTGATCTGGTCCTGCAGCGACGAGTAGGCGTAGTCGGAGATGTCGTTGCGGGTCATCGACCCGTCCTCGGAGACGAGGCCGATGATGAGCAGGTAGTTCGAGACCGACTTCGCGACGCGCACGCCCTGGCGCTGCACCTCCACCGGGAGCTGCGCCGTGGCGAGGGCGAGCTTGTTCTGGACCTGCACCTGCGCGATGTCCGGGCTCGTCCCGGCGTCGAAGGTGAGGGTGACCTGGGCATTGCCCGACGCGTCCGACTGCGACGCCATGTAGCGCAGGGCGTCGAGGCCGTTCATCCGCTGCTCGATCACCTGCGTGACCGTGTCCTCGAGCGTCTTCGCCGAGGCGCCGGGGTAGCTCGCGTAGATGCTGATCTGCGGCGGCGCGATGGCCGGGTACTGCGAGACCGGCAGGCCGAGGATGGAGAGCGCGCCCGCCAGCATCACCAGGATGCCGACGACCCACGCGAAGATGGGTCTCTCGATGAAGAACTTGGCCACGCGGGCTCCT
>DASWCJ010000184.1:0-53992 GCA_036390155.1 Anaeromyxobacter sp.
CAGGGCCACTACCTGCGCGCGATCCGGATGGGGAACGACCGCTGGGCGGTCGCCTCCGGGTTCCGCATCGGCGAGCTGTACGACGCCCTGCGGTCCGACCTCCTCGACGCGCCGCTCCCGCCCGGTCTCGACGACGAGCACGCCCAGGCGTACCGCGCCGAGCTCCGGCGCCGAATCCGGGTGCTCGCCGCGAAGGCCATCACCGCCTACGAGCAGACGCTCACGCGCGCCGCCCGGTCGGGCGTCGACGACCTCCGCTTCCTCTCCGACGCGCAGGGCTCGCTCGACCGGCTCAAGGCGGCGATCGCCGAGGACGCGCGACCGGGGACGTAGCGCCGCGCGGACGCGCCCCTCAGGGCGGAGGCGCGCCGCCGTAGAGCGCGTTGAGCACGTCGCGGTACCTCGCCTCGATGACTTTCCGCTTCAGCTTCTGCGAGGGCGTCACCTCGCCCTCCGCCTCGAGGAGCTCGCGCGGAAGGATCGCGAACCTCTTCACGGTCGCGAAGCGGGGGAGCCCCGCGTTCAGCGCGTCGAGATCGTGCTGCAGGAGCGCCTTCACCGCGGGCTCGCGCGAGAGCTCCGCCGGGGTCTTGCCCCCGAGCTGATGCTCCTCCGCCCACCGCTGGATCGCGGCCGGGTCGAGGGTGACGAGCGCGGAGACGTAGTTCCGGCGGTCGCCGTGGACGAGCACCTGCGCGATCCAGGGGGAGAGCGCCTTGAGCTTCGACTCGAGCTCGGTCGGCGCGACGTACTTCCCGCCGGAGGTCTTGATGAGGTCCTTCTTGCGGTCGGTGACGGTGAGGTAGCCGTCCGCGTCGAGCACGCCGACGTCGCCGGTGTGGAGCCACCCCTCCGCGTCGAGCGCCTCCCGCGTCTGCTCCGGGAGCCCGCGGTACCCGCGCATGATCCAAGGCCCGCGCATGAGGATCTCGCCGTCCGCGGCGATTCGGGTCTCGATCCCGGCGAAGGCGGTGCCCACCGTGCCGATCCGGCGCGCCCAGGGCAGGTTGGCGTGGGTCGCGGCGGACGACTCGGTGAGCCCGTACCCCTCGCAGATCGCGACGCCCATCGCGTCGAAGAACTCGGCGATGTCCCGCGAGAGCGGCGCCGAGCCCGAGACGAAGAACTGGAGCCGCCCGCCGAACAGGGCGCGGACCTTCTCGAACACGAGCCGGTCCGCGAGCGCACGCTGCACGGCGAGCAGCGGCCCGGGCTGCCGGCCCGCCCGCGCGAGCCGGGAGGCCTCGAGCCCCACGTCCATCGCCCACCGGAAGATCGCCGCCTTCACGGCGCCGCCCTCACGCGCGTTCTGGAGCACCTTCGCGTGGACCTTCTCGAAGATGCGGGGCACCGCGCAGACGAAGGTGGGGCGCGTCGCGGCGAGGTTCTCGACGATCTTGTCCACGCGCCCGTCGACCGCGGTCGGGAAGCCGATGCGCAGCTGCGCCGTCCCGATCATCTTCCCGAACACGTGGGCGAGCGGGAGCCAGAAGAACTGGAACATGTCGGGGTGGTTCAGGAAGCGCGACGCCTCGATCGCCCTCGACTGCTCGAGCCAGGCGCGGTGGGTGAGCTCGACGCCCTTCGGACGGCCGGTCGTCCCGGAGGTGTAGATGAGCGTGGCGAGCGCGTCGGTCGGGATCGTCGCGGCGCCCTCCTCGAACGCGCCCGCGTGCGCGGCGTCCCAGGCGCGGCCGCGCTCCTCGAGCCGCTCGAGGGGGACGATCCAGCCGTCCGCGGAGGCGGTGCCGTCGAAGCTCACCACCTGCCGGAGCGCCGGCAGCTGGTCGCGGCGGGCGAGGAGCTTGCGGGCCTGCTCGTCGTTCTCGACGAAGGCCACCGCGGACGCGGAGTCGGCGAGGATGAACGCGCACTCGTCCGCGGTCGAGGACGGGTAGATGGTCGTCGTGGCGCCGCCGGCGAGCAGGATCCCGAAGTCCGCGAGGATCCACTCGATCCGGGTGGACGAGAGGATGGCGCAGGGCTGCTCGGGAGGCAGGCCGAGCGCCCGCAGGCCACCCGTGATCGCCCGGACGCGCGCCTGCGTCTCCGCCCAGGTGAGCGACGCCCACTCCGTCGCGCGCCCGTCGGCGAGGGAACGCGGGTGACGGAACGCCTCGACGTCCGGCGTCTTTCCGACCCGCTCGAGGAACAGCTCCGGCACGTTGCGCGGCCCGGTGTCTGGCAAGGCTCCCTCCTCCGTCCGACGAGCCTACGGCCGGTCGCCCGCGCGCGCGAGCGACCCGGCGGGGCTCCCGCGCCGACCCGACTGGACGTCCGTCCTTATGCTTCCAAAATCCGTCATAGCGGACGATGTTACGAACACGCGGCCAGCTTGACATGCGCTTGTCCGTTAACTAGGATGAACGTCCTATTTTAACGGACACCGCCGAAAGGACACGACCATGGCCCTCCCCCCGAACCGCAAGCTTCGCTTCGAGACGCTCCAGGTCCACGCCGGCCAGGAGCCCGCCCCGGGCACGAACGCGCGTGCGGTGCCGATCTACCAGACCACCTCGTACACCTTCGACTCCACCGAGCACGGGGCACGCCTCTTCGCGCTGCAGGAGTTCGGGAACATCTACACGCGGCTCATGAACCCGACCACCGACGTCTTCGAGAAGCGGGTCGCCGCCCTCGAGGGCGGGGTCGCCGCCCTCGGCGCCGCGTCCGGTCACTCCGCGCAGTTCCTCGCGATCACCAACATCGCGCAGGCGGGCGACGACATCGTCTCCTCGTCGAAGCTCTACGGCGGCACCTTCAACCAGTTCAAGGTGACGCTGCCGCGGCTCGGGATCACCGCGAAGTTCGTGGAGAAGGACGACCTCGCCGAGTGGAAGAAGGCGATCGGCCCGAAGACGAAGGCGCTCTACGTCGAGACGATCGGCAACCCGGGCTACGACATTCCGGACCTCGAGGGCCTCGCGAAGCTCGCGCACGAGAACAAGATCCCGCTCATCGTCGACAACACCTTCGGCGCGGCCGGGTTCCTCTGTCGCCCGATCGAGTGGGGCGCGGACGTCGTCGTCGAGTCCGCGACCAAGTGGATCGGCGGCCACGGCACCTCCATCGGCGGCGTCATCGTCGACTCCGGGAAGTTCGACTGGGGCGCGAGCGGGAAGTTCCCTGGCTTCACCGACCCGTCGCCGGGCTATCACGGCCTCGTCTACAACGACGTCTTCGGCCCGAAGGGCCCGTTCGGCAACATCCAGTTCATCATCCGCGCCCGCGTCGAGGGGCTCCGCGACATCGGCCCCGCGGTCTCGCCGTTCAACTCGTTCCTGTTCCTGCAGGGGCTCGAGACGCTCTCGCTGCGGGTGCAGCGCCACGTCGACAACGCCCTCGCCCTCGCGAAGTGGCTCGAGCGCCACCCGCAGGTCGCCTGGGTGAGCTACCCCGGCCTCGAGACCCACCCGCACCACCAGCGCGCCCGGAAGTACCTCAAGAACGGGTTCGGCCCCGTCCTCTCCTTCGGCATCCAGGGCGGCCTCGAGGCGGGCAAGAAGTGGATCAACTCGGTGAAGCTCGCCTCGAACCTCGCCAACGTGGGCGACGCGAAGACGCTCGTCATCCACCCCGCCTCCACCACCCACAGCCAGCTCACCGAGGCGGAGCAGCGGAGCGCGGGCGTCACGCCGGACGCGATCCGGGTCTCGCCGGGCATCGAGCACATCGACGACATCCGCGAGGACTTCGAGGAGGCCTTCCAGGCCGCGAAGTAGCGCGCGGCCGTCCCGGCCGAGCTCCCTCCCAGGACAAACCCGCGCGCCGGGGTGATACCCTCGCGCGGAATCCGGGAGGGGAGCCCATGTCGTTCCGAACCCTGCGGTACGCCGGCGCGCTCGCGCTGGCTCTCGCGACGATCGCGCGCGCCGAGGTCCTCGGCGCCGCGAACGAATGCGTCCGCTGCCACGAGCAGGTCACCCCCGGGATCGTCGGCGACTGGCGGCGCTCCCGGCATGCCCAGGTGAGCGTCGCGTGCGAGGAGTGCCACGGCGCTGCGCATACGAAGGCCGGGGACGCCGCACGGGCGGTGCTCCCGTCGCCCGCGACCTGCGCGACCTGCCACGCCGCCCAGGTGGCCCAGTTCGAGCGCGGCAAGCACGCCCGCGCCTGGGACGCCGTCGAGGCGATCCCGACCTTCCACTACCTCGAGCGCGCCGCGCCCGGCGAGCGGTCCGGCTGCGCGACCTGCCACCGGATCGGCCTGCGCTCCCCCACGCGCACCGCCGGGCTGCGCGACGCCGGGATGACGCACGGCCTCGCCTCCTGCGACGCGTGCCACACGCGGCACCTCTTCTCGGTCGCCGAGGCGCGCCGCCCCGAGGCGTGCCGCAGCTGCCACGGTCAAGGCGACCACATGCAGTGGGACGCGTGGGTCGCCTCGAAGCACGGCATCCGCCAGATGCTCCTCTCGACCGGCGTCCTGCCCGAGGGCGCGGCGGCGCCGACCTGCCAGCGCTGCCACATGCCGCAGGCCGATCACGCGGTGCGCGCGCCCTCGGGGAGCCTCGGGATGCGGCTCCCGCTCCCCGACGACCCGCAGTGGGCGTCCGATCGCGCGACGCTCTTCCGCGCGCTCGGCGTCCTCGACGCGAAGGGCGGCGACGGCCCCCGCCTGCGCGTGTTGATGGACGCGGGCACCGCGGTCCTCGAGCGGCTCGACTACGAGAACGAGCGGGCGCGGCTCGAGGGCGTCTGCCGCGGCTGCCACTCGCCTTCCTTCGTCCGCGAGCAGCTCGGGAAGCGCGACGCGATCCTCCGCGCCGCGGATCACGTGGTCGCCGAGGCGGTGCGGGCGGTCGCGCCGCTCTACGAGCGGAGCGTCCTCGCGCCGACCGACAACGGCCGCTTCCCCGACCTCGCCAGCCCCGGGGTGCGGACCCCCATCGAGCGGAAGCTGTCGGCGATGTTCTTCGACGTCCGGGCGCGCCTCGTCGCGACCGGCTTCCACCTGAGCCCGGCGTGGGTCGAGTGGAAGGCCCAGCTCGATCGCGACCTCGTCGAGATCCGCCGTGACGCCGCGGAGCTCGCGCGCGGGAAGCGTCCGCCGCGGTAGGGCGCGTCGCGACGACCTGGCGCGCGGCGTCGCGCGAGGCTCAGCGCAGCGCGGCGAGGAAGGAGATCCCGACGTCCGGCCGCAGGCCGAAGAACTCGGAGACCGTCGCGCCGAGGTCCGCGAAGGACGGGCGCGTGCCCAGGCTCCCGCCTCCGCGCCCGGGCGCGTGGACGAGGAGCGGGACGTACTCGCGGGAGTGATCGGTCGAGGGCGTGGTGGGGTCGCAGCCGTGGTCGGCGGTGATCGCGGCGACCTCGCCCGGGCGGAGCTTCCCGAGGAGGCGCGGGAGCGCCCGATCCAGCTCCTCGAGCGCCCGGCCGTACCCCGGCGCGTCGTTCCGGTGCCCGTACAGCATGTCGAAGTCCACGAGGTTCACGAACACGAGCCCGTGGTCGACGCGGTCGAGCAGCGCCTCGGTCCTGGCGAGGCCGTCGGCGTTCCCCTCGGTGTGGACCTCGTCGGTGATCCCCCGGCGGTCGAAGACGTCCGGGATCTTCCCGACCCCGTAGACCGGGATCCCCTTCTCGACGAGCCGCTCGAGGACCGTCGTCCCGGGCGTCGCGATGGCGAAGTCCTTGCGGTGGTAGGTACGGACGTACGCGCCGGGCTTGCCGACGAAGGGCCGGGCGATGACGCGCGCGACGCGGAAGGGATCGAGCTGGCGCCGGGCGATGGCGCACCACCGGTACAGCTCCTCGAGCGGCACCGTCTCCTCGTGGGCGGCGATCTGGAACACCGAGTCGGCGGAGGTGTACACGATCGGCTTCCCCGTCCGCTGGTGCTCCTCCCCGAGCTCCTGGATGATCACCGTGCCGCTCGCGGCGCGGTTCGCGAGGATGCCCGGGACGCCGGTCTCGCGAACGAAGGGCTCCAAGACCTCAGGCGGGAAGCCGCGCGGGAAGAGCGCGAGCCCCTCCTTCAGGACGATCCCCATCATCTCCCAGTGGCCGGTGATCGTGTCCTTGCCTTTCGACCGCTCGGCCATCCGTCCGTGCCAGCCGACCGGGTACGGCTCGGGCGGCACGCCGGAGATCGCGGTGAGGTGCCCGAGGCCCATCCGGCCCATCACCGGCAGGGTGAGGCCCCCGACGGCGCGGCTCGTGTTGCCGATGGTGTCCGAGCCCACGTCGCCGTACTCGGCGGCGTCGGGGAGGGCGCCGCAGCCTGCGCTGTCGGCGACGAGGATGAGGAACCGCCTGCGATCCATGCCTTCCCCTCTTAGCGGCGGAACGTCCCGCCGACGATCGCGACGGAGGAGGACGCCCCGATCCGGCTCGCCCCCGCGCGGAGCATCGCGAGCGCGTCGTCCGCGCTGCGGATCCCGCCGGACGCCTTCACGCCCACCGCCTCGCCCACCACCGCGCGGAGGAGCGCGACGTCCTCGACGGTCGCGCCCCCGGCCGAGTAGCCGGTCGAGGTCTTCACGAAGGCGGCGCCGGCGGCGCGCGCGACGGCGGCGGCGGCGACCTTCGCGTCGCGGCCGAGGAGACCGGTCTCGAGGATCACCTTCACCGGCACCCCCGCGGCGAGGATCACGCCGCGGAGGTCGTCGAAGACCTCGCCCCAGCGGCCGGCGCGGACGAGGGGAAGCGGGGCGACGAGGTCGAGCTCGTCGGCGCCGAGCCGGACCGCCTCGCGCGCCTCCTCGAGGCGCGCCGCGCAGGCCGCCTCGCCGAGGGGGAAGTCGACCACCGCCGCGATCCGGGAGGTGGACCCGGCGAGGAGCCGCCGCGCCGCGGGGACGAACCCGGCGCGCACGCAGACCGCGCCGAAGCCGTGCGCGCGCGCCTCCTCGCAGAGGCGCGCCACCTCCGCCTCGGTCGCCCCGGGCGCGAGGAGCGTGTGGTCGAGGAAGGGCGCGAGGTCGCGCGGCGTCCGCACGGTGGACTCGGGGACCCGGCCGCGCACGGTCAGAACACCGCCGAGAGCGAGAGCGGCATCGCGACGTCGACGGGCTCGCCGTCGAAGCTCGGGAAGACCATCCGGCGCGCGGTGTCGGAGAGGCAGAGGCCGAGGTCGGTCCGGTCCACCTCCTCCTCCGCGAGGTAGGCGCGGGAGACCGTGCCGCTCGGCTGGACGGTCACGACGAGGGTGGCCCGGCGCGCGAGCTTCAGGGACGGGTTCACGCGCAGCGCGCGCGAGACGCAGGTGTCGAACGCGCGGCGGTTCGCGGCGACGACCTTCTCCGCCGCCTCGGGATCGAGCGCGCTCTTCGCGTTCGCGGCGCCGCCCTCCTCCTCGTCCGAGGTGGCGGGGAGCACCGCGATGTCCTGCTTCTTCCCGAGGAGGTCGAGGAGCTGGGCGTCGCGGAGCGCGATGCGCGGGCGCTTCGCCTGCTGCACCGTCTCGCCCGACGGCGCCGTCCCCGGCGCGGGCGCGCCACCCGCCGCCTCGGGGAGCGTCTCGTCGGGCGCCCTCCAGGCGAGGCCGGAGACGTCCGCGACCGGCGCCGCGCCGCCCTCCTCCCCGGCGCGCGCGCGTCGAGAGGGCGCGTCGAGCTTCGGCCGCGTCGCGATCCAGACCGCGATCCCGCCCGCGGCGGCGAGGAGCACGACCGCCCCCGCCGCGATCGCGACGCCGCTCAACCGCTTCGAGCGCCGGACGGTGAGCAGGACGTACTCGTCCTCCTCGACCTCCTTCGCCTTCTCCTCGAGCCAGCCGAGCCCGTCCTCGAGCTCCTCGGCGAGGCCGGGGATGGCGGAGGCGGAGGTCGCCTTGAGGTCGTCCTTCGGGGCGCCCTTCTTCCCGGGCCGCTCCGGGACCTCCACCGAGAACGCGTGGTGGCACTGGCTGCACCGCGCGCGGAAGACGCGGCCGTGGACGAGGTCGTCCGGCACGAAGTACGAGCGGCGGCACCGTGCGCAGGTGATGTCCACGCCGGGGCATCCTACCGGCCTGCCCCGCCCGGGTGCCAGCCTTGCGCGCCCTCCCCGGCGCGAATCCGGGCTAGAGCCAATGCCGGTCACTTCGCGGTGCCGGCCTCTCGAGGTCGCGCACATTGTGGTGCGGCTCCATCTCGACGATCTCGTCGCCCTGACCGAACGCCGCCGTGGCGGGCCGGGGAAGGCGCCGTCCTCCTGCGCCGCCGCCCGAGTCGCAACCGGCGCCGGACGGTCGAGAGGGCCCGGAAGCGCAGACGCCGGCGCACGCCCGGGCGCGCCAGCGGCACACGGCACACGGCACCGGAACCGGACTGCGACCGGCACGGCGGAGCCAGTGCGGGCGCCACCGAGGACGAGCGGGTCTGGCGTGTGCCGCTGTCACGCCGCGTGCATGCCGGCTCCGTCGATCGGAGCGGTCCGACCGCAGCGACGGCGGCGTGCTCGTCGGAGACGCCTCCCCAGCCCTTGGTGGCGGCTGCCGAAGTGGCTGCGGCGAACGTCGGAATAGTGGTCGCACGTTTCAGGACGCCGCGGTGGGCCGTAGCCCCATCGGCGGCGCTCGCGGGCCCGGGCATGGCCCCTCCGACGAGCACGCCGCCGTCGCTGCGTTCGGATACGGTGTCCGTACGCGAGCCGGCGTGCACGCGGCGTGACAGCTTCGCGCGTCAGCTCCGGTGACCGTTCGGGGCCGCGCCCATGGTGCTCGCCGTGCCCGCCACCGTACGGGAACGCTCTCGCGCGGAGCTGGCGCGCCCGGGCGTGCGCCGGCGTCTACGTTTCTGGACCCGTTCGACCGTCCGGTGCCGGTTGCGACTCGGGCGGCGGCGCAGGAGGACGGGGGCCATGCCCGAGGCCCTACGGGAGCGTTCGCCGATCGTCCCGCCGCCGGACAGCCGGGGAGCGGACGGGCGCGCGGCCCCCGCTCCCCGGGCTTCCCTCGCACGGGGTGCCTACCGTCGAGGGACGGAGGGGACCCACATGAACGCCGTCGACCTGCTGGAGGCGCAGCACCGCGAGGTGGAGGAGCTGTTCGAGGAGCTCGACGACGCCGGGGAGGGCGCGCGCAAGACGAAGGAGCGGCTCTGCCGCGAGATCTCCGACCAGCTCGCGGTCCACGCCGAGATCGAGGAGAAGATCTTCTACCCGGAGTCGAAGCAGGAGGACACCGAGGCGCTGCTCCGCGAGTCGGTGGAGGAGCACCTCTCCATGAAGCGCGTCCTCACCGAGATCCTGGAGGGCGGGACGGAGAACGAGCAGTTCATGGCGCGGATGAAGGTCCTGCAGGAGCAGGTCGAGCACCACGTGCTGGAGGAGGAGGGGGAGCTCTTCCCGATGGTGCGGAAGGCCTGCTCGAGGGAGGAGCTCACGGAGATGGGCGAGCGGATGGAGAAGCTCGCGGAGGAGCTGATCGAGGAGGGCCAGCCCTCGAGCAGGATCCCGGACCAGACCGACCGCCCCGCGCCGATCTAGGGTCCGGCGCTCGCAGCAGGCGTCATGCCTGGGTCGGGGCACGAGGGCCGTGGCGGGCCAATCCGTTCATTGCCCGGGAGCCGGGTTTCCCTTAGAACCGGCTCGTGGGAGAGCTCGAGACCACCTCCGGCACCCGGCCCGGTCGGAACGACCCCTGCTGGTGCGGGAGCGGTCAGAAGTACAAGAAGTGCCACCTCGAGGCCGACGCGCGCGGGGAGAGCCGCCCGCCTCCGCCGCGTCGCCGGTCTGCGCTGCACCCCGGGCTCGTGAGCCCGCAGCGCGCCGTCCCCGAGCGCATCGTGCGGCCCGAATACGCGTCGGGCGGCCGGCCGCGCGCCCAGGGGCGGGACGTGAAGACGCCGGAGGAGCTCGATCGGCTCCGCCGGGCCTGCCAGGCGGCGGCGCGGGTCCTGCGCGTGACGGGCGAGGCGGTGCGGGTCGGGATCACCACGGACGCCCTCGACGAGCTCGCCCACGAGGAGACGATCCGGCTCGGCGGCTACCCGAGCCCGCTCAACTACCGCGGGTTCCCGAAGTCGCTCTGCACCTCGGTGAACGAGGTGATCTGCCACGGCATCCCGGACAGCCGGCCCCTCGAGGACGGCGACATCGTGAACCTCGACGTCACCGTCTACCTCGACGGGATGCACGGGGACTGCTCGGCGACGTTCCTCGTCGGCGCGGTGGACGCGGAAGGGAAGGGGCTCGTCCGGACGGCTCGCGAGTGCCTCGAGCGCGGGATCGCCGCGGTCCGGCCCGGGCGCCCGATCTCCGACATCGGCAAGGCCATCGAGGCGCACGCGACCCGCGGGGGGTTCGGCGTGGTCCGCGCCTACTGCGGCCACGGCATCGGCGAGACCTTCCACACCTCGCTCCAGATCCCGCACCACTTCGACCCGTCGTCGAAGCGGATCATGGAGCCCGGCCTGACCTTCACGGTGGAGCCGATGATCACCGAGGGAACCTGGGAGGACGCGCTCTGGCGCGACGGCTGGACCGCCGTCACCCGCGACGGCAAGCGCTCCGCACAGTTCGAGCACACGCTCGCGGTGACGAAGGACGGCGCGGAGATCATGACCGTCGAGCCGTAGGGCTCGTGGCACGGTCCACGTCAGGGGCGACGGTCGGAGCCGGGGTCAGAGCCGCAGCCCGACCGCGCGCATGAGCGCGAGGGCGTTCGAGTGCGCGACGACGCCCGGCCGCAGCCGGTAGTCGAACGCGATCTCGCCGTCCTTCACCTGGTCCTCGAAGTGGGCGTTCTCCAGCCGGGGGACACTCGCCTTCGGCTCCTCCTCCGGCTGCCCCTCCGCTCGACCCCCGGCGAGCTCCGTGAGCGCGAGGTCGTGCGTCGTGACGAGCCCGATGCCCCCGCGGGCGACGAGCCCGCGGACCACCGCCTCCGCGCCGATGCGCCGGTCGTGCGAGTTCGTCCCGTGGAGGATCTCGTCGAGGAGGAAGAGGAGCGGGACCTCGCCGCCGGCGCGATCCGAGAGCTCCTTCAGGCGCGTGATCTCCGCGTAGAACCGGGAGCGGCCCGCCTGGAGCGAGTCCTGGATCCGGAGGGTCGCGCCGGCGAAGAGCGGCGTGAGGCGCAGGCGCCGCGCGCGGACCGCGCTGCCCGCGAGCGCGAGCACGACGTTCACGCCGACGGTGCGCAGGTACGTCGACTTGCCCGACATGTTCGAGCCGGAGACGAGGAGCACCCGCGGTCCCTCTCCGCCGAGCCGCACGTCGTTCGCCACGGCGCTGGCGAGGAGCGGGTGGCGGAGCGCGTCGCCCTCGAGGAGCGCCGCCTGCCCCGGCGCCGTCTCGACCAGCTCCGGGAACGGGTCCTCCGGGTGCTCGTAGGCGTAGCCGGCGAGGGAGGAGAGCGCCTCCAGCTCCGCGGCGGCGTCGAGCCACGCCCGGATCCGCCCGCCGCTCTCGCGCCGCCAGCGCTCGACGAGCGCCGCGTGGAGCGGCGTCCAGCAGAGCGCGAAGCCGATCGGCGTGAAGAACTGGTTCCGGGCCCACTCCATCCGCGTGACCGTCCGTCCGAGCCGCGCGATGGCGATCGAGGCGCGGTGCCCGCCCGCGAGCAGCGTCCCCTGCAGCGCCTGGAGGCGGGGATCCTCGACGGGCTCGCGCTCGAGCCGCGCGAGGAGCTCCGCGAGCACGCGCAGCTCGGCGGCGGGCCGCTCGACGCCCGCGAGCGCGCCGATCACCGGCGCGTGCACCGCGCGCGAGAAGCCCCACTCGCCGAGGAGCACGACGATGAGCGGGAGAGGGCCGAGCCCGAGCGCCCACGCGGCCGCCGCCGCGACCGCGACCGCCGCGAACGCGAGCGAGGAGGGGAGGAGCCACGGCTCCGCGAGCGGCGCGGCCTCGCCCCACGCGGCGAGCGGCCCGGCCTCGACCGCGGCGCGCACGTCCTCTCCGAGCACCGCGAGGTCCTCGCGCAGGTCGAGCCGCGGCGCGAGCGCCGCCACCGCCCGTTGCCGGGCCCGGATCTCCACCGGCGACGCCGGCGCGAGGAGCCACGCCGCGAGCCGCTCCTCGCCCGGGCGCGTGCGCGCGGCGCAGAGGAGCTCGAAGAGCGAGCCCTTCCCGAAGAGGTCGAGGTCGAGCGCGTAGGGATGGGTCGGATCCGCGAAGGCGTCGCCGGGCGTGCCGGTCCCCGCGAACGCGCCGTCGATCCGTGCGAGGGCCCGCTCGTGGAAGGCGATGGCGCGGCGCAGGCGCGCGCGGACGCGGAAGACGCGATCGTGGAGGAGCGCCAGCCCGGCGAACGCCGCGAGCGGCAGCGCGAGCGTCCAGCCCGGGAGCCGCTGCGCGCCGAGGGAGGCCCACGCGAGCGCGAGCGCGACCGCGAACGCGGCGAGGCGGGCGTTCGCGAGGAGGGCGTCGCGGCGGTCGAGCCGGCTTACCGACTCGCGGCGCGCGGCGAGGCGGGTTCCGAGCTCGGCGCGAGGATCGTGCACGCGGCGAGGGTAACGCGGGCCCTCCTTCGGCGGGGCAGAAACGACCGCCCCCGGAGGGAGCGGCGCCGGACCGCGTTGCCCGGGATGCTCCAAGTGCCGAGCTTTCGCCGAAGTGACGGCCGCAGGCGGGGCCGGAGCAGGCTCCGCCGGAGCGGGCCGCGGAGTGCAGCCAGGGCAAAGGGGGTCGCGTGATCGGCAGCGAATGGGCCGAGGTCGAGGGCAGGCGGGACCCGGCCGAGGAGGTTCGGTTCGCGGACGACGCGCTCCTAGGCCTCTCCCTCCCCCGCAAGGCCACCCCGCCGAAGTGGCTCTACGACGCGCGGGGCTCGGCGCTGTACGAGCTCATCTGCGAGCAGCCCGAGTACTACCCGCCGCGGATCGAGACGGCGCTGCTCGAGCGGCACGGCCGCGATCTCGCCGACGCGATCGGGGCGGGTGCGCTCCTCTTCGAGTACGGCGCCGGGAGCGCGCGGAAGACCGCGTTGCTCCTCGCCGCCCTCGCGCGGCCCGCGGGCTACGTGCCGGTGGACATCTCGCCGGCGGCGCTCGCGCACGCCGCGACCTCCGTCGGCGCGCGGTTTCCGTCCCTGCCGCTCCGGCCCCTCGTCGCAGACTTCACCGCTCCGGTGGAGCTGCCGCTCGCCGGGCTTCCCTGCCGCCGGCGCGTCGCGTTCTTCCCCGCATCCACGATCGGGAACTTCGAGCCCGCGGACGCGGTCGCGCTGCTCGGTCGGATGGCGCGGGAAGCGGGGCCGGGCGGGATGCTCGTGATCGGCGTCGACCTCCCCAAGGAGGAGCGGGCGCTCGTCGCCGCCTACGACGACGCGCGAGGGGTCACCGCGGCGTTCGACCTGAACCTCCTCGCGCGGATGAACCGGGAGCTCGCGGGCGATTTCCGGCTCTCCGCCTTCCGGCACCGCGCCGTCTGGGACCGTCGGCTGTCGCGGATGGAGATGCACCTCGTCGCTGCGGAGCCGCAGGAGGTGCGCGTCGCCGGGCGCGCGTTCCGCTTCGCGGCGGGCGAGAGCCTGCACACCGAGAGCGCCTACAAGTGGGACCCGCGCGCGTTCGACGCGCTGGCGGCGATCGCCGGCTGGGCGCCGGAGGCGGCGTTCGCCGACGATCGCGCCTGGTTCTCGGTGCGCCTGTACCGGGCGCGTTGACGGACGGCGCCCTCGCCCCCGCAACACCAAAGGGGAGAGGGCGGGGGCCTGAGGGGCCTCAGGCCACCGGCGCGCCCGCCACGCCCCGCGCGTCCGCCGGCTGCCGCTGCGGCTCCGCGCGGTGCCCCGGCGCGCGCGGGCGGAGGTCGTCGACGGTGAGCCCGGTCGGGATCCCGCCCTCCTCGAGCCAGGCGTGCTCGCCCGCGAGGATCTCGCGCCCGAGCCGGTAGGCGTCCTCGTCCTCGTTCTTCCAGAGGTCCTCGAAGAGCCGCTCGACGCGGCGCTCCGTCGAGGCGCAGAACGCGTCCGCGAGCCGGACCGCGTGCGCGGCGTCCGCCCCGCCGGCGCGCCGCAGCGCCTCGGCGCGCGTCACCGCCGCGGTCATCGCGAAGAGGTCGTTCGCGACGTCCACGAGCCGGAAGAGGAACGCCTGCTTCCGCTCGCCGGCGGCGCGGTAGACGATCATGAAGTGGAGGACCTGCCGCGCGAGCTTGCGGGAGGCGCGCTCCACGAAGCGCAGGTGCGCGGCGAGCCGCCCGAACGCGCCGAAGCGCGGGGCGAAGAGGCCCCGGAGCCAGAGCCCGAGGTACCAGGTCGCGTAGAACCAGGCGACCTTCGGCAGCAGCGCGAGCTTCTTCCCGGCGGGGACCTTCGGGTCGATGAGAGCGCCCGAGACCTGGAGGTGCTTGTCGAGCATCTCGCGCGCCATGAAGAGGTGCATGATCTCGGACGAGCCCTCGAAGATGAGGTTGATGCGCAGATCGCGCATCGCGCGCTCGACCCCGACCGGCGCCTCGCCGCGCGCCGCGAGCGAGCTCTCCTTCTCGTACCCGCGGCCGCCGCGGATCTGCATCGTGTCGTCGATGAGCTTCCAGGCCTGGACGGTGTTCCACTCCTTCGCCGCGGCCGCCTCGAGCCGGATGTCGTAGCCGGGCCGGTCGGCGAGGGCCTGGCACAGGTCCGAGATCGACTCCATCGCGTAGGTGGTCGTCGCCATGTTCGCGAGCTTGTGCGCGATGACCTCGTGCTTGCCGATCTCCTGGCCCCACTGCGAGCGCGCCGCCGACCACTTGCGGCAGATCTCGAGGAAGCGCTTCGCGCCGCCGACGACGCCCGAGGGGATGGAGAGGCGCCCGGTGTTGAGCGTGGTGAGCGCGATCTTGAGCCCGCGCCCCTCGGCGCCGATGAGGTTCTCGGCCGGTACCTTCACGTCCGTGAAGGCGATCACTGCGTTCGCGAGGGCGCGGAGGCCCATGAACCGGCAGCGGTGGACGATCTCGACGCCCGGCGTGTCGGTCTCGACGACGAACGCGCTGATCGCGTTGGTCGTCGGATTGCGGGCCATCACCACGAGCAGCTCCGCGATGGTGCCGTTCGTGCACCAGAGCTTCGTGCCGTTCAGGATCCAGTGCTTGCCGTCGGGGGTCGGCTCCGCGGTGGTGGCGAGCCGCGCAGGGTCCGAGCCCACGTTCGCCTCGGTGAGGGCGAATGCGGTGATCGCGCCCTTCGCGATGCGCGGGAGGTACTTCCGCTTCAGCTCCTCCGAGCCGAAGAGCTTGAGCGGCTGCGGGACCCCGATCGACTGGTGCGCCGACAGGAGCGCGATGAGGTTCGAGTCCCAGCTCCCGAGGAGCCGCATCACCTTGCCGTACTCGACCTGGTCGAACCCGAGGCCGCCGTACTCTGTGGGGACCTTCATCCCGAAGGCGCCGAGGCGGCGGAGCCCGTCGAGCACCTCCTCCGGGTACTCCCCGGTCTCGTCGATCTGGACCGGGTCGACCTTCTCCCGCAGGAACTGCTCGAGCGCGTCGTAGAACCGCTTGAACTCCGGCCGCTCGGGCCCGGGGAGCGGGTAGGGGTGCACGAAATCGAGCCGCAGCTTGCCGAGGAAGAGCTCGCGCAGGAACCCGGCGCCCTTCCACTCGGTCTCCCGTGCCGCCTCCGCCACCTGCCGCGAGTGCAGGATCTCGTCTTCCGCTCGCACGCTGGCCATGTCGTTCAACCTCCGGGCGCCCTCGAGGCGCATCGATTCTATAATCAAGTTAACGCGCTGCGGCTAGGGATGCTGGGCGCCCCCTGAGGGGCCGGACGTGACCCCGTGCCCCGAGAAGGAACGGGGATGCGGTACGCCGACGGGCGGCGAGGCGGCCCCGAGCCCGAGAGAGGGAGGCCCGGATGATCGGAGCGAAGATGCAGGACGCGCTGAACCGGCACGTGCAGGCCGAGACGTCGTCCTCGTACCTGTACCTCGCGATGTCCGCCTGGTGCGAGGCGCGGGCGTGGAAGGGGTTCGCGCGCTGGCTGCGGGTCCAGACCGACGAGGAGCTCGCCCACGCGCGGAAGAGCCTCGACTTCCTGCTCGCGCGCGGCGGCGAGGCGAAGCTCGTCGCCGTCGAGGCGCCGCCCTCGGGCTGGGCGAGCGTGAACGAGGTGTTCGAGCGCGTGCTCGAGCACGAGCGGAAGATCACCGCGTTCGTGAACGATCTCTATGCCGCGGCGCAGGCGGAGAAGGACCGCGCGACGGAGGTATTTCTCCAGTGGTTCATCGCGGAGCAGGTCGAGGAGGAGGCGCGGGCCATGGAGATCGTGGACCGCCTCCGGATCATCGGCGACAAGTCCTCGGCCGCGCTCTACCTCGACAAGGAGTACGGGAAGCGCAGCAGGGCCGCGACCTGACGCCGGGCCCGGCCGCGCCGTCGCCGCCTCACGGCACGAGCACCGCCGCGCCCCGGACCCGCCCCGCGCGCAGGTCGGCGAGCGCGTCATTCGCGCGCGAGAGCGGGTAGGTCGCGACCTCGGTTCGCACGCCCGCGCCGGGCGCGAGCGCGAGCAGCTCTTCGCCGTCCCGGCGCGTGAGGTTCGCGACCGAGCGGACCGTCCGCTCTCCCCAGAGCAGCGCGTACGGGAACGACGGGATGTCGCTCATGTGGATCCCGGCGCAGACCACCGTCCCGCCCGGCGCGGTGGCAGCGAGCGCGGCCGGCACGAGGGCGCCGACCGGCGCGAACAGGATCGCGGCGTCGAGCGGCGCGGGTGGGGCGTCGCCCGACGCTCCCGCCCAGGACGCTCCGAGCGAGCGCGCGAACGCCTGGGCCTCGGTGTCGCCGGGGCGGGTGAAGGCGAGGACCTCCTGGCCCGCGTGGCGCGCGAGCTGGGCGACGACGTGCGCGGCCGCCCCGAACCCGTAGAGTCCGAGCCTCCGGGCGGCCCGGACGGGAGCCCAGGCGCGATAGCCGATGAACCCTGCGCAGAGGAGGGGCGCCGCCTCCGCGTCGGGGTAGCTCTCGGGGAGCGGGAAGGCGTAGCGCGCATCCGCGACCGCCGCCTCGGCGTACCCGCCGTCGAGGTCGTACCCGGTGAAGCGGGCGCGCTCGCACAGGTTCTCCCGGCCCGAGCGGCACGCGGGGCACGCATTGCAGGTCGAGCCGAGCCAGGGAATGCCGACCCGGTCGCCTGGCCGGAAGCGTGAGACGCCCTCGCCGAGGGCGTCCACTCGCCCCACGATCTCGTGCCCGAGCACGAGCGGGAGCTTCGGACGGGGCAGCTCGCCGTCCGCCACGTGCAGGTCCGTCCGGCAGACTCCGCACGCGAGGACGCGCACCCGCAGCTGTCCCGGACCGGGCGCGGGGAGGGGGAGGTCGGCGGCGGAGAGGGGCGTCCGCGGCGCCGTGAGGATCATCGCGCGCACGCCCGGACGAGAGCGCCGGCGGGCATCGGAGTCAAGCGCCGGGCGGTCCCCGGTTGAGGGAACGCCTCCACTTCGCGTTGCCGCGGCGCCCCGCCCCGTCCATGCTCCGTCGTCGCCCGAGCGAGGACCCCATGGCCCACCCGACCGAAGACCGGAACTTCAGGCTGTCGCCCGACGTGCGCCCGACCGCGTACGAGGCGATGCTCTCGATCGACCTCGCGGCCCGGCGCTTCGCCGGAACGATCCGGATCGACCTCGCGCTCGCCGCGCCCACCGCGGAGCTCGTGCTCCACGCGACGGGCCTCGACCTCGCCCGGGCCCGGGTCCGGACCGGGGGCGAGGAGCTCGATCCCGTCTCCATCACGCGGGTCGTGGCGAGCGAGACGGTGGTGCTCCGGTTCTCCGCGCCGATCCCGCGCGGCGCCGCGTCCATCGAGGTCGGTTGGGCGGGCGCGATGACGGCGGGCCTGCGCGGGCTCTACCCCGCGGGCGACGGCATCGCCGCGACGCAGTTCGAGGCGGCCGACGCCCGCCGCGTCTTCCCCTGCTTCGACGAGCCCGGGTTCAAGGCGCCCTGGCGCCTCGCGATCGAGGCGCCCTCCGGGGTGGAGGTGCTCTCGAACTCGGTGCCCGCGCGCGAGGAGGACCTCGGCGCCCGGCGGCGCGTGCGGTTCGCGGAGACGCCGCCCCTCCCGACCTACCTCGTCGCGTTCGTGCTCGGGAAGCTCGTCGCCCACCCGCCCGCGACGGTGCGGGGCATCCCGGTGCGGACCTTCGCGCAGCCCGCGAAGCTCCCGCTCACCGGGTTCGCGCAGGACGTGGCCGTCGAGGTGCTGCCCCGGCTCGAGGACTACTTCGGCGTGCCGTACGCCTTCGGGAAGCTCGACCAGGTCGGGCTCCCGGAGTTCGAGGCGGGCGCGATGGAGAACGCCGGGCTCGTCACGTTCCGCGAGGTGGCGCTGCTCCTCGACCCCGCCACCGCGTCGCTCGCCCAGCTGAAGCGGGTCGCCGAGGTGGTCACCCACGAGCTCGCCCACATGTGGTTCGGCAACTGGGTGACGATGCAGTGGTGGGACGACCTCTGGCTCAACGAGGCCTTCGCGACCTGGATGTCGTTCAAGATCGTCGACCGCTGGAAGCCGGCCTGGCGCGTCTGGCTCGAGTTCGACCAGGGCAAGGCCGCGGCGATGCACCTCGACGCGCTCCGCTCGACGCACCCGGTGCACGCCGACATCAAGAACGTCGCGGAGGCGGGCGAGGCGTTCGACCTCATCACCTACGAGAAGGGCGGCGCCGTCCTCCGGATGATCGAGGGCTACCTCGGCGAGGAGCGCTTCCGCGACGGGATCCGCGCGTACATGCGGCGCCACGGGAAGGCGAACGCGGTCGCGGACGACCTCTGGCGCGCGCTCGGCGAGGCGTCGAAGGAGCCGGTGGTCGAGCTCGCGAACGCCTGGATCGGCGCGCCCGGGTTCCCGGTGGTGGAGGCCGCCTGGACCGGGAAGACCCTGCGGCTCGCGCAGCGTCGCTTCTTCTCCGAGCCGGGCGCGGCGCCCGACGCGAGCGTCTGGCCGGTCCCGATGGTGCTCAAGATCGGCGCAGCAGGGAAGGTGACCGAGCAGCGCGTGCTCCTCCGCGACCGGCAGGCGGAGGTCGCGCTCGCGGTGGACGGCGAGCCCGAGTTCGTCGTCGCGAACGCCGGCGCGACCGGCGTCTACCGGGTCCGGCACGACGCCGCCGGGCTCGCCGCGCTCGTCCTGGCGCTCCCGCGGCTCGAGACGGCGGAGCGGATCGCCCTCCTCGCCGACGAGTGGGCGCTCGTCCGGGCGGGGGCGCGCGAGGTGGGGAGCTTCCTCGACCTCTGTGCCGGGTTCGGGCGCGAGGAGGACCACGCGGTCCTCGACGAGCTCGTCGCGCGCCTCGCGTTCGTCGAGCACCGGCTCGTCGCCGACGGGGATCGCGCCGCGCTCTCGGCGTCCGTCGCGCGCCTCCTCGGAGGCCAGCTCGCGACGACCGGGTGGGATCCGCGGCCCGGCGAGGCGGACGTGCAGCGCCTGCGGCGCGCAGCGGCGGTGCGGGGGATCGGCCTCGTCGCGCGCGATCCCGGCGTGGTCGGCGAGGCGCGGGCCCGGCTCGACCGCTGGATCGCCGGCGACCGCGCGGCGCTCGAGGCGAACCTGCACGACACCGCCGTGACCGCCGTCGCGCGCACCGGGGACGCGGCCCGCTTCGAGTCGTTCCGGACGCTCTTCCGGGGCGAGACCGATCCCACCTTCCGGCGGCGCTGGCTCCTCGCGCTCGCGTCGTTCGAGGACCCGGCGCTCGCGGAGCGCGCCATCGAGCTCACGTTCGGGGACGAGGTCCCGATGCAGGACACCTCGTCGTTCGTCGGGACGCTCCTCGGAAACCGGACGGCGCGCGAGCCGTTCTGGGCGCGGCTTCGCCGCGACTGGGATGCGCTCCACGCGCGGAAGCTCCGGGCCGCGCCGATGCTGCTCCGCCGCGTGGTCGAGTCGATGGGCTCGCTCGTCGAGCGGCGGCACCTCGAGGAGGTGGAGGCGTTCCTCGCGGCGCACCCGCTCGAGGAGGCGCGCCAGGCCACCGCCCAGACGCTGGAGCGGATGCGCCAGGACGTGGAGCTGCGGGAGCGGACCCAGGCCGCGCTCGGGGCCTGGCTCCGCCAGCGGTAGCAGAGGAGGCCCCGCGGTGGGCATGGGGCTTGCGCCCGGACGGCGCCCTGCGGAACGTACGCTTCCAGCGGGGCCTGCACGGCGTGGCGTCGTCGCTTCCCACAGAGGGGCGCGGACCGGTCGGGGGCGGCGCGCCGCCCCTGTTCTTCCGGTCGCTCCGGGACTTCCTCCGGGTGGTTCCGAGCGCGGCCCGGCGCTTCTGGTTCATCGTCATCGCGACCGGGTTCCTGTCGGGGCTCGGGGCGGGAGCCCTCCTCGCGATCCTCCGCGTCGTCCAGCACCTCGCCTGGCCCGCGGCGAGCACGTTCGTCGGCGCGGTCGAGGCCGCGTCGCCACTGCGGCGCGTCGCGGTCCCGGCGATGGCGGGCGCGATCGTGTCCCTGGTGGTGCTCGCGGCGCGCCTGCCGCCGGGCGGCCACGGCACCGCCCGGATCCTCGAGGCGATCTGGCACCGCGGCCGCGGGCTGATCCTCGGCCGCACGCTCGCGCGCGGCGCGCTCTCGATCGGGGCGGTCGCGATGGGCGCGTCGCTCGGCCGCGAGGGCGCGCTCGTGCAGACCGGGGCGGCGGCCGGCTCCTGGCTCGCGGAGCGGCTCGGCGTGGACGAGGCGCAGGCGCGCATCATCGTCGCGTGCGGCGCCGCCTCGGGGATCGCCGCCGCGTACGACGTGCCGATCGGCGGCGCGCTCTTCGGGCTCGAGGTGCTCCTCGGCAGCTTCGCGCTCGAGCTCCTCGGTCCGATCGTCGTCTCGTGCGTGGTCGCGACGGCCGTCGCCCGCACGCTCCCCGGCTCGCACGTCACCTACGTCATCCCCGAGTACGAGCTGCTCCGCCCTTCGGAGCTTCTCGTCGGCCTCGCGCTCGCGCCCTTCTTCGGGCTCGCCTCGGCGGTCTACGTCCGGGTGATGGGGACCGTCGAGGTGCAGCTCGACCGGCTCCCGCGCTGGGCGCAGCCCGCGCTCCCGCCACTCGCGCTCGGGCTCGTCGGGGCCGCCGCGATCCGCTGGCCGGCGCTGCTCGGCAACGGCTTCGACACGGTGCACGACATCCTGCTCGGCCGCGTCCCGCTCGTCGCGCTCCTGGCGCTGCCGTTCCTGAAGCTCCTCGCGACCGCCCTCTGCGCGGGCTCGGGGGTGCCGGGCGGCCTCTTCACCCCCTCGCTCTTCTTCGGGGCGGCCCTCGGCGGGCTCGCCGGGGAGCTGCTCACGCACGCGCTGGGGTGGTCGGTGCCGTCGGGCGCGCTCGCGCTCGTCGGGATGGCAGCGGTGCTCGCCGGGACGACGCACGCCGCGGTCTCGTCGGTGCTCATCATCTTCGAGCTGACCGGCGACTACGGCGTGATCCTCCCGCTCATGCTCACCGCCGCGATCGCCGCCGCGACGAGCCGCGCCATCGAGCCGGACTCGCTCTACACGGCGCCGCTCCGGCGCCGCGGGGTGGCGCTCCCGGAGCTGCCCCAGCCCGGGTGGCTTCGCGCGATGCCGGTCGCCGCGCTCGTCCTCCCGGACGCGGCCAAGGTCCCGCCGTCGACGCCGTTCGAGGAGGTGCTGCGCAGGCTCCTCTCCCTGCCCCCCGGCCACGACCTCTACGTCACCTCGGAGGGGGGCGAGCTCCTCGGCGTCATCCGGCTCGACGCGCTCAAGGGGACGATCTCCGAGGGCGCGCTGCTCGAGATGATCGTCGCCGCGGACGTCGCGGACCGGAGCGTCGAGCCGCTCACGACGGGGATGTCGCTGAACGAGGTCGCCGGCCGCTTCGGGGACGTGGACCTCGAGCGGCTCCCCGTCGTCGACGTCGCGCGCCGCCTCGTGGGGACCGTCTCGATCCGGGACCTGCTCGCGCGCGGAAGGTTCTGAGGGCGTCGTAACGAGCCCGGTAAATCGAACGTTCACGCCCCTTCGGGGACTGCTCGCCTGCTCGCTGAATCCAGGCGCCCCCGCGGGGGTGGTCGCGGTACGCTGTGCTGCCGGAGGACCGATGCGGGAGACCCCCACCACGCTGCTCATCCTCGCCGTCGCCGTGGCGATCGCCGCGGCGCCCGCGCGCGCCTCGGCGCCCGTGAAGAAGAAGGAAGTCCTCTACGAGGCGCGCCCACCGCCGTTCTCCGACGGGATCTTTCCTTGCAGCAACTGCCACGACGGCAAGTCGATGAAGCCCGACCCGACGCGGCGCGAGCTCGCCTTCCACGACGAGCAGCAGTCGGTCTTCGACCACGACGCCGAGCACCGCTGGTGCCTCGACTGCCACGACGCCCAGAACCGCGACGTGCTCCGGCTCGCGAGCGGCGCGCCCGTGCCCTTCACCGAGTCCTACCGGCTCTGCGGCCAGTGCCACGGCGACAAGTTCCGCGACTGGCGCGTGGGCGTCCACGGGAAGCGGGTCGGCCAGTGGGACGGGGAGAAGACCTACCTGCTCTGCGTCTCCTGCCACAACCCGCACTCGCCGCGGTTCAAGGGCGTGAAGGAGATCACGGTGGACGGGAAGACCACCATCGCGCCGACGCTCGAGCTGCTCCGGCCGGAGCCGCGCCCGCGGCGGCCGGACGAGATGCGGGGGTGGAAGCGCCCCGCCACCGCGGAGGGCGCCCGATGACCGCGCGCAAGGGGTTCGACGTGATCCAGGGCGAGCCCGAGGCGGCGGATCCGTCCCGCCGCTCCTTCCTCCGGACCGCGGCGGCAGGCGCGGCGCTCGGCGCGCTCGCGGGCTGCGGCGGCGTCTCGATGGACGACGTCCTCCGGAAGCACTTCAGGGAGCTCTCGAAGGACGACCTCGCGAAGGTGCTCGCGAAGGTGGAGCGCCGGAACCAGGAGCGGTTCGGGAAGGACACCAAGGTCACCGCCGAGGGGCCGCGCCCGGGCGTCGAGTTCGGCTATGGGCTCGACATCTCGCGCTGCGTCGGTTGCCGCCGCTGCGTCTACGCGTGCGTGAAGGAGAACAACCAGTCCCGCGAGCAGCCCCAGATCCACTGGATCCGGGTGCTCGAGATGGAGAAGGAGCACGGCGTCGACCTCACCCACGCGGACCTCTACTACGACCCGGGAGCGGTGCCGCAGCCCGGGAAGTTCTACTTCCCGGTGCAGTGCCAGCAGTGCCGGAACCCGCCCTGCGTGAAGGCGTGCCCGACCCAGGCCACCTGGAAGGAGGCGGACGGCATCGTCGTCGTCGACTACGACTGGTGCATCGGCTGCCGCTGCTGCATGTCCGCCTGCCCGTACGGCGCGCGCCACTTCAATTGGGCCGAGCCGAAGCTCCCGGCGGAAGAGCTGAACCCGGTGCAGCACTACCTCGGCAATCGCCCGCGGCCGAAGGGCGTGGTCGAGAAGTGCACCTTCTGCATCCAGCGGGTGCGCAACGGCCGCTACCCGGCCTGCGTCGAGATCTGCCCGGTCGGCGCGCGGAAGTTCGGCAACCTCCTCGACCCCGAGAGCGAGATCCGGCGCGTGATGGACACGAAGCGGGTCCTCGTCTTCAAGGAGGAGCTCGCCACGCACCCGCAGTTCTACTTCTTCTACGCGACGTAGGAGCGGACATGTCCGGCGTCTTCGACTTCCTCAGGGGCTGCGTCCGCCAGGTGCTCACCGGCGGCAGGGCCTACAAGGCCTGGGTCGCGTTCCTGTTCCTCACCATCGCGGTGGGGGGGCTCTCGTACGCGCAGCAGGCGACGGGCGGGCTCATCGTCACGAACATGCGGGACGAGGTGTCCTGGGCCTTCTACATCGGGAACTTCACCTTCCTCGTCGGCGTCGCGGCGGCGGCCGTCCTGCTCGTCATCCCCGCGTACGTCTACCACTGGAAGCCGATCAAGGAGGTCGTGGTCCTCGGCGAGCTGCTCGCCATCAGCGCGCTCGTGATGTGCCTGCTCTTCATCTCCGTGGACATGGGCCGCCCGGAGCGGGCGCTCCACATCATGCCGTTCCTCGGCACGCCCAACTGGCCCCGCTCGCTCCTCGCCTGGGACGCGCTCGTGCTGAACAGCTACCTGGTCGTGAACGTGGTGCTGGTCAGCTACCTCATGTTCAAGACCTACCGGGGCGAGACCTACGACAAGCGGATCTTCCTGCCGCTCGTGCTCCTCTCGATCCCGGTGTCGCTCTCGACCCACACCGTCACCGCGTTCCTCTACAACGGGATGGCGGCGCGGCCGTACTGGAACGCGTCGATCCTCGCGCCGCGGTTCATCGCGTCGGCCTTCTGCTCGGGCCCGGCGGTCATGATCATCCTGTTCCAGGTGCTCCGGCGGACGTTCAAGG
The DNA here is from genome assembly GCA_036390155.1 of Anaeromyxobacter sp. GTDB lineage: Bacteria > Myxococcota > Myxococcia > Myxococcales > Anaeromyxobacteraceae > Anaeromyxobacter. The sequence goes on from DASWCJ010000184.1 coordinate 24,163, forward strand.
AGTTCCCGATCCAGGACGAGGCGATCTGGAAGATCGCCGAGCTCATGTCGTACGCGATGTTCGTGAACCTGTTCCTGCTCGGGGCGGAGCTGTTCAAGGAGTTCTACTCGGCCACCGAGCACCTGCGTTACACGCAGTACCTGTGGACCGGCATCGGCGAGCACCGGACGCTCGTGCCCTACGCCTGGGCGGCGCTCCTCTGCAGCGTGGTCGCGTTCGTGCTCTTCCTCATCCCCCGCACTCGGCGGAATTTCCTGACGCTGAACCTCGGGTGCCTGCTCATCTGGGCGGGCGTCTACATCGAGAAGGGGATGGGGCTCATCATCCCGGGCTTCACGCCCGACACCCTCGGCCAGATCTACGAGTACCGGCCCACCGCGATGGAGTGGGGGGTGGCCGCCGGGGTGTTCGGCATCGGCTTCCTGGTGTTCACGATCCTCGTGAAGATCGCCGTGCCGATCCTGGTCGGAACCTTCCGGGCGGATGGAGCGCCCCGGGCTTCCCCGGCCTCGCAGGCCGGGCTCGCAGCGCCGTAGTCGCACCTGTTAGGCCCACACGGAGGAGGAACCCCCATGAAGAAGCTGCTCGTCGCCGTTGCCGCCCTGGCCGCCGCCGGTCCGGCGCTCGCCGTCGATGCGGCGGCGCTCTACTCGTCGAAGTGCGCCGCCTGCCACGGGAAGGACGGGAAGGGGAGCGCGACGGGCAAGAAGATGGGCGCGAAGGACCTCGCCGAGGAGGCCAGCGAGCCGGTGGCGGAGATCGCCGAGGACATCTCGAAGGGGAAGGGGAAGATGCCCGGCTTCAAGGGGAAGCTCTCCCCGGACGAGATCGAGGCCATCGCGAAGTACGTGAAGGCGGGATTGAAGTAACCGGCCGGCCTCCCCGTCCGAACCGAGGACGCTCGCCCGTTCTGCGAACGCGGAGCGGGGCGATGTGGGACACTGCGGGCTCGCAGCGCCGCAGCGTCAACCCGAGGAGAACACCATGAAGAAGCTGCTCGTCGTCGTCGCCACGCTCTCGCTCGCGGGCATCGCCGTCGCCGCCGAAGCCCCGGCGATCTTCGCCGCGAAGTGCACCATGTGCCACGGCAAGGACGGGAGAGGATCGCCGGCCGGCCTCAAGATGGGCGCGACGGACCTCACGAAGACGAAGGCCAGCGAGGCCGACGTCGCGAAGGTCGTCACGAACGGCAAGGGCAAGATGACCGCCTTCAAGGGCAAGCTCACGCCCGAGGAGATCGACGCGGTCGCGAAGTACGTGAAGGCCGGGATCAAGTAGCCGCGGAATCAGGGGCGGGGCGCCGCCAGCGGCAATGCCGGTCACTTCGCGGTGCCGGCCTCTCGAGTCGCCCGGACCGAACGCCGCCGTGGCGGACCGGGGGCCATGCCCGAGGCCCGACGGGAGCGTTCGCCGAAGCTGAAGATGCGAAGCTACCCCGGAAGCGGCCGGCCGCTAAGTGACCGGCATTGCCGCCAGCGGGGCGAGGAACTCGACCGCGCGACGCTCCGCCCAGAAGCTCGGCCAGAATGGCGACCCGGCGACGAACGCCACGTGGCCGCCGGCCGCGGTCGTCTCGAGACGGGCGGGGGCGTAGGTCGAGGGTGTGCTCACCTGAATTGGGCGTGCGCTCGCACGCGGTCGAGCGCGTCGGGCGGCGCGTCGGGAGGGAAGGGCGCGGAGGAGCGGGCGAGCCTCGCGAGCCAGCGTCCGTCGAGGGGGCGCGCGAGGAGCGACGGGTCCGTCGCGGCGGCGGTCGTCTCCTCCTTCGGCCCCGAGGGATCGCCCGCGCCGACGAAGAAGCCGGCGAGCAAGAGCGCGGAGCGGGTCGCGGTCGCGGTGCTGTACGTGAAGAGCGTCGCCCCGTCGCCGCAGCGCGACCGCAGCGCGGCGAACGCCGCGAGCGTCCAGAGCTCCGGGTTCGCCTTGGGCGAGAACGGATCCCAGAAGACGACGTCCGCACGGGCCTCCTCGCGGGGGAGGTTCTCGCGCAGGTCGCCGAGGACGAGGCGCCAGACGGTGCGCGCGCTCTCGTGGCGCTCGCGGGCGAGCAGGTCCCGGGCCGCGGCGCGCGCCGGTGCGGAGAGGCCGAGCCGCGCCGCGCCCTCGTCCGACGCGGCGAGCGCGAGCGCGCGCGGGTCCGCCTCGAACGAGACGATCTCGAGGCCGCGACCGCCGGCGGGCGCGCCCTCCGCGGCGGCGAGCGCGGCGAGCGCGTTCGAGCCGGCGCCGAGCCCGACGTCGAAGAGCACGAGCCGCGGCCCGGACCCGGCGAGACGGTCGCGCAGCCGCGACTGGGCGACGTAGAGCCGGTCTGCCTCGACGGACGGCCCGATGACGGGGTGCATGACCTCGCCGACGACCGTGTCGCGGACGGCGGGAACGCCGAGCGAGGTGAGGACGATCTCGAAGCGGGGAACGTCGGGGGTCCCGGTCCCGGTCGGGGTCGGGGTCGGGGTCGCGCCCGGGACCGCGCGCCGCCCGGGCGGCCGCCTCGACGCGTCGTGCTCGTGGCGATCGATCTCCGCGAGCGTCTCCCGCATGAACGCGCCGTACCGCTGCGCGTCGATGGCCCGGCGCGCCGCGCGCATCAGCGCGAGGTAGTGGTGCACGTTGTGGACGGAGAGGAGCCTCGGCCCGAGCGGCTCGCGGCACTTCACGAGGTGATGCAGATACGCGCGCGAGTAGGTGCCGCAGGTCGGGCAGTCGCAGGCGGGGTCGAGCGGCCCGTCGGAGACGCGGTGCTCGGTGCGGGTGAGCCGGACCCGGCCCCGCGACGTGAACGCCGTGCCCTGCCACGCCATCGTGGTCGGGATCACGCAGTCGAAGAGGTCGACCCCGCGCGCGATCCCCTCGAGCAGGTCCGGCGGCATCCCCACGCCCATGAGGTAGCGGGGCCGGTCCTCGGGAAGGAGCTCCGCCGCCCGCGCCACGACGTCGCCGCGCTCGGCACGGGTGTCTCCCACCGCGAGCCCGCCGATCGCGAACCCGTCGAACGGGTGCTGCGTGAGGAACCGCGCCGACTCCTCGCGCCAGGCGGGCACGAGCCCTCCCTGCACGATCGCGAAGAGCGCCTGCGAGGGGTCCGTCCGCGCTGCGAGCGAGCGGAGCGCCCAGCGGTGGGTGCGGTCCATCGCCGCCCGCACCTTGGCCGGCTCCTCCGTCGAGGGCAGGCAGACGTCGAGGGCCATCATGACGTCCGAGCCGATCGCGGTCTGCACCTCGATCGATCGCTCCGGCGAGAGCAGGTGCGGGCGCTGGTCGACGTAGCTCCGGAAGCGCGCGCCCTCCTCGCTCAGCGTGCGGTCGCCCGGGAGCGAGAAGATCTGGAAACCGCCCGAGTCGGTGAGCACGGGCCGGTCCCAGCGCATGAAGCCGTGGATCCCGCCGGTGCGGCGGAAGAGCTCCGGGCCGGGCCGGAGCAGGAGGTGGTAGGTGTTCGCGAGGATCATCTCCGCGCCCGCGGCGCGGAGGTCGTCCGGCGTGAGCCCGGTCACGGAGGCGCGCGTCCCGACCGGCATGAACGCCGGCGTCTCCACCGTGCCGCGCCGGGTCTCGAGCGTGCCCCGGCGCGCGCGCGTCTCGGGATCGCGGATCCCTCTGCGGAACGTGAGGCTCATCGGCTCGGACGCCCGCCCGGGCGCGCGCCCGGGCGGGGGAGGGTGCGATCTAGCACGGCCCGAGCTTCGACGCCGAGCCGGGTGGATCGGAGAGGCCCGCGCCATTAGACCGGGGCGCATGGCGGTGCTGCTCAAGCTCTTCTCCGACTTCGTCTGACCCTTCTGCTTCGTCGCGGAGCGGGGCAGCCTGGTCAGGCTGCGGACGGAGTTCGAGCTGGACCTCGACTGGGTGGGCTACGAGCTCCACCCCGACACGCCTCCGGGCGGCGTGGCGCTAGCGGACTGGCTGCCGGAGCCCGAGGCGATGAACGGCTACGTGCGCGCGTTCGCCGCCGACTTCGGGATCCACGACCTCGTCCCGCCCGTGCTCCTCGCGAACACGCGGCGAGCGCTCGCCGCGGCACAGGCCGCCCGGGACGCGGGGCGGCTCGGGGCGTGGCGCGCCGCGGCCTTCGACGCCTACTGGCGGAAGGGTCGCGGGCTCGAGACGGACGAGGACCTCGCCGCGATTGCCCGGGCCGCCGGGCTCGAGCCCGCGCTCGCGGTCCGCGCTGCGGGCGATCCCGCCGCGCTCGCGCGCGTGGACGCCGCGCGCGTCGAGGCGCTCCGCGCCGGCGTGAGCGGGATCCCCACGTTCGACATGGGCGGCGCGCGGATCGTCGGCTGCCAGCAATACGAGGTGCTCGCCGACGCGGTGCGGCGCGCGGGCGCCCGCCGCCGTGCGTGAGGCCTATGGCAGCACGCGGATCGCGACCGCCCCTGCGTCGGTCGAGACGTGGAGCGTGGGGGGACTCACCATCCGGTCCACCTCCACCCGCGTGATCGTCCCGCTCGGCAGGCCCGGGACCGGCGTCGAGGTCTTCTTCGCCGGGTCGTGGAGCACGACGCCGCTCGAGGTTCCGGCGAGGACGACACGTCCGTCGGGGAGGCAGGCGAGGTCGCGCACCGCGCTCCCGCCCAGGCCGAGCGCCGTGGCGGCGAAGGTCCGGAACGACTTGCCGTTCCAGACCGCGACGGTGTCGCCCGTCCCGCTCTGCGGGCCCGAGGAGGAGAACCAGACCCGGCCGTCGGGGCAGACCGCGGCGCCGGTCAGATGGGGCGAGTCGCCCTCGCGGGCGACGGGGAAGACGGGCTCGTTCCGGAAGCCGTCGGCGTCGGGGGCCTGCGGATATGGGTCCCCGAAGGCGACCTTGAACGCCCGCCCGGTGCGCCCGAACCACTCGCCGGGGTCCGAGACCCAGGTGATGAGGCCCGCCGTCCAGCGTCCCGCGTGCCAGAGATCGCCGCTCGCGTCGATCGCGAGGCCGGCCCAGTCGCCCATCCGCTGCGGGCCCTCCGAGGTCGTCGGGCACGGGCCGGGATCGCAGACGCGCGCGTGGAGGTGGTCGCCCATCCACTCGACGTACGCGAGGTCGAACCACTCGCCGGGCCTCGGCAGCCGGTAACGGTCCGGAAAGACGATCGCCACGCCGTGGTTCGTCCCGGCGTAGAGCGTGTGGGGATGCGCGAAGTGGTCGAAGGCGAGGCTCTGGACGGTCCGGTCGTACCAATACCCGCCGCCCTCTCGGTTCGCGAGGAGGTCCATCCGGTCCACGGCGAGCCTGCCGTCCTCGCCGACGCGGACCCGGTCGAGCTTCCCGGTGTGGCGGGCCGGGTCGCAGTAGTCCTCGCCGCCCTCGCTCTGCGGGCTCTTCGGCGCGCACTGGATGGCGGGATCGGGATCGGTCCCCCGGTATCCGACGAACACCTCGTTCGCCCCGCCGCCGACGATCCGGGTGATGGCGTGACCCGCGCCGCTCGAGAGGGCGCCGCTGCAGCGCGCGCCGGGCGCCATCGGCGCGTCGTCGCAGTACTCGACCGGGTTCGCGTCGAGGTGGAGCCCGTCCGACGCGTCGTACCGCCGGAACGAGATCTGGCCGGGCTTCAGGAGATACAGCGCGAACGGCGTCGCCACCCAGCGGTTCTGGCTCTCGTCGGACGTGAAGCCCACCACGGGCGATTCGCGGATTCCGTCGGCGGAGCCGTAGGTCACGTTCGAGACCGGCCATGGCCCACGCGACCCGAACGCGACGGCGGGCGAGCTCGGTGGTGCGTCCGCGGCGCCGCCCTTGCCGGAGCTCCCGCACGCCACGAGCGCCGCCGCCGCGGCGAGCGCCGCGATCCCCTCCGTTCGCATGGTTCCCCCTTCGCGCTCCGTCCGTGACCGAGCACCCCGCAGCGGAGGATGCGAGCGTCAGGCCACGGGAGACGTTCCGAGGTCGCGCGCGCTCGCGCGGAATCTCGACGGCCCTCGCTGGGAACCGCGCTGCCGCGTAGCGCCATCGCGGTACACGAACGGGCTGGCGAGCGGTCCCCCCCGGGTTATGTAACGATCGGGTATCGCTCGGGTGTCCGAACGGCGAACCCTCGATGCCGCACCGCGGCAGAAGTGGTAGGTTTCCTCCGTGGCGCACACAGGGCTCGTCCTGACGGGCGGCGGAGCAAGAGCCGCTTACCAGGTCGGCGCGCTCCAGGCGCTGGCCGAGATCGCCCCCATCGGGCAACTGCCGTTCGACGTGCTCGCGGGGATCAGCGCCGGCGCGATCAACAGCGTCGCGATCGCGACCGGCGCCGAGGACTTCCGCGGCTCGGTGCAGCGGCTCGCGGACACCTGGCGCTCGCTCACCCCGGATCGGATCTTCCGCACCGGCGCGCTGCGGCTCGCGTCGATCGGGAGCCGCTGGATCCGCGATCTCTCGGCGGGCGGGCTCGTCGGGAAGAGCGGCATCAACTACCTCCTCGACTCGGCGCCCCTCCGCGAGCTCATCCGCGGCATGATCCCGGTCCGCCGGATGCGGCGCCACCTGCGCGCCGGGCGGCTCCGCGCGGTCGCGGTGTCGGCGACGAACTATCACACCGGCGTGGGGGTGACGTTCTTCGAGGGGTCCGGCGACATCCAGCCGTGGCTGCGCTCGACGCGGATGGGGATCCGCCAGCGGATCACCATCGAGCACATCATGGCGTCGGCGGCGATCCCGGTCTTCTTCCCGCCGGTCGCGCTCCACGGCTCGTTCTACGGCGACGGCTGCGTGCGGATGACCTACCCGTTGTCGCCCGCCATCCATCTCGGGGCGGAACGGATCGTGGCGGTGAGCGTGCGGCACCTGCGGACGCCGGAGGAGACCCTCGCGCGCGAGGCGGTGGCCCGGACCGATCACATGCCGCTCTCCGAGATCGCCGGCGTGCTCCTGAACGCGGTCTTCCTCGACTCGGTCGACTCCGACCTCGAGCGGCTCACCCGGACGAACCGGACGCTCGAGCTCGTTCCGCCGGACATGCGGGAGAAACACGAGCTGCGGCCCATCCCAGCGCTCGCGCTCCGGCCGTCGCAGGACCTCGGGAAGCTCGCCGGCGACGAGTACGAGCGGTTCCCCTCGATGCTCCGGTACCTGCTCCGCGGGATCGGCGCCGCCGGCCACTCCGGCGAGGACCTCCTCAGCTATCTCGCGTTCGAGCCGAGCTACGTTCGGCGGGTGATGGACCTCGGCTACACCGACACGATGGCGCGGCGGGACGAGATCGAGGAGTTCCTGCTCGGCGCACCGCCGGAGCGGACGCGGTCGGCGAGGCTGAGCAGGGCGGGGGCGTGAGCCTCCGCGTCGGCGACACTGGGCCGCGACTCGGGAGGGCCGCCGCTCACTCCAACCTCGGCGTGAGCACGGGCGCCACGGTGCGCCACACCGTGGCGAGGAGCACGACGGCGCCACCCGCGATCGCCCACGGGCCGAGCCGCTCGCCGGCCACGAGGAACGTCCAGATCGGGTTCAGGACGGGCTCCACCAAGATGAGGAGCGACGCCTCGATCGCCGGCGTGCCGGTGACGCCGCGCGAGAAGCAGAGGTAGGCGAGGCCGAGCTGGAAGATCCCGAGGTAGACGACGAGCCCGAGGTCGAGCGGCGTCGCCGCGGGGCCGTGAGTCCACAGGGGAAGCGTGACCGCCGCCGCGAGGAGGTTCCCCCAGGCGAGCGCCGCCGGTCCGCGCTCCCGCAGCACGCGCAACCCGATGATCGAGCCGGCGAAGGCGACGCCGGAGAGGAGCGCCATGAGGTTTCCGAGGCCCTGGCCGGGCGAGAGCTCGTCCAGGAAGAAGAGGCCGAGCCCCACCGCGAAGATCGGGATGGCGAGCAGCTCCCCGCGGGTCGGGTGCTCGCCGAGGAGCGAGGGGGAGAGGAGCAGCACCCAGAGTGGTGCCGTGTCCTGGATGAAGATGGCGTTCCCGGCGGCGGTGAGCTTCGTCGCGACGACGAACAGCACCACGGTCGCGGCGTAGGTCCCCGCGACGAGGAGGACCCGGCGGTCGGGCCGCGCCCGCGCGTCGCGGACCGCGAGGAGGAGGAACGCCCCGGCGACGAGCGAGCGCCCCCCCGAGATCTGGAGCGCGTCGAGGCCGCAGGACTTGATCGCGGCGCCCGCCGTGGACCAGAGGACCGCGGCGGCGAGGAGGAGGAGGCGGCTCCGGAGCATGCGGGGGAACGGAGTGTAGCCGCAATGCCGGTCACTTAGCGGTGCCGGCCTCTCGAGGTCGCGCACATCGTGGTGCGGCTCCAGCTCGGACGATCTCGTCGCCCGGACCGAACGCCGCCGAGGCGGGCCGGGGAAGGCGCCGTCCTCCTGCGCCGCCGCCAGAGTCGCAACCGGCGCCGGCCTGACGAGAGGGCCCGGAAACGCAGACGCCGGCTCACGCCCGGGCGCGCCAGCGGCCCACGGCACCGGAACCGGACTGCGACCGGCACGGCGAAACCACGGAGTGCGCCGCCGAGGACGAGCGGGTCCTTCGTGTGCCGCCGTCACGCCGCGTGCACGCCGGCTCCGTCGATCGGAGCGGTCCGACCGCAGCGACGGCGGCGTGCTCGTCGGAGGACGCCTCCCCAGCCCTTGGTGGCGGCTGCCGAAGTGGCTGCGGCGAACCACGATGACCGCGGAGCATCGGCACCACGGTGCCCATGGCTCGGCCGTAGCCCCATCGGCGGCGCGCGCGGGCCCGGGCTGGCCCCCTCCGACGAGCACGCCGCCGTCGCTGCGTTCGGATACGGGGTCCGTACGCGAGCCGGCGTGCACGCGGCGTGACAGCTTCGCGCGTCAGGTCCGGTGACCGTTCCGGGCCGCGCCCATGGCGCTCGCCGTGCCCGCCACCGTACGGGAACGCTCTCGCGCGGAGCTGGCGCGCCCGGGCGTGCGCCGGCGTCTACGTTTCTGGACCCGCTCGTCCGTCCGGTGCCGGTTGCGACCCTGGCGGCAGCGCAGGAGGACCGGGGGCCATGCCCGAGGCCCACGGGAGCGTTCGCCGTTAGCGGCCGGCCGCTAAGTGACCGGCATTGAGTGTAGCCGCGACCGCGAACGGGGCACGCGTGAATCGACGGCGGACGTCACCGCGCCCGAGAAGGTCTCCCGCGCCGTCCGGCGCCCGCAGGCGCCGGACGGCGGTGTTATGCCGTCACCCACTCGCGGAGCACCGCGTCGATCTGCGCCTCGGAGAGCTCGCCCTTGTCGGCGAGCTCCTTGATCTGCTTCGTGATGGCCTTGAGCTCGGACTCGCCGAAGGTGATCCCCATCTCCCTCGCCCGGTAGGCGATGGCGTGGCGGCCGGTCAGGCGGCTCCCGAGGATGAGCCGGCGCGAGAGCCCGAACGCCTCCGGAGGGATGATCTCGTACGACCCGGGGTTGCTCATCATCGACTTCAGGTGCATGCCGGCCTTGTGCGAGTAGGCCGTCTCGCCCGTCACGAAGTTGTTGAACGGGATCTCCACGCCCGTCACCCGCGCCACGAGCCGCTCGAGCTCGCGCAGCTGGCCGAGCCGGTACTTCTCCGCGACCACCTGCGGCTCGATCGCGAACATCCGCGCGATGAACCCGCCGATCGAGGTGATCCCGACCCGCTCGCCGATCCCGAGCACCGAGACGTCGAGGTGGGTCGCCCCCGCGGAGATCGCCTCGTAGGCGTTCGCGATGGCGCAGCCGGTGTCGTTGTGCCCGTGGAAGCCGATGTCGCAGCCCACCGCCTTCCGGAGCTCGCGGACGAGCACGTACACCTGCCGTGGCGTCGCGATCCCGACCGTGTCCGCGACGCCGATGCGGTGCAAGCCCATCTTCTCCGCCGCCTGGTGCACCGTGATGAGGTCGGCCACCTCGGAGCGGAACGCGTCCTCCGCCGAGAACCGGACCTCGAGCCCCGCCTTCAGGGCGAGCTCGATGGGCGGGCCCATCGCGTCGATGATCTGCTGGATCGACTTCCCGTGCGACGACTCTCGGAGGATGCGGCTCGTGGCGAAGAGGAGCCCGATCCCGCGGACCCCGGTGTCGAGCGCGGCCCGGACGTCGTCCACCACGCAGCGCGAGTGGGTGATGACCTTCGCCGAGAGGCCGAGCTTCACGATCTGCGACGCGTCGCGCGCCGACTGGGGCGAGGCGGCGGGAGAGGTGACCTCGACGTACTCGACGCCGAAGGTGTCGAGCGCGCGGGCGATCTCGAGCTTGTCCTCGGTCCGGAAGTTCCCGTGCGCGAACTGCTCCCCCTCGCGGAGGGTGGTGTCGATGAGCCGCCAGGTGGGCTTGGCCATGGCTAGCTCCCGGAGGGTGCTGCGGGCGGGGCCGCGGTGGCGGGGTCGAGGTCGCCCGGGACCTCCGCGACGAGGCCGCCCGAGGAAGGGTCGGTCCGGAAGCCGTAGCGGGCCAGGTACTCGGGCTGAAAGAAGCCGGTCTCGAGCCTCGTGACCCTGCGCGCGTCGAGGCGCCGGAAGAGCTCGTGCATCAGCCCGTGGCCGACTCCCTTCTTCCGGTACTTGCGCCCGACGACGATCTTCTCCATGTGCGCCCGGCCGGGCGCGTTCTCCTTGTAGAAGAGCCCGGCGATCACGGTCTCCCGCGCGTCGAGGCAGAGCAGGAACTCGTGCTCGGTGGTGAACTTCACCGCCAGGCTGGAGTCGTGGAACATGTGGAGGAGCCGCGCCACCTCGCGCGGCGACACCGGCGCGCGCACCGTGTAGCGGGAGCCGTCCTCGTCGGCGAGGGCGACGACCACCTCGGTGATGTAGTGGTCCCCCGCGGGCATCGTGACGAGCGCGACGTCGTCGCTCGGCGAGAGGTACGGGAAGGTGAGCCGGGCGAGGAAGGAGTCCTCCTCCGCGGTCGGCTCGACCGCGCCGCGCAGGGCCGCGACCGACTCCTCGAGGTCGAGCCCGCCGGCCGGCAGCGCCCGCGCCCGCTGCATGAGCCGGTCGAGCGCCTGCGCGAGCGGCTCGCGCGCGTTCGCGAAGACCGTCTTCCGGAAGAAGCGCAGCCGCGTGTCGGGCCACGCCTCCTCGACCTCGGAGAGCCGGTAGGTGCCCCACTGGTCCGCGAGCATCTTGGCCTGCGCCTCGACGGTCGCCGCGGGGTTCACGTCGAGCCAGCGTCCGAACCGCTTCGCCGCGAAGTGAACCCGCTTCGGGGTGAAGCCGTCCTGGCGCAGCCGCTCGAGGAAGGTCTCGATGGCGACGGCGCGGGGCGAGGCCTGCGCCGCCCTGGAGAGGAGGGCGACGCCGCGCTCCAGGCCGAGCGCCTCGATCACGGCGGAGAGGAGGAGCGCTTCGTCCACCTCGCCGCGCAGCTCGGGGCGCGACGCCTCGAGCTTCCGGATGAAGGCACGCTCGAACCGATCGACGAGCTCGTCGAGGCCTGTGCACGGGGAGCGGTCGGAGATCGACACGAGCCGCGAGCCGGAGTGGTAGTCGTGCGAGGGGACGATGAACGCGGCCGGCGACGGCTCGCGCAGCGCGTGCCGCCGGCCGGTGCGGTCCCAGAACCGGACGTGCAGCTCGAGCGAGGTCCAGACCACGAACGGCCACAGCCCGCGGATGCGCTTCGGCTCGCCCGAGCGCACGAGGCGCGCGACCTGCCGCTCCACCGTGTCGCCGGGGATGAACTCCTCGGTGAAGATGCCCCACTCCGCGAAGTAGCCGCCGAAGTGCTCGACCAGCGGCGGCGGGGCGCCGCAGGCGAGGAGCCAGCTCACCTCCTCGCGGAGCGCCGCGAAGTTCATGTCGTCCGCGACGTTGATCGCGACGTCGAAGGTCTCGTTCGAGCGCGTGTGGATCGAGAGCCGGAAGACGCTCTTCCCGTGCTGGCGCCCGAGCAGCGAGACCACCGCGCCGCCGGGCGGGATGTCGGCGAGGGAGAGGAGCACGCCGCGCCCGAGCAGGAACACGGAGGCGCGGACCACGGTCGTGTCCTCGAGCGACTGGAGGAGGTGGTGCTGGGCCGCGGGCGGGACGTTCGGGTCGAAGGCGAGGACGTCGCGCCAGCCGTACTCGGCGCCGGTCTTCGGGTCGATCGCGAGCCGCAGGTTCGGGCCGATCCAGTCGGAGAACCCGCGCCGCAGGCGATCGAGCTCCTCGCCGGCCCGCGCGGCGACCTCGCGATCGTCGTGCAGGGCGAGCCGCGCGAGCGGCACCCGGGCGCGCGCGAACTGGAGCGGGTGGGCGATCGCGGTCGCGGCGATGAGCCGCATCGCGCCGACCACGAGGCGGCGGTCGGAGACGTCGCCCGGCACGCCGAGCGCAACGTCGGAGGCGAGGAAGTCGAGCAGCGCCGAGATCTGCGCCTCGGTGATCCCGTGCTCGGGGAGGGAGGCGAGGTCCTCGTCGCGGAGCACGAACGGGCCCATCCGGTCGAGGAAGCGGCGCAGCGTCTCGATGGTCTCGGCCGCCTCCTCGTGCGGGAAGAGCACGCGGAACGCGCGCCGGCGGATGTCCTCGTCCGGCGCGTCGGCGGCGCGGCGGAGCAGGGACCGGCTCCGGCCCGCCCGCTCGGGCCGATCGGAGCGGATCCCGACGTGGAGGTGCTCGATCGCCCGTCGGGCCTCGGGGCGCTCCGCGCGCAGGAGCTCGCCCGCGGCGTGGAGCGTCAGCATCGTCGGCTCACCCTCGATCGTGCGGAGCAGCTCCCCGAGCCGCTCCGGCGAGGGCGAGACCCAGAGCCGCGGATCGATCCGCAGCTCCCCTCCGCCCTTCCGGTAGCGCGCGGTGAGCGAGACGAAGGCCTCGTCGCCCACGAACCGGCGGAGCGCGTCGTTCCCGAGCCAGAGCGACGGCCGGGAGAGGAGGCCGCCGAGGTCGAGCACGGTGCTGTCGCCCGCGTAGGCGAGGTCGCCGATCCGCACCGACCCGGGCGCCTCGGGCGTCCCGCCGACCCGCAGGGTGCGGTCGCCGGCGCGCAGGACGCCGTCGCGGTGCGACACCTCGTGCTGGAGCACCCCCGTCTCCCGCAACACCCAGTTCGGGATGCGCAGGAATCCGCCCTCGATCGGGAAGGCGAGGTGCTTCTGCTCGTACATCCGCTCGACGAGCTCCTTCCAGCTCTTCTCGACCACCTCGCGCTTGAAGGTGTGCTTGAGCGTGAGCTCGCCGTGCTCCTGGTCGAGGGCCCGCGGCAGGATCTGGAACCCGACGACGCGCTCGTACGGCGCGAGAAAGCGGTTCGCGCTCGCGACGAGCGAGGAGACGAGCTCGCGCAGCACCTCCGGCGTCTTGCCCTGCACCTGCGGCGACTCCGGGTTCGGCCAGACGAGGAGGGTGTTGTACTCGCGGTGATCTCCGACGAGGAACGCCTGGGAGATCGCCTCGAAGTCGCGGAAGAGGTTCTCGACGCGCTGCGGCGCGATCGTCTGGCCCTGCCGGTTCTTGTAGATCTCCTTCTTCCGGCCGGTGATCCGGAAGTGGCCGGCGGGATCGACCGAGACGAGGTCCCCGGTGTGGAACCAGCCGTCGGGGTCGTGCCCGACGTCCTCGCGCGACGGCTTGTAGTAGCTGGGCGAGACGTAGGCGCCGCGGACGAGGAGCTCCCCGTCGTCGGCGATTCGGCACTCGACCCCGGGGAGCGGGCGTCCGACCGAGTCGTCCACGTACTGGCCCGGCGGCGTCATCGTGATGCCGCCCGTCGCCTCGGTCATGCCGTAGCCCGAGCAGAGCTCGGTCCCGGCGGCGTGGAAGGACCTGAACACGACGGGATCGAGGTAGCCGGCGGCGGAGAGCCCGTGCCGGAGCCGGCCGCCGGTGATGACGCGCAGGTGCGCCGCGAGCTCGTCGGGATCGTCGTCCGAGGAGGCCTCCCAGGCGGCCGCGTCGTGCAGCTCCATCCACTTCTTCGGGACGGAGATGAAGACGGTGGGGCGGACCCTGCGGAAGTCCTCGAGGAGCTGCGACTGCGCGGTGGAGCGGGCGAACACGTAGGTCGCGCCCCAGAACAGCGTCCCGGTGAGCTCGAACCACCTTCCGAACGTGTGGTAGAGCGGCAGGTAGCAGAGGAAGACGTCGCCCTCGTTCAGGTGCGGCAGCGCGAACGCGCGGGCGAACCGCTTCGACACCAGGTTCTCCTGGGTGAAGACGATCCCCTTCGGCTTCCCGGTGGTGCCCGACGTGTACATCACGGTCGCGACGTCCGTCGCCTTCACGGCGGCGGCGCGCGCGGCGCGGGCCGCGTCGTCGAACTCGGCCCCCTGGCTCACCATCTGGTCGAGCGAGAGGAGCCCGTTCCGCTCCGCGGCCGTGCGGGAGAAGGCGACCACGTGCTCGAGCTGCGGGAGCGCCGCGAGCGACGGGAGCACCTTCGCGAGCTGCTCGTCGTCCGAGACGAGCAGGACCCGGGCGCCCGAGTGCTTCAGCATGAAGACGATCTGCTCCGCGACCGCGTTCGCGGGGAGCGGGGAGTCCACGATGCCGTTCGAGAGGCAGGCGAGGTCGCAGAGGGCCGCCTCGAGCCCGTTCTCGGAGAGGATCGCGACCTTCGCCTCGGGATCGCCGCCGACGAGCCCGAGCACGCCGCGCGCGATGGCGCGGGTGCGGCGGGAGAGGTCCGCGACCGTCACCTCGCAGGCGTCGTTGCCGAGGACGCGCAGGGCGACCGTGCGCGGATCGGTCTCCTCGCGCGAGCGGAGCAGCTCCCCGAGGCCGTAGTCCGCCTCCCGGATGATCCGGAACGCGAGCGCGAGCCACGGCTCGGCGTCCCCCGGCGCGAGCGCGGTCGTGAAGCCGCGCCGGCGGAGGCCGTCGAGCAGGGCGAAGAGCGCGCGGCGCGCGGGCTCGCGGTCGGGCCCGTCGGCGAGCCTCCGGAGCAGCACGTCGGCGAGCGGCAGGACCGCGCCCAGGTCGTCGGGCCGGACGGCGGAGAGCGCCTCCCGCGTCGACTCGAGCGCGCCCGCGTCCGGCACTCCCAGCCGGGACCAGGCCTGCGCGAGGGCGGGGTAGGGCGAGTCCGGCTTCGGCTGGAACATGCGGGTAATGGACCATGGCGTCCGGCCGCTGTCGACGCGGGGAATCGCCCGTTCCCTTCATACGCCCGGGAGGGGGCCGGCGCACCCGAAAGGCCGGCGGGGCGGCCGCTCGCCGCCTCACGTCGGGCGTCTCGGCGGCGCGCTCCCCATCGTCGGGTCGTGGAGCGGCGACGGGCCATGCGGTGGGGCGGGGCACGCGCAGCGATCTTGGCCTGCCTGCTCGCCCCCGGGTGCTCCTTCTTCTCGGGCCGCGCCACCCGTCCGGAGCCGCCCGAGCCGGCGGTGCGAATCTGGCTCCCGGACGTGGTCCGGTGGACCGGCGCTCGGCGCGAGGTCTCGCTCGACCTGGAGAACGGCACCGACCGCTCGGTGCGGATGGAGATCCCCGCGGCGCGGCGCGCGCGGGTGACGCTCTTCCTCGGACCCGGTCCCGACCGCGCCTGCGGCGTCGAGCCGGACGCGAGCACGATCCCCGGTCCACCCGTGACGCTCGCGCCGGGGGAGACCGCTCCGGTGACGGTGGACCTCGCCTCGGCCTGCGGGCGGCTCCCGCCGGGCGAGTACCGGTACGAGGTCGGCTACGAGGCGCCTGCAGTGGCGAAGGGCCCGGCGCTCAAGACGCGCCTGCGCCATGGGCACGTCGTCGTCGAGCCGGGGGCCGAGGGGCTGGACCGCGGCTCCCTCGGGTCCGGCGGCTCCGGCTGCGCGGCCCGATCTCGCTGAGCGGGGAGGGCGGGAGACGGTGGGCGCGCCATGCCCCATGCGGTATGCTGCCGGGCTCCCCGGGAACCACCGTGGTCGACCAGCTCTCTTCGAGGGGACGCAGCGAACCCGACCGAAGAGGATCGAGACGATGACCATCCTGACCCCCGTCCTGCTGGCGCTCGCCGTCGGCGCCGCGCCCCCCGAGCCGATCAAGGTGGGCGCCCTCATGTCCGTCACCGGGCCCGCCGCCTTCCTCGGCGCCCCGGAGGCCCGCACCCTCGAGATGCTGGTCGAGCAGCTGAACCAGCAGGGCGGCGTCGCGGGGCGGAAGCTCCAGCTCATCGTGAAGGACACCGGCGGCGACCCCGCCAAGGCGCTCTCCTTCGCGAAGCAGCTCATCGACGAGGAGCAGGTCTTCGCGATCATCGGCCCGCCCACGAGCGGCGAGACGATGGCGGTGAAGCCCGTCGCCCAGGAGGCGAAGACGCTCCTCCTCTCCTGCGCCGCGGCCGAGGCGATCGTGAACCCGCTCGCCCCGTGGGTCTTCAAGACCGCCCAGAAGGACAGCCACGCGATCGTGAAGCTGTTCCAGCAGATGAAGAAGGCGGGGACGACGCGGATCGGCCTGCTCTCCTCAAACACCGGCTTCGGGAAGGCCGGCAAGGAGCAGATCGCGAGGCTCGCGCCCGAGCACGGCATCCAGATCGTCGCCGACGAGGTCTACGACAAGGCCGCGACCGACCTCACCGCCGAGGTGACGAAGGTGAAGGCGGCGAACGTGCAGGCCATCCTGAACTGGTCCATCGAGCCGGCCCAGTCGATCGTGATCAAGAACGCGCGGCAGATCGGCTTCAAGGGTCCCATCTTCCAGAGCCACGGGTTCGCCAACATCCAGTACGTGAAGGGCGCCGGCGCGGCGGCCGAGGGCGTCATCTTCCCCGCGAGCCGCGTGGTCGTCGCCGAGGCGCTCCCGGAGAAGCACCCGCAGAAGGCGGTCGTCGTCGCCTACAAGAAGGCTTACGAGGCCCGGTATGGCGAGGACGTGAGCGCGTTCGGCGGGTACGCCCACGACGCGCTCGGGGTCCTCGTGCGTGCGATCCAGGAGGTCGGCCCGGACAAGGAGAAGGTCCGCGCCGCCGTCGAGGGCATGAAGGGGTTCGTGGGCACCGCCGGCGTCTTCAACTTCTCACCCACGGACCACAACGGCCTCGAGCTCGACGCGTTCGAGATGGTCACCGTGAAGGACGGGAAGTTCGTCCTCCTCGCGAAGTAGCCCGCACCGGAGAACCCGAGCCATGAAGACCCTGCGCTTCCTCGCGGCGGCCGCGCTCCTCGCCGCCTCCGCCCACGCCGCCGCCGCCGACAAGCCGCCCCTCAAGATCGGCGCGCTCCTCGCCGTCACCGGCGGCGCCTCCTTCCTCGGCGCGCCCGAGGCCCGGACCCTCGAGATGCTGGTCGAGGAGCTGAACGCCAAGGGCGGCGTCGACGGCCACCCGATCCAGCTCGTCGTGAAGGACACCGCCGGCGATCCGGCCAAGGCGGTCTCCTTCGCGCGCCAGCTCATGGACGAAGAGAAGGTCTTCGCCATCATCGGGCCCGCGACGAGCGGCGAGACGATGGCGGTGAAGCCGATCGTGGAGGAGGGGAAGACCCTCCTCCTCTCCTGCGCGGCCGCCGAGGTGATCGTGAACCCGGTCACCCCCCACGTCTTCAAGGTCGCCCCCAAGGACGCGCTCGCGGTGGAGATGATCTACCGCCGGATGAAGAAGATGGGCGTGAAGCGGATCGGCTTCCTCTCGTCCAACACCGGGTTCGGCAAGGCAGGCAAGGACCAGGTCGAGAAGCTCGCCCCGGCCCACGGCATCGAGATCGCGGTCTCGGAGGTCTACGACAAGGCGGCGACCGACCTCACCGCCGAGGTCACCAAGCTCAAGGCGGCGAACGTCCAGGCGATCCTCAACTGGTCCATCGAGCCGGCGCAGTCGATCGTCATCAAGAACGTCCGCCAGCTCGGTCTCGCGGTGCCCATCTTCCAGAGCCACGGCTTCGCCAACGTGCAGTACGCGAAGGCCGCCGGCGCCGCCGCGGAGGGCGTCCTCTTCCCGGCGAGCCGCATCGTCGTCGCGGACTCGCTCCCGGAGACGCACCCGCAGAAGGCGGTCGTCTCCTCCTACAAGCGGGCCTACGAGGCCCGCTACAAGGAGGACGTCTCCACCTTCGGCGGCCACGCGTACGACGCGCTCACGATCCTGGCCCGCGCGGTGAAGGAGGCAGGGCTCGACCGCGACAAGGTCCGCGCTGCCCTCGAGGGCACGAAGGGCTTCGTGGGCACCGCCGGCGTCTTCAACCTGAGCGCGGCGGACCACAACGGCCTCGCCCTCGACGCGTTCGAGATGCTGACCGTCAAGGACGGGAAGTTCGCCGTGCTCGGCGAGTGATGTCGCTCGAGCTCGTCCTCCAGTACCTCGTCGCGGGGCTGACCTACGGGACGATCTACGCCGTCGTCGGCGTGGGCTTCAACATCATCTACAACACCACCGGCATCATCAACTTCGCGCAGGGCGAGTTCGTGATGCTCGGCGGGATGACCGCCGTCTCGCTCCACCGCGTGGTGCCGATGCCGCTCGCGATCGTCGGGGCGGTGCTCGTGACGATGGCGATCGGCGCGCTCGTGGAGATCACCTGCATCCGCTGGCTCCGCAAGCCCGCGGTGCTGCGGATGATCATCATCACCATCGGCGTCTCGATCGCGCTCCGCGAGCTCGCGCTGCTGCTCTGGGGCGAGTCGGTCCGCTCGCTGCCGTACTTCACCGGAAACGAGGTCTCCTCGCTCGACCTCGGCGGCGTCCGGCTCTCGCCCCAGGTCCTCTGGTCGCTCGGGACCTGCGTCACGATCGTGGTGTTTCTCCGGTTCTTCTTCCAGCACACCTCGATCGGCCGGCAGATGCGCGCCTGCGCGGCGAACCGCGACGCCGCCGCGCTCTGCGGGATCGCGACGAAGAACCTCGTGACGCTCTCCTTCGTCCTCTCCGCCGGCATCGGCGCGCTCGCCGGCTGCGTGGTCTCGCCGATCACGTACACCGCGTACAACGTCGGGACCGGGCTCGCCATCAAGGGCTTCACCGTCGCGATCCTGGGCGGGCTCGGCAGCTCGATGGGCGCGGTCGGGGCCGGCTTCCTCGTGGGGGTCCTCGAGTCCTTCAGCGTCTCGCTCCTCCCCGCCGCCTACAAGGACGCGATCTCGGTGGCGGTGCTGCTCGCGATCCTGTTCCTGCGGCCGAGCGGGCTCTTCGGCTCGCGCGAGGTCGCGCGGCTCGAGGCGGCCTGATGCGTGGGCGGACCGTCACGTTCGCTCGATCGCGCTACGGCCGGATCGCCCTGTTCCTCGGGGTGGTGGTCCTCGTGCAGCTCCTCACCGCGGTGGCGGACAAGCCGTTCTTCCTCACGCAGCTCACGATGGCGGCCTACTACACGCTCGTCACCGCGGGGCTCTCGCTGCTGATGGGCTACGCCGGGCAGATCTCGCTCGGCCACGCCGCGTTCTTCGCGATCGGCGGCTACGCGAGCGGCTACCTGACCACCGTCGATCTCGCGTCCTCCCGGTCCGCCTCGCTCGTCGCGCTCGGGGAGCGGCTCCACCTGCTCGTGCCGAGGGTCGACCTCTACGGCGGCGAGGCGCTCTCCTTCCACCCGTGGGCCGCGTTCGTCCTCGCGATCGCGCTCGCGCTCGCGGTCGCGTGGCTCGTCGGCGTGCCGGTCCTGAAGCTGAAGGGGCACTACCTCGCGATGGCGACGCTCGGCTTCGGCACGATCGTCTACTCGGTCCTCCTCGCGTCGCAGCGGCTCGGGGCCGCGGACGGGCTCGGGTCGGTGCCGCCGTTCCCGCTCCTCGGCGGGCTCGCCGTGGGCGGCGGCCGCGCGGGGCGCGTCGCGAACTACTACGTCGCGTGGGTCGTCGTGGCGCTCGCGCTGCTCGTCCTCTCGAACCTGGTCCAGTCGCGGGTGGGGCGGGCCCTGCGGGCCATCCACGGCGCCGAGGACGCCGCCGCGTCGATGGGCGTCGACGTCGCGCGCTACAAGCTCCGGACCTTCGTGCTCTCCGCGGCGCTCGCCGCGGTGGGCGGGAGCCTCCTCACCCACTTCAACGCCGGGATCGGCCCGGGCGAGGCGGGGGTGATGAAGTCGGTCCGCTACGTCGCGATCGTCGCGGTGGGCGGGATGGGGAGCCTGTGGGGCACCGTCGCGACGAGCGCCGTGCTCACGTTCCTGTCGCTCCGCGGCTACTTCGGCACGCTCGACGACGCCGTGTTCGGGGGCGTGCTCATCCTCGTCATGCTCTTCTCGCCGGACGGGGTGCTCCGGCTCGACGCGCGCGGCGCGGTCGCCGCGATCCGCGCGCGGCTGACCCCCCTCCCTGCCTCCCCCCGCGAGCCGGGGGGAGGAGCAGCGGAGGAGAAGCATCGCTCGAAGGGGGTGGCGAGGTGAGCCTCCTCGAGGTCCGCGGCCTCTCGAAGCGCTTCGGCGGGCTCCACGCCGTCCGCGACGTGTCCTTCCGCGTCGAGCGGGGGACGGTGAAGGCGCTCATCGGCCCGAACGGCGCCGGGAAGACCACCCTCTTCAACCTCGTCTCCGGCGTCCTCCCGCCCGACGCGGGAACGGTCCTCCTGCGCGGCGAACCGCTCGACGGCGAGCCGTCCCACCGGATCGCCGCGCGCGGCCTCTCCCGCACCTTCCAGCAGATCCGGCTGTTCGCACAGATGACCGCGCTCGAGAACGTGATGGTGGGCGTTCACCCGCGCAGCCGGGCCGGGTTCGTCGCGGGCATGCTCCACCTGCCCTCGACCTGGCGCGAGGAGAAGGACGTCGAGCGGCGGGCGCGCGAGGCGCTCGCCTTCGTCGGGGCCGGAGAGCTCGCCGACGCGGACGCGACGAGCCTCTCCTACGGGCAGCAGCGCGCGGTCGAGCTGGCGCGCGCGCTCGCCGCGGAGCCCGAGCTGCTCCTCCTCGACGAGCCCGCCGCAGGGCTCAACATGCGCGAGACGGCCGAGCTCGCCCGGCTCATCGGCCGGATCCGCGAGCGCGGCGTCACCGTCCTCATCGTCGAGCACGACATGGGGCTCGTCATGAAGGTTTCGGACGAGGTGGCGGTCCTCTCCTACGGCCAGAAGATCGCGGACGCGACGCCGCGGGCCGTGCAGCGCGACCCGGAGGTGATCCGGGTCTACCTCGGGGACGACGCGTGCTGAGGATCCGGAACGTCGACGCGGGCTACGGGCCGCTCACCGTGCTCCGGCGCGTCACGCTGCACGTGAACCCCGGGGAGATCGTCACCATCGTCGGGGCGAACGGCGCCGGGAAGACGACGCTCCTGCGCACGGTGGTGGGGCTCGTCCGCGCGCGCGCCGGCGAGATCGCGTTCGACGGCCAGGTCGCGACGCGCCTCGCGACGGAGAAGGTGGTCGCGCTGGGGTGCTCCCTCGTGCCGGAGGGGCGGCAGGTCTTCGCGCCGATGGAGGTCCGGGAGAACCTCCTCCTCGGGGCGCACGTGCAGCACGCGCGCGGGCGCAAGCAGGAGATCGCGCAGGACCTCGAGCGCGTCTACGCGCTCTTCCCGATCCTCGAGAAGCGGGCGCGGCAGCTCGCGGGGACGCTCTCGGGCGGCGAGCAGCAGATGCTCGCCATCGGCCGCGCGCTCATGGCCCGCCCGAAGCTCATGATGCTGGACGAGCCGTCGATGGGGCTCGCGCCGCTCGTGGTGAAGGACATCTTTGCGATCGTGAAGCGGATCCGGGAGGAGGGGACGACGGTCCTCCTCGTCGAGCAGAACGCGCGGAGCGCGCTGCAGATCGCGAACCGTGGCTACGTGCTCGAGACCGGGCGCATCGTGCTGCAGGGGACCGCCGAGGAGCTGCTCGCGAACCGCGACGTCCAGCGGGCGTATCTGGGGAGCGAGCTCGACGAGGACAGCGGGGCTCCGAGGACATCTTCTTCGACCAGATGAAGGCGCAGCGGAAGCTCGAGGAGACGATCGTGAAGCGGCTCGCGACGGAGCTCGGCGTGACCGTGGCCGTGAAGCTCGTCGGGAAGAAGACGCTCGAGCGGAGCGCCGGCAAGGCGCGCCGCGTCGTCGACGCGCGCAAGCTCGACTGACGGACCGATCGGGCCTCAGTGTCACGAAACGTGCGCGTCGTTGGGCTTGGGTACGGGCGCGCGAACGTGATATTCACGGGCCCGCCATGAACCGAACGATCCTCGCCGCCTTCGCGCTCTCGATCGCCCTCGCAGCGGCCCCTGCGCAGGCGAAGCACCAGCCCGGCTCCGGCTCCACCGGCTCCACCGGCGCCACCGGCGCCACCACGCTGTCCCTCGCGCTCGACCTCGACCCGGGCCCGGGCGGCTGGGGCGCAGGCTTCCGCATCGGGCTCCCGATCGCGCCGCACGGGCTCATCCGCGGCGGCAGGATCCAGGACGAGCTCGTCCTTGAGATCGGCGGCGACTACCTGCACTATGAGCAGAATAGCTGGTGGGGCAACTACAGCTGGAGCGGGATCGCCGCGGTCGCGGGGCTCGAGTGGAACCTCTGGCTCCTTCCGCAGCTCGCGCTCTACCCGAAGATCGACCTCGGCTTCGAGACCGGTTGGTACAGCGGATGGGACCCGTACTGGGGCGGGTACTACGATCGCCACCGCTACGGCGGGCTGTTCGCGCAGTTCGCCGCCGGCGTGATCTGGCGGCTGCAGCCGCTCGACCTGCGGCTCGAGCTCGGGACGGAGCTGGTCCGGCTCGGCATCGGCTTCCGGCTGTAGCGGCCCCCGGCCGGCGCCGGTTCGGCGCTCGAGCCGTCCGTCGACGTCGCCGTCGAGGTCTCGTTCGAGGTTTCGGTCGAGGTCGAGGTCGAGTTCGGGGTCGAGGTCGGGGTCGGGGTCGAGGTCGAGGTCGAGGTCGGGGTCGACGTCGGGGTCGACGTCGGGGTCGGGGTCGACGTCGAGCTTGCGAGCGGCGCGCCGCGCCCCCGCACGGCGAGGGTCGCACCCCCGTCGCTCCCGGACCGCCCGTTGCCGTTGCCGGTGGCGGTGGAGCTCGAGGTCGCGACCGCGTTCCCCGGCGGCTTCTGCGCCGCCTTCCCGAGCCACTCTGCGATCTGCGCGTGGCTCTCCTGCAGCTTCGCCCGGTCGCGAGCGAGGTCGGCGAGGAGCGCGTCCCGCTCGGTGGAGAGCTCCGCGAGCCGCGCGCGGAGCGTCGCGGCGTCGGTCTCGGCTGCGATCGCGTCCCGCGCCTCCTGCATGCAGGCCCGCAGCAGCTGCTCGTGCTCGGGCTGGGGCGGCTCGGGCTGCCGCTTCGCCCAGGCCTCGACCGCGCGCGCGTTCCAGCGGTAGTCGGCGTCGGCGACGCATTCCTGCACGAGCCGGGTGAGCCGGTCCTCGGACCACTTCGGCGGCGGGCGCGAGCAGGGACCGACGTCCTCGTGCGCCTGTCCCCAGACGTTCTCGCGGCGCTGGACCCAGCAGCCGTCCCGCTTCGCGACCTTCACCGTCGTGCACCCGACCAGCGCCAGCGCGAAGAGCGCGCCCCACCCGAGCACCCGCATCTCGCTCCCCCTCGCGGGCCGCTTCTCCGCGGTCCGCCCCCAGGGGAACGCTGGCACGCGCGACCGGGTGCGGCCACGGGCGCCGCGGCGGCGCGCGGCGCGACGCCCCGGAAGACCGAGGACCCAACCCCGCACGGAGCGCTGCGGCGGGCCCGATCCGGTACGCTCGGCGCCGGAGCCGCCACCATGACGATCCTCGCGCCCCTGCTCGCCGCCGCGCTGTCCACCACCGCCGCGTCGCCTCGCGGCGCCATCGCCACCGCGCACCCGCTCGCGAGCGAGGCCGGGGCGGCCGTGCTCCGGGCGGGGGGAAACGCCGTAGACGCGGCGGTCGCCGCGGCCTTCGCGCTCTCGGTCGTCGAGAACCAGAGCTCCGGGATCGGCGGCGGCGGGTTCGCGCTCGTCTGGGACGCGAAGGCGGGGAAGGTCCACGCGATCGACTTCCGCGAGGTCGCGCCGGGGCGTGCGCGCCCGGACATGTTCGCGAGGAACGGCGAGCCCGGTGCGGGGCGTTCGCTCGACGGCGGCCTCGCGGTCGCAGTGCCGGGCGCGGTGCTGGGCTACGCGGAGCTGGCGCGCCGCTTCGGCTCGAAGCCTCTCGCGGAGCTGGTGGGCCCGGCGGCGGTCCTCGCCGAGCGGGGCTTCAAGGTCGGCCGCGCCTACGCGGACTCCGCCTCGCGCCGGCTCGCCTGCCTCTCCGCGGATAGGGCCGCGGCGAGGGAGTTCCTCGGACGGGGCCCCGATGGGAACCCGGCTGCCTTCCTGCCGGGCGCGCTCCTCCAGCGGCGCGATCTCGCCGCGACGCTCCGCGAGATCGGGCGGAAGGGTCCCGATGCCTTCTACAAGGGGCCGCTCGCCGATCGGATCGTCGCGGCGGTCCAGGCGCGAGGCGGCGTCCTCACCCGGGAGGATCTCGCCCATTACGCCGTTCGCGAGCGCACGCCGGTCGAGGGGAGCTATCGCGGTCGCCGGATCGCGTCGTTCCCGCCGCCGTCCTCCGGGGGCGCGCTCGTGATCGCGCTCCTCCAGGCGCTCGAGGGCGAGGATCCGCGCGCGGGCGGCTACCGCCCCGAGCGGTTCCTGCACGCGATGGTCGAGGTCGAGAAGCGGCTCTACGCCCGGCGCGCGGCGGCGTTCGCGGACCCGGACTTCGCGCCGTCCGTGGGGAGGGCGGTCGCGGAGCTCGTCTCGCCCGAGACGGCCCGGGCGCTCCGCGCGGCGATCGGCGATCGCGCGACGCCGGCGGACGCGATCCTGCCCGTGCGCGAGGCGCCGAACACGACGCACGTCTCGGTCGTGGACGGGGAGGGAAACGCGGTCGCGCTCACCACCACCGTGAACTACTGGTTCGGCTCGTGCGTGGTCGTGCCGGGCACCGGGATCCTCCTCAACGACGAGATGGACGACTTCGACGCGGCCCCCGGCGTCGCGAACGCCTACGGCCTCGTGGGGACCGGCCTCAACGCCCCGGCGCCGGGGAAGTCGCCGCTCTCCTCGATGGCGCCGACCTTCCTGTTCGACGCGAAGGGGCGGCTCGAGCTCGTCGTCGGCTCGCCGGGCGGGTCCACCATCCCGACCACCGTCGCGCAGGTGATCGTGCACTGGGTGGACGACGGGATGCGGCTCGACGAGGCCGTGGCGGCGCCGCGACTCCATCACCAGCTCCGCCCCGACGTGATCCAGGTCGAGCGGAATGGGATCGAGGCGGAGACCGCGCGCGCGCTCGCTGCGCGGGGGCACGTCCTCGAGGCGGTTCCCCGACCCATCGGGAACGCCCAGGCGGTGCGGGTGGACTGGGAGACCGGGATCCGGGAGGCCGCGAGCGATCCCCGCTTCGAGGGGGCGGCGGCGGTGCCGTGACGTGCGAGCGGCCCGTTCATTAACGTTCACGGCCACGTTCACGTTCACGTCGGGGTCTCCACGTCAGCCCCCCGTGCGACCCTGTCACCATGGACGGGATCTGGGTGGCGGCGGCCGCGGCCGTGTTCCTCGCGGCCGGCATCGGGGTGGGGCTCGCGCTCCGCAAGGCGTCGGCGGCCGCGGCGGTCGCGGCGGCGCGGGCGGAGGAGCAGGCGGCGGCCTCGGCAGCTCGCGACTCGGAGCGCGCGCGCGAGGTCGAGCGCGCGGCAGAGGTGGCCCGCGTGCGAGCCGAGCTCCAGGCCGCGGAGCGCCGAAACGAGGAGGCCGTCCGCGAGGTCGAGGCGCTGCGCCGTCGCGGGGACGAGCTCATCGCGGAGGCCCGGAAGATCGCGGAGGAGCGCACCCGCCTCGCCGCCGAGCTCGCGAGCGAGCGGAAGGCGGCGGCGGAGCGCGCTGTGGAGGCGGAGCGGTCGCGGGAGGCGGTCCGCGCCGAAGTCGAGAAGCTCGCCGGCCGCGTGCTCGACGAGAAGGGGAAGGCGATCCTCGAGCGGAGCCAGGAGGGGCTGAAGGCGCTGCTCGGCCCGGTCGGCGAGAAGCTCAAGGCGTTCGAGGAGAAGATCGACAAGACCTACGTCGACGAGAATCGCGACCGCGCGAGCCTGCTGCGCGAGCTGAAGCTCTTGCAGGACGCGCAGCAGAGCCTTTCGCGGCAGGCGGACGGGCTCACCCGCGCCCTCACGGGCGAGTCGAAGGCGCAGGGCGACTGGGGCGAGATGATCCTCGAGAGCCTCCTCCAGACCGCCGGGCTCGTGGAGGGGCAGCAGTACGACCTGCAGGAGTCGCACGTGGACGACGACGGCGGGCGGAAGCGGCCCGACGCGATCGTGAAGCTGCCGCGGGACCGCGCCATCGTCGTGGACGCGAAGTGCTCGCTGACCGCCTTCGTCGAGGCGACGCACGCGCAGGATCCGCAGGCCCGCGAGGACGCGCTCGCGCGCCACCTGGAGTCGCTCCGCGCGCACGTGAAGGGGCTCGCCGGGAAGAGCTACACGGAGGTGCTCCAGCAGCGCACGCTCGACTTCGTGTTCCTGTTCGTCCCGAACGAGGCCGCGTTCCACGCGGCCCTCGCGCGCGCCCCGACGCTGTGCGAGGAGGCGCTGAAGCAGGGCGTGGCCCTGACGAGCCCGACCACGCTCCTCGCGGTCCTCCGCACCGTCGAGCACGTCTGGCGGTCGGAGAAGCAGAACGCGAACGCCCAGAAGATCGCGGACGAGGCGGGGAAGCTCCTCAACAAGCTCTCCGACTTCGTCGGCGACCTCGACGAGGTAGGCGCGCGGCTCGGGAAGGCGCAGGAGAGCTTCGCGGCGGCGAAGGCGAAGCTCCAGACGGGCCCCGGGAACGCGATGAAGAAGGCGGCCGACATCGCCGAGCTCGGCGCGCGCGTGAAGCCGGACAAGAAGGGACGGCTGCTCCGCGCCGCCGGCGAGGAGGCCGAGGACGAGCCCGCCCAGGCGTCGCTGCTCCCGGGGGTCGGCGGCGCGAAGGCCTAGCGGGCGCGGGCGGAGGCCGGAACTACAGGCCCGGCAGGCGCGGCACCTGCCGCCGCTTCGACGCCTTGAAGTAGGCGCCCCAGCCCTTCTTCATCCAGTGGCCGACGACGGGGAGCGGGATCATCTGCTCCCTCTCGGCGTCGCGGTGCACGTAGGCGGCGCCGTTCCCCGTGTCCATGAGGCAGGTGATGGCGACGTGGGGGAGGTAGCTCTCACGCTCCCCGCGGCCCGCCGCGGCGGCGGCGACGTTCTGCGCCGCGACGCGCGCCATCACCTCGGCGAGGTGCCCCTGCTTCGCGCGCCACTCCGGGCCCTCGAGCGCGGCCGAGTCGCCGACCGCCCAGACGCCGGGGAAGCCGGGCACGGCGCAGCCCGCGTCGATGGTCACGAACCCGGCCGCGTTCCGCGGCAGGTCGGACACCTCGAGGACCGGGTGGCCCTTGCCCGCGGGGATGAACATGACGAGGTCCGCGTCGATCCGCGACCCGTCCTCGAACGAGACGCCCTCCGGGGTGAACCCGGCGATCTTGGTCCCGAAGCGCATCGCGATCCCGAGCCGCTCCATCGTCGCGCGCACCGCGGCGACCGCCTTCTTCCCCATCCGCTCACCCGGGTTCGGCATCGGCGCGAAGAAGGTGAGCTCGAAGCGGTCGCGCAGCCCCCGCCGGCGCAGGAGCGTGTCGACGTTGAACATCACCTCGAACGCGGGGCCGCCGCGCACGGCGGAGCCGTCGGCGGGGTTCCCGCCGAAGCCCATCGCGATGCGGCCGCTCCCCTTCGCGAGGAGCGCGTCGAGCGCCGCCTTCATCCGGACCGAGCCCTGCGGGTCGCCGCTCACCGAGTGCGTGTGCTCGACCCCCTTCGGGCGGAGCGGCACGCCGCCCATCGCGAGGACGAGGTGGTCCGCCGCGAGCTCCCGCCCGTCCACGGTGGCGCTCCGGCGCGCCCCGGAGATCGCCTCGGCCTTTCCCTGGACGAAGCGGAAGCCGTGGCGGCGGGCGACGTCGCCGAGATCGAGGCAGACCTCCTCGAACGGCTTCTCGCCGGTGACGACCCAGATCGAGGTCGGGTAGGCCCGGCGAAGCCGCCCCCGAGCACGAGCGCGTGCGAGGGCATGCCGGTGAGAGCCAGGCGGCGGCGGAAGGCTTCGGTTCCGCGAGGGTGAGCGCGCCCGGCCCGGCACCGCGCGAAGGGGGCGCGCGGTGCCGGGCCGGGCGGGCGTCAGCGCAGGAACCGCTGCGCGGCGAGCGCCGCGATGGTCCCGTCCGCGACCGCGGTCGTGATCTGCCGGAAGCGCTTCACGCGGATGTCGCCGGCGGCGTAGAGCCCCGGGACCTTCGTCTCCA
Organism: Anaeromyxobacter sp.; assembly: GCA_036390155.1. Taxonomy (GTDB): domain Bacteria; phylum Myxococcota; class Myxococcia; order Myxococcales; family Anaeromyxobacteraceae; genus Anaeromyxobacter. The sequence continues at coordinate 52,113 of DASWCJ010000184.1, forward strand.
TCGCGTCGGTGGTCTCGACGTAGCCGCCGGGCGCGAGGGGGAGGTAGGGGGCGAGGAGGTCCGTCCGGGGCACCATCCCGATGAACACGAACACGCCGTCGGTCCGGAGCTGCTTCCGCTCCTTCGTGGCGAGCACCTCCACCTCGAGCCGCTCGAGCGCGGTCTCGCCGTGGAAGCCGCGCGGCTCGTGGCCGAGCAGGACCCGGATCTTCGGGTTCGCGAGGGCCTCCTGGACCGACGCGGGCTCGGCCTGGAACTCCTGGAACTGGTGGACGATCGTGACCGAGCGCGCGAACTGCGTGAGGAAGAGGGACTCCTCCACCGCGGAGTTTCCGCCGCCGATGACGTGGATGTCCTTGTCCTCGAAGTAGGCGCCGTCGCAGGTCGCGCAGTAGGAGATGCCGCGGCCCTTGAAGAGGTCCTCCCCGGGGACGCCGAGCGGGCGGGGCTTCGCGCCGGTCGCGACGATCACGGCGCGCGCCTCGACCGTCTCCTCCTCGTCGAGGACGAGCCGCTTCACCGGGGCGGCGAGCTCGTGCTCGGTGATCTCCACCGCCCGGCGCACGTCCGCGCCGAAGCGCTGCGCCTGGGCCGAGAAGGCGGCGGCGAGGTCGACGCCCTTCACGTCCTCGGGGAACCCGGGATAGTTCGAGACCTTGTGCGTCGTCTTCACCTGGCCGCCCGGGATGCTCTCGTCGAGCACGAGGGTGCGCAGGCGCGCGCGCGCTGCGTAGATGGCTGCGGCGAGCCCCGCGGGCCCCGCCCCGATGACGACCACGTCGTAACGCTCGGCCATGGTGTCCCTCCGCTCAGGCGAGCAGGGCCTCGACCGCGGCCTTGAGCTCGCTGCGCTTGATCTCCTCGCCCGACATGCGCGCCCCGACCTCGCGGCCGCCCTTGAAGAAGACGAGGGTAGGGCTCCCGGACACGCCGAGCTTCGCGGCGAGGTCGCGGCTGCCCTGCCGGAAGATCTTGAGGAACCGGACCTTGCCCGCGAACTGCCCGGCCACCGCGTCGAACTTGGGCGCCAGCGCCTCGCAGGGCGGGCACTCGGTCGAGAAGAAGTCGAGGACGACGGGCTCTGCGGGGGCGAGCACCTGCTCCTCGAAATGGGCGGCGTCGATGGTCTTCACGTGATCGCTCATCTGGAAAGCTCCGGATGAAGCCCTCCCGTGGCGGGACAGGCCCGCGAACGGGAGGGGAAGGATGAAGAAGGGCGCGGAGCGGACGCTCCGCGGAGGGTCAGTCGTGGCAGCCCGAGACGAGCCGGGAGGCCTTCGCGCAGCACTGCGCCGCCTGCTCCGGCGCGCAGCAGGACTTGCTTCTGGGCTTGGTGAGCAGCGTCATCTGCTTTCTCCTGTTCAGGTCTTCACTCGCTTCTCGAGCTCGTCGGGTGGGAGCCGGCGCGGGACCAAGGGGTTCGGAACGAGCACCGGCGGGGCGCGCGGAACCGACTCGGCTTGCGGAGGCTCTCATCCGTGTGACCTCCCCGTGGCAGCGCCTCTCCCGGTCACCCCTGCGCGCGGCGCTCGCGGCCACGGTCGGCGCGATCGTGGGCGGGCTGTATGCGCACTTCATCGGCTGCAAGAGCGGGACGTGCCCGATCACCTCCAGCATCTGGAGCGCCTCGCTCTATGGGGCCCTGGTCGGCGCGCTCGCCGGCTGGCCCTCGCGACCTGTCACGGCTCAGGCGGAGGCGGATGCGGACGCGGACGCTTCGGACCGCGGGTAGAACGGGCAGCGGGCCTCGATGCACTCCGCGTTCGCGTCGCTGAACTCGCACGGTGCAGCGGAGGTGGAGAGGCGGACGCCGAGCTTCTCGCGGGAGGTGCGGGCCGCGGCGAGGAGGACGAGCCCCGTCGTCCGCTTGCAACAGCGCG
>DASWCJ010000185.1:0-7157 GCA_036390155.1 Anaeromyxobacter sp.
GAGGGCGGCAGCTGGAAGCTCGTGAAGTAGCGGGCGCCGCTTGACCCCGGAGATCGCCCTCCTGCTCGTGCAGGACGGCCTCGTGAACGGCGCGATCTACGCGCTGCTCGCGGCCGCCCTGGTCCTCGTCTTCTCGGTCACCCGGGTCATCTTCATCCCGCAGGGCGAGTTCGTCGCCTACGGCGCGCTCACCCTCGCCGCGCTGCAAGCCGGGAAGGTGCCGGGCACGCTCTGGCTCCTCGCCGCGGTCGGCGCGGCGGGCGGCGCCCTGGACGCCGTGCGCCTCGTCCGCGCCGGGGCGGCCCGCCGCCTGCCTCGTGCGCTCGCCCTCCACCTCGGGCCGCCGGCCGCGCTCGCGGCGCTCCTCGCCGCCGTCCCGCCCGCGGCGCTCCCGGGCTGGCTCCAGGTCCTGGTCGCGCTCGCGCTCGTGGTCCCGCTCGGCCCCGGCCTCTACCGGCTCGTGTACGAGCCCATCGCCGGGGCGAGCGTCCTCGTCCTCCTCATCGTGTCGGTCGCCCTCCACCTCGCCCTCGTGCAGGTGGGGCTCCTCTCCTTCGGCGCGGAGGGGGTGCGCACGCCGCCCCTGTCCGAGGCGCGGCTCATGCTCGGCACGTACCCGGTGAGCGCGCAGTCGCTCTGCATCGTCGGGTTCTCGGCCGCGCTCCTCGCCGGGCTCTCGCTGTTCTTCGGGCGGACCACCCTCGGGAAGGCGCTCCGCGCCGGCGCGATGAACCGGACCGGCGCGCGGCTCGTCGGGATCCGCCCCGCCCTCACCGGCCGCTGGTCCTTCGCGCTCGCGGCGCTCGTCGGGGCGATCTCCGGGGTGCTCGTCGCGCCGATCACCACCGTCTACTACGACAACGGGTTCCTCGTCGGGCTGAAGGGCTTCGTCGGGGCGATCGTCGGCGCCCTCGCGAGCTACCCGCTCGCGGCCGCGGGCGCGCTGCTCGTCGGCCTCATCGAGGCGTTCGCCTCCTTCGAGGCGAGCGCCTACAAGGAGGCGATCGTCTTCTCGCTCATCATCCCGGTCCTCGTCTGGCGCTCGCTTCGCGCGCACGGCATCGGGGAGGACGAGTGACCCCCGCCGCCCGGGCGCGCCTCCTCCGCCTCGCGCTGCCGGCCCTCGCGGCGGCGCTCGTCCTCTGCGCGCCCCTCGTCCTCCCCGAGTACCCGGTGGTGCTCCTCGTCTACGTCGGGCTGAACGCGCTCGTCGCGCTCGGGCTCGTGCTCCTCACCGGGGTGGGCGGCCTCACCTCCTTCGGCCAGGCCGCCTTCGTCGGGCTCGGCGCGTACGCGACCGCGCTCGTCACCACCTCCGCGGGCGGCCCCGCGTTCCTCCACTCCCCGTGGCTCGGGCTCGCCGCCGCCCTCGCCGCCGCGGCGGCCGCGGCGCTCCTCCTCGGCTCCTTCACCATCCGGCTCTCCGGGCACTACCTCCCGCTCGGCACCATCGCCTGGGGCATCGCGGTCTCGATGGTGTTCGGGAACGTCGAGACGCTCGGGGGCCACACCGGGCTCGGCGGGCTCCCGCCCGTCTCGATCGGCGGCGTCTCGCTCGGGGGCCCGGTGCGCACGTGCTGGCTCGTCTGGGCGGCCGTGCTCCTCTCCGTGCTCGCGGCGCGGAACCTCCTCGACTCGCGCTCCGGGCGCGCGCTCCGCGCGCTGCGCGGCGGGAGGCTCATGGCGGAGTCGATGGGGGTGGACACCGCGCGGGCCCGGCTCGCCGTCTTCGTGCTCGCCGCGCTCCTCGCCGGCGCGTCGGGGTGGCTCTACGCGCACTTCGAGCGCTTCCTCTCCCCCACGCCGTTCCGGCTGCAGGCGGGGATCGAGTACCTGTTCGTCGCCGTCGTCGGCGGCGTCGGCGAGGTCTGGGGGGCGCTCCTCGGGGCCGGCGTCGTGACCTTCGGGATGCAGTGGCTGCGCGACCTCCTCCCGCGCGCGCTCGGCCGCGCCGGCGACTTCGAGCTCCTCGTGTTCGGGGTCGTGATGATCGCGCTCCTGCAGCGCGCGCCGGGCGGGCTCTGGACGCTCGTCGCGGCCCCGCTCCGCGCGCGGCTCCCTCCCGCCGGCCCCTTCGCCGATCCCGACGCCGAGCCCCTCCCGCCGCGCGCCGCGGGCGCGGGCGGCGCCGAGGAGATCCTCGCGGTCCGGACCGTCACGAAGCGGTTCGACGGGCTCGTCGCGGTGGACGCGGTGAGCTTCGAGGTGGGGCCGGGAGAGCTCGTCGCGGTCATCGGCCCGAACGGCGCGGGGAAGTCGACGCTCTTCGACGTCGTCTCGGGCGTCCAGGCGCCGACGTCCGGCGAGGTCCTCTTCGGCGGCGCGTCGGTGGAGCGGCTCGGGCAGCGCGGCGTCGCGGCGCGGGGACTCGCCCGGACCTTCCAGCACGTCCGGCTCCTCCCGGAGATGACGGTGCTCGAGAACGCCGCGCTCGGCGCCCACCTGCGCGGGAGCGGGGGCCTCCTGCGCGCGGCGCTGCGCCTCGACCGCGCGGAGGAGCGGCGGCTCCTCGGCGAGGCGGCGCGCCAGGTCGCGCGGGTCGGCCTCGGGGATCACCTCCTCGATCGCGCCGGCGCGTTGCCGCTCGGCAAGCAGCGCCTCCTCGAGATCGCCCGGGCGCTCTGCAGCGACCCCGTGCTCCTCCTCCTCGACGAGCCTGGCGCCGGGCTGCGCCACCTCGAGAAGCGGGCGCTGGCGGGGCTCCTCCGCGCGCTGCGCGCGGAGGGGACCGCGATCCTCCTCGTCGAGCACGACGTGGACCTCGTCCTCGAGGTGGCGGACCGGGTGGTGGTGATGGACTTCGGGAAGCGGATCGCGGAGGGGCTGCCCGCCGACGTGCGCCGGGATCCCGCGGTGGTCGACGCCTACCTCGGGGGCGTGGTGTGAGCGCCCCGCCGCTGCTCGAGGTTCGCGACCTCGTCGTCCGGTACGGCCGCGTCGCCGCCGTGCGCGGCGTGAGCCTGCGCGTCGAGCGCGGACGGATCACCACCGTCATCGGCCCGAACGGCGCGGGGAAGACGACCCTCCTCGCCGCGATCGCCGGGCTCCTGCCCGCGGACGGCGGCGAGGTACGCCTCGACGGCGCCTCGATCACCGGGTCCCCGATCGAGGACAACGCGGCGCGCGGCGTCTCGCTCGTGCCGGAGACCCGCGAGCTCTTCACCGGGATGACCGTCGAGGACAACCTCCGGCTCGGTGCGTTCCCGCTCCCCCGCGCCGGGCGGGGGGCCCGGGGCGCACTCCTCGAGGAGGCGTACGCGATCTTCCCCCGGCTGCGAGAGCGCCGGCGGCAGCAGGCCGGCACGCTCTCGGGCGGCGAGCGGCAGATGCTCGCCCTGGCGCGCGCCCTCATGGCCCGCCCGCGCCTGCTGCTCTTGGACGAGCCCTCCCTCGGGCTCGCGCCCCGGGTGGTCCGCGAGATCTTCCAGGTGATCGTCGGCCTGCGCGCGCGGGGCGTCTCCGTGCTCCTCGTGGAGCAGAATGCCCGCGCCGCGCTGCAGATCGCGGACGACGGCTTCGTCCTCGAGACCGGCGAGGTCACGCTCGCCGGGAGCGCCGCGTCCCTGTCGGCGGATCCCGGGGTGGTCGAGACCTATCTCGGCCTCGGCGCTGCGTCCCTGCCCCCACAGAATCCCGCGTGATCGCCGACACTTGCGACCCTTCCGCGCCGCCGTCCCCCTCGCGGCAGGGCGTCCGGGAATCGAAGCGCCTGCTCTGCCGTTTCACCCATCGGCGTGGGAACATGGCCCGGCGGATCGCCGGGAGCCAACCTATACGATGGCGGGAGGGTTTTCGGCCTCGATGTTCGACCTCAGACAGACCGACATGACCCGCGGCGAGTTCGAAGAGCTCGCGCTGAAGCACCTCGATCCGCTGTTCGCCGCCGCGCTGCGGCTCACGAAGAACGACCGAGACGCCGAGGACCTCGTCCAGGACACCTTCCTGCGCGCGTACCGCTTCTTCGACAAGTTCGAGCGCGGCACCAACATGAAGGCCTGGCTCTTCAAGATCCTGACGAACACCTTCATCAACCGGTATCGACGCTCGGTGAAGGAGCGGAACATCGTCGAGGGTTCGGAGCGGGACGCGGTGCACGAGCGGTTCGTCTCCCGCGAGGCGTCGGAGTACGCGGCGAACCCGGAGCAGTACTTCTTCGACCGGCTGCTCTCCGACGACGTGCTGAAGGCGGTGGATGGGCTCCCGATCGACTTCCGCCTCGTGGTGATCCTCGCCGACCTCCAGGAGTTCTCGTACAAGGAGATCGCCGAGATCCTGGACGTGCCGGTGGGCACGGTGATGAGCCGGCTCTACCGCGGCCGGCGCCTCCTCCAGAAGGCGCTCGCGGGCTATGCCGTCCTCTCTGGCGTGTTGCAGGACGTCGGCGAGAATGGGAGCATCGACCTCGAGGCGTACCGGAAGCGCCGCGGCAAGTCTGCCTGACGGGCGAGGCGCGATGGTAACGGAGTCCCCCACGAGCGCGGCGATGGAGTGCGGAGACATCGAGCGCTCGGCCGATCCCTACCTGGACGGGGAGTTCGACGATCGCGAGCGGGCCGCGGTGGACGCCCACCTCGCCTCCTGCGAGCGCTGCCGCGCCCGCTGGGACGAGCAGGCGCGGGTCCGCGACGCGATGCGGGCGCGACTGCGTGAGGCGATGACCCCACCCTCCTCCGCCGGCCGGGCGCCGCCGGCGCTCCGCGCCCGGATCGAGGGCGCGCTCGCGCGGGAGCGCCGCCCGCTCTGGCGCCGGCTCCGGCTCCCGCTCGGCGCCCTCGTCGCGTGCGCGGCGGGCGCGCTGCTCGTCTTCGCCACCCGCGGCGGCGACGACGCGATGATCGTCGAGGCGGTCCGCACCCACCACCGCCGGCTCCCGCTCGAGGTGATGGCGGCGTCGGTGGGCGAGGGGATGATCCCGAGCTGGTTCGCGGGGAAGCTCGACTTCCACCCGGCCCCGCCCCAGTTCCAGGGGGACGGCGTGCGCCTCCTCGGCGCGAGGCTCGCGAACCTCCGCGAGCTGCCCGCCGCCTACATCCGGTACGAGCTGCCGCGGGGGCAGGCGGGGCTCTTCATCGTGGACGATCCCCACGGGCGCTTCGCCGGGACGGGGCGCCAGGTGCGGGTCGGGCCCCACCTCCTGCGCGTCGTGAACGCGCGCGGCTACAACGTCGCCGTCTGGCGCGAGAACGAGATCGTCTACTCCCTCGTGTCCGAGCTCGACGAGGATGCGCTCTTCGAGCTCGTCCGAACGGTACGTTAGCGCGGGTGGACACTCGCACCGCGTTCGCGGAGCTCGCGCCCCCCCGAGCCCCCCGCTCGCTCCGGGCCAGCCTCGTCCGGCTGGCCCTGCGCTCGCCGCGAGCGCGATAGCGCTTTCGTCGCCGTTTTGACACTCCGCTCGGCCCGCGGGTAACATTTCCCTCGAATATTCCGCGCGGTGCACGATGCCGCGTCCCCTTCACCCAGCGCCGGACCTCCGCCCGATGGCCAAGAAGATCCTCCTCATCGAGAACGACGCTGCGCTCGCGGAGCGGCTCACCGCCGCGCTCGAGGAGGCCGGGTTCGAGACCCGCGTCACCAGCGACGGCAAGGAGGGCCTCGAGCTCGCCCGCGACTGGTCGCCGGAGGCGGTCGTCCTCTGCGTCGAGCTGCCGGGGATGAGCGGCTACCTCGTCTGCCAGAAGCTCAAGAAGGACGACGCCCTCAAGGCGATCCCGCTCGTCCTCACGAGCGCCGAGGCGACCGAGGAGACGTTCGAGAAGCACCGGACCCTGAAGGCGCGCGCGGACGAGTACCTGCTCAAGCCCTACGAGCCCGCCGACCTCGTCTCGCGGCTCGGCGCGCTGGTCGGCCTCCCGGAGGGCGCGGCCGTCGACGGCGTCGTCCCCGACGAGGAGGAGCTCGTCAGCCTCGAGGAGGAGATCGGGCTCGGCGCCGGCGCCAGCGGCGAGCCGGGCGCCGAGCTCGCTGGCCTCGATCTGTCCACGCTGCCGGACGAGCCGTCCGGCGCGGCGCAGCCGGGGGCCGACGCCGACCTGCGCCTGCTCGACGACGCGTTCGACGGGATCTCCGCGCCGGCGGGCGCCGAGGAGGCGGGCGCCGCGCTCGACGAGCTCACCGGCGAGAGGCCGGTCGCGATGGACGACGTGGACGCCGCCGCCGCGCTCCTCCCGGACGAGGACGAGGGCGCCGGCCGCGCCGCGCTCGGCGGGATCGACGACGAGGCGGACGCCGCGCTCGGCGCCCTGGGCGGCGACGACGAGCTGCGCTCCCCGGGGCTCCGGCTGGACGGAGCGCCGCGCGTGCCGCCGCTGCGCGGCGCGACCGCCGACCTCCTGCGCGCGGCCGGCATCCAGGTGCTCAACGAGGCCGCGACCGCGGTCCGGGCCGCGAGCGCCTCGCCATCCGAGCGGCTCGGCGGGGACGCCGAGCTCTCCCGGCTCGACGGTCACCGCCCGGAGCGCGACGCCGACCTGCACCGCAGGCTCGACGCGGCGGAGCGCCGGGCCGTCGAGGCCGAGGCGGAGGCCGCGCAGGCGAAGGGGCGGATCGAGGCTGCGCAGGAGAAGACGCGGAGGGCCGAGGCGGACGCCCGGGCCGGGAAGGACGAGGCGCGCCGCGCCGCCGATCAGGCTCGCGCGTTCGAGGGCGAGGTCGCGGACCTCCGCAAGCGCGCCGCCGACGCGGAGCGACGCGCCTCCGACCTCGAGCAGCGCGTCACCGCTGCGGAGCAGGACGCGCGGCGCCGGGCGGAGGAGGCCACGGCCGCCGCCGAGGCGCTCGCCCGGGCCGAGGCGCTCGAGCGCGAGGCGGACGAGCTCCGGACCGAGCTCCTCGTCGCCCGCGGCGAGGCCGAGGGCGCCCGCGGCGAGGTGGAGAAGCGGACCGCGGAGCTCGCGAAGCGGGTCACCGACCTCGAGGCCACGAACGCGAAGAACGAGGAGCGCGTCGTGAAGGCCTACCAGAAGATCAAGGCGGACGAGAAGGTGCGGGACAAGGTCCGCAAGGCCCTCACCATCGCCGCCCAGCTCGTGGACGACGCGCTGCCGCCCGAGTCCGCCGCCGAGAAGGAGCGCCGCGCCGCGGCCGCCGCGGCGGCCGGTCGCGAGTAGCCCTCTCATGATTCGCCCAAGTCCGGCCGCCGCCCTCCCGCGTGGTGC
>DASWCJ010000186.1:0-16197 GCA_036390155.1 Anaeromyxobacter sp.
CGCGACGGCGACAAGGGCCGCTACCTCGGGAAGGGCGTCCGCAAGGCGGTCGCGAACGTCGTCGACGTCCTCGCGCCGGCCGTGGTCGGCATGGACGCCTCCGACCAGGCGGCGCTCGACGCGCGCATGATCGCGCTCGACGGCACGCCCACCAAGGGGAAGCTCGGCGCGAACGCGATCCTGGGCCTCTCGCTCGCCGCGGCGAAGGCGGCGGCGCTGGCGCACGAGCTGCCGCTCTACCGCTACGTCGGCGGCGCCGGCGCGCGGACGCTCCCCGTGCCGCTCATGAACATCCTGAACGGCGGCGCGCACGCCGACTCGAACGTGGACATCCAGGAGTTCATGGTCGTCCCGCTCGGCGCGCCGAGCTTCGCCGAGGCGCTCCGCTACGGCGCCGAGATCTTCCACGCGCTCAAGAAGGTGCTGAAGGGGAAGGGCGCCGCGACCGGCGTCGGCGACGAGGGCGGCTACGCTCCGAGCCTCAAGTCGAACGAGGAGGCGCTCACGGTCATCATGGAGGCGATCTCGCTGGCGGGGCTCAAGGCGGGCGAGCAGGTCGCGCTCGCGCTCGACTGCGCCGCGAGCGAGTTCTTCGACAGCAAGACGGGGAAGTACGACCTCGAGGGCGAGGGGAAGGTCCTCGACGGCAAGCAGCTCGTGGACTTCTACGCGGGCTGGGCCTCGAAGTACCCCATCGTCTCCATCGAGGACGGCTGCGCCGAGGACGACTGGGCGACCTGGAAGCTCCTCACCGACAAGCTCGGCGGGAAGGTCCAGCTCGTCGGCGACGACCTCTTCGTCACGAACGTCACGCGGCTCTCGCGCGGCATCACCGAGGGCGTCTGCAACTCGATCCTCGTGAAGGTGAACCAGATCGGCTCGCTCACCGAGACGCTCGAGGCGGTCCGGATGGCTCACCGCGCGGGGTACACGAGCGTGATGAGCCACCGCTCCGGCGAGACCGAGGACACCACCATCGCGGACCTCTCGGTCGCCTGCGACTGTGGCCAGATCAAGACCGGCTCCGCCTCGCGCACCGACCGGATCGCGAAGTACAACCAGCTCCTCCGGATCGAGGAGGAGCTCGGGAAGGCGGGGCGGTACGCCGGCCGCGCCGCGTTCAAGGCGCTGCGGTAGAGGCCCGCGAACCGACCTCAAAGTCGGCCACCTTTCCGCCTGCGGCGCGTTGACACGTCTCGACGCGATCGCTAGCTTCGCGGGCCTAATGCGCGCCGAATGGATCGCGAAGCGCCGGGGTCAGGCCAACGTCACGCAGATGCACCTCGCGCGGCAGGGGCTCGTGACCGAGGAGATGGCCCACGTCGCGCAGCGCGAGCGGCTCGCGCCGGAGCTCGTGCGCGACGAGGTGGCTCGCGGCCGGCTCGTCCTCCCCGCGAACGTGAACCACCCCGAGCTCGACCCCATCGGGATCGGCGTCGCGGTCACCTGCAAGATCAACGCGAACATCGGCAACAGCGCGGTCACCTCCGACGCGCGCGGCGAGCTCGAGAAGCTGCAGGTGTGCCTGAAGTACGGCGCGGACACCGTGATGGACCTCTCGACGGGCGGCGACATCCCCGCGATCCGCGAGGCGATCCTCCGCGCGAGCCCGCTCCCGGTCGGCACGGTGCCGATCTACGAGTGCCTGGCGCACGTGCAGGAGGTCCAGGACCTCACCCCGCGCATGCTCCTCGACATCATCGAGGCGCAGGCGGCGCAGGGCGTCGACTACATGACGATCCACGCCGGGCTCCTGCGCGCGTTCCTGCCCATCGCGGCGAAGCGCGTGACCGGGATCGTCTCGCGGGGCGGCGCCCTCATGGCCCAGTGGATGCTCGCGAACGGCGCCGAGAACCCGCTCTACACCCACTTCGACGCGATCTGCGAGATCTTCAAGAAGTACGACGTGACCTTCTCGCTCGGCGACGGCCTGCGGCCCGGCTGCCTCGCGGACGCCTCCGACGAGGCGCAGTTCTCGGAGCTGAAGGTCCTGGGCGACCTCGCGCGGCGCGCCTGGAAGCACGACGTGCAGGTGATGATCGAGGGCCCCGGCCACGTCCCGCTCGACCAGATCCCGATGAACATGGAGCGGGAGCGGGAGCTCTGCGACGAGGCGCCGTTCTACGTCCTCGGGCCGCTCGTCACCGACATCGCCCCGGGCTACGACCACATCACGAGCGCCATCGGCGCGGCGGTCGCGGCCCAGCACGGCGCCGCGATGCTCTGCTACGTCACGCCGGCCGAGCACCTCGGGCTGCCCGACGCGGACGACGTCCGGCAGGGGATCGTCGCCTACAAGATCGCGGCGCACGCGGCGGACGTGGCCCGCCACCGGCCGGGCGCCCGCGACCGGGACGACGCGATGTCCCGGGCGCGCTACGCCTTCGACTGGCAGCGCCAGTTCGAGCTCTCGCTCGACCCGGACGGCGCCCGCGCCAAGCACGACGAGACCCTCCCGGCGGAGGCGTTCAAGTCCGCCGAGTTCTGCTCGATGTGCGGCCCGAAGTTCTGCGCGATGCGGATCCACGGCCACCTGAAGGCCCTGGAGCTCGGCGGCTGCGACGTGAAGTCCGCCCCCGACGCGCGCCCGGTCCCCTGAGGACGATCGGGCTCCCGCAGGAGCGGCCCCGGCGCTCGATCCGCGCTAGGATCCCATCGTGCCGACGCGCGTGACGGTCTACGAGGTGGGCCCGCGGGACGGGCTGCAGAACGAGGCCGCGACGGTCCCCACGCAGGACAAGCTCGCGCTCGTGAGCGCCCTCGCCGGGGCGGGGTTGCGCCGCATCGAGGCCACGAGCTTCGTGTCCCCCCGGTGGATCCCGCAGCTCGCCGACGCGGATGCGCTCGTGCCGGCGCTGCCCCGGGTGGCGGGGGTCTCCTGGGTGGTGCTCGTCCCGAACGCGCGTGGGCTCGAGCGGCTCGTGGAGGCGCTGCGCCGGGCGGGCGACGGCGCGCCGCCGGTGGCCGCCGCCGTGTTCCTCTCCGCGTCGGAGAGCCACAATCGCAAGAACCTGAACCGAACCGTCGCGGAGTCGCTCGCGGAGCTCGAGGCGGTCGTGCCCGCCGCGCGGGCCGCGGGGCTCGGCGTGCGCGGCTACGTGTCCACGGTGTTCGGCTGCCCGTACGAGGGGGCGGTCGATCCGGAGCGTGCCGCCACCGTCGCGGAGCGCCTCGTCGCGATCGGGTGCGATCAGGTCTCCCTCGGCGACACCATCGGGGTCGCGACGCCCGCGCTCACCCGCCGCGTCGTCGCCCGGATGCTCCGCTCGATCCCGCCGGAGCGGCTCGCGCTCCACATGCACGACACCCACGGCACCGCGCTCGCGAACGTGCTCGCCGCGCTGGATCTCGGGATCACCACCTTCGACTCTTCGGTGGGCGGGCTCGGCGGCTGCCCGTACGCGCCGGGCGCCTCCGGCAACCTCGCGACCGAGGACCTCGTCTACATGCTGAACGGGATGGGATACGAGACGGGGGTGGACCTCGAGAAGCTCGTCGCCGCCGGCGCGCTCGCGCAGCGGCTCGTCGGCCGCAACCTGCCTGGCAAGACGCTCCAGGCCGAGCTCGCGCGCAGGGAGGCCTGATGGGGACGGAGCTCGCGGTCGAGCGGAGCGGGGCGGTCGAGGTCTGGACGATCCAGGGCGAGGCCCGCCGGAATTCGCTCACCATGGCGCTCCTCCGCGAGCTGGGCGAGCGGGTGCGGGACGCGGGCAAGGACCGCGCCGTGCGCGCGATCGTGCTCACCGGGGCCGGGGACCGCGCCTTCTGCGCGGGCGCGGACCTGAAGGAGCGCGCCCGGATGAACGCCGACGAGGTCCACCGCTTCCACGCCGCGATCCGCGAGGCGTTCTCCGGGATCGAGCGGGCGCCGGTGCCGGTGGTCGCCGCCCTGAACGGCGCGGCGCTCGGCGGAGGGCTCGAGCTCGCGCTCGCCTGCGACCTCCGGGTCGCCGCCGAGGGCGCGGAGCTCGGTCTGCCCGAGGTGTCGCTCGGGATCATCCCCGGCGCGGGCGGCACCGCGCGGCTTCCGCGCCTCGTCGGCGTCGGACGGGCGAAGGATCTCGTGCTCACCGGGCGGCGGGTGGGCGCCGCGGAGGCGCTCGGGATGGGGCTCGTCTCCCGCGTCGCGGCCCCCGCGCGGCTTCGCGAGGAGGCGCTCGCCCTCGCCGGGCAGGTGGCGAGGAACGCGCCCATCTCGCTCCGGCAAGCGAAGCGGGCGATCGACGACGGCTTCGATCTGCCGCTCGAGGAGGCGCTCGCCCTCGAGAACCGGCTCTACCAGGACTGCCTCGGATCGAAGGACCGGGTGGAGGCGCTCCGCGCCTTCGCGGAGAAGCGGCCGCCCGTGTTCGACGGAGAGTAGGAGCGGCGCGCCCTTGGGTCCGGAGAGGGTTCCGCCGCCGAGCGCAATTTCGGGGTAATCTGCGGCGCCCAATGGAAGGCGAGCACACCATCATCGGGAAGATCCCCCGGGAGCGACTCAACCAGATCGCCTCCCGGAAGCTGTCGTCGCTCGGGATCCCCGTCCGCCTCGGCGCCGACCGGGAGACGCTCGAGGGAGACCTCGCGCTCGCCCGCGTGGCGCACCCGGCGACCGATCAGGCGATCGCGCGGGCGCGCTTCGTAGTCTCGGGGCACGACCACCTCCGGTTCCTCGACCCTCCGCTCGCGGCGCTCGGGGAGATCGACTTCTACGAGCACGAGCGCGCCGGCGCGCTGGAGCAGGCGGTCGGCGCCGCGCTCCAGCGCCGGGTGGCGGCGCTGCAGGACCTCGCGGCACGATTCCGGGCGCTCCGGCTCGAGGCGGCGATCGACCCGGACCGGCTCGCGGTGCGCGCGGTGGTGAAGTCCACCTCCCACGCGTTCGAGATCCTGGGAACGCCGGAGGGCGTCCGCGTGTCGCGCGTCGCACCGGTGGGCGGGGTCCCGTACGAGGTCGCTCAAGACTTCCCGCCGCTCGACCTCTCCACGTTCGCCGCGCTCGTCGACCTCGAGGTCTACCTCTCCGCCGCCGCGCCGCGGATGGCCGCCGGGACCGCGGCGCCGACGCCGGTGGCCGCCGCGCCCGGCGGGGCGCTCGAGGCGACGCCTCCGCCGCGCAACGCGCTCACCCTCGCGGCCCTCGCCCGGGTCTTCGGCCAGGACGCGATCCTGGCCCCGAACGCGATGGTGGAGCTGGTGCAGGAGTTCCAGCACGGCGGCACGCGGTACCGGTTCGTCGCCGCCCGGGAGATGGGGGTCCGGTTCAAGGGGCGGCTCATCGGGCCGAACGGCGACGTCTGGTCGGACCGCTTCGAGCTCGCCGACTTCCCCGGGACGCGGAAGCTCGTCGCGCTCGCGCTCGGCGCGCCCGAGGTGGAGGAGGTCCCGCACGTCGGGACGCCGCACGCCGGCGCCGGCCCGTCGGCGCCCGTCCCCGACCACCTGACGCCGAATCCGGGCGAGGTCTGGGTCATGAACGTCGTGGTCGAGGAGGCCGGCCCGGACGAGATCCGATACGTCGGCACCGACATCGACGGCCGCCCGTACGGCGCGGCGCGCGTGCTGAAGCGCACCGACTTCGAGGCGGTCTTCACGGGCGATCGGGGCGGCTGGCGCCTGCTCGTCCAGATCGACCAGCTGCAGGACGGGGACGTGCTCTACCGGCAGCTGGACGCCCAGCGCCAGCCCATCGGCGCCCCGCGGAAGATGTCGGCCGCGATCCTCGTCGCGAACTTCGTCCCGGAGGCGGCGTCGTACTGATGGGCGCTCCCGGGAAGAACGGCCTCGCCGAGCGCGTCCTCGCGGGAGAGGTCCGCGCCGCGGCGCGGCTGATGCGCGACCTCGACGACCGGCAGCCCGGTGCCGAGGCGACGCTGCGCACGCTCCTCCCCTCGACCGGCCGCGCCTACGTCGTCGGGCTCACCGGAGCGCCGGGGGCGGGGAAGTCGTCGCTCACGGACCGGCTCATCGCCCGGCTCCGGGCGGCCGGCAAGAAGGTGGGCGTCATCGCGGTGGACCCGACGAGCCCGTTCACCGGCGGCGCGATCCTGGGCGACCGGATCCGCATGCAGGACCACGCGCTCGACCCGGAGGTGTTCATCCGGTCGCTCGCGACGCGCGGCCACCTCGGCGGGCTCTCCCGCTCGACCCTCGACCTCGTCCACGTGATGGACGCGATGGGCAAGGACGTCGTGCTCGTCGAGACGGTGGGGGTCGGGCAGGACGAGGTGGAGGTCGCGACGCTCGCCCATACGGTCGTGGTGGTGTCGGTGCCGGGGCTCGGCGACGACGTGCAGGCGATCAAGGCCGGGGTCCTCGAGATCGCCGACGTGTTCGCCGTGAACAAGGCCGACCGCGAGGGGGCGGACCGCACCGTGCGGGACCTCCAGACCATGCTGGAGCTCCGCCGCACCGTCGCTTCGCCGCCCGAGCATGACGCCGCGCACCGCTGCGTCGAGACGTCCGAGGCGCCGCCGCCCGGGCCTGGCGCGGACTGGGAGCCGCCGATCGTGCGGACCGTCGCGATCCGGGACGAGGGCGTCGGGGACCTCGTCGACGCGATCGAGCGCCACCGGGCCCACCTCGACGGGAACGGCCGCCGGCTCGCGCGCGACACCGCCCGGGCCCGGGCCGCGTTCGTCGCGCTCCTGCGCGAACGGCTCGTCGCCGGCGCGCTCGCCCGGCTCGAGGCGGCGGAGGGGCGCCTCGACGAGGTGGCCCGGCGGATCGCCGCGCGCGAAGCCGACCCGTACGCGCTCGCAGACGAGCTCGCGGCCCGGCTGCGGACCTAGGATGGAGGCTCGATGAGCGAGGGACACGTTCCAGCCGAGGCGCCGACCGGCGGTCCGCCGCGCGTCGACGCGTCCGCCGATCCGGTCGAGGCGCTCTGCGCCCGGCTCGGGATCCCGCTCGTCGATCGCGCGGTGGCGCTCGCGGCGGTGACCCACAAGTCATACGTGAACGAGCACCGCGACGAGGAGGGGCTGCAGGACAACGAGCGGCTCGAGTTCCTCGGCGACGCGGTGATCGACCTCGCCGTGTCGCACCGGCTCATGGACCGGTTCCCGACCGCGAGGGAGGGAGACCTCTCGAAGATGCGCGCGGCGGTGGTGGACGAGCAGGGGCTCTCGGAGATGGCCCGTGCCCTGGACCTCGGCGCGCTCCTCCGGCTCGGCCGCGGCGAGGAGCTCACCGGCGGGCGGCAGAAGGCCTCCCTCCTCGCCGACGCGATGGAGGCAGTGATCGCAGCGGTGTTCGTCGAGGGCGGCCTCGCCCCGGTCCTCTGCATCGTCGATCGGTTCCTCGGCGAGGCGTTCGCGCGCGCGGCCGCGGGCACGCTCGACCGGGACTTCAAGACGCAGCTGCAGGAGCTCGCCCAGAGCCGGCTGCGCGCCACGCCGCGCTACCGCGTCGTCGCGGAGCACGGGCCGGACCACTCGAAGACCTTCGACGTCGAGACCGACCTCCGCGGCGAGGTGGTGGGCCGCGGGTCGGGGCGCTCGAAGAAGGACGCGGAGCAGGCCGCGGCGAAGCTCGCGCTGGACGCGCTCGGCCGCCGGTTCGCGCCGGAGCCTGCACTCGAGCCGCCCGCGGCGGAGCCAGTCGCGCCGCCCGCGGAGCAGGTCCCCGAGCCGCCTCCGGAGCCGTCACCGGAGCCGCGCAAGCGCACCGGGCGGGCGGCCCGGGCGGGCGCGAAGCGCCCGGCGGCCGCGCCGAAGCGGAAGGCCGCGAAGGCCGCGAAGGCGCCGCGCGCCGGGAAGGGCGGGAAGGCCCGCGCGGGGCGGCGGGTGGGACGCTGACTTTCCCGCCTCGAGACGGGACTTTCCATTTGCCGGGCCGGTAGGGCGCGAATAGCATCCCCGGACATGACCCGACCGACCCTCGCCCTCGCGCTCGCGGCGGCCCTCGCCGCGCCGCTCACCCACGCCCAGGAGAAGACCAAGATGCAGACGCCGGTGTTCGCGACGTTCAAGACCTCGATGGGCGATCTCGTGGTGAAGCTGCTCCCCGAGAAGGCGCCCAAGACCGTGGAGAACTTCCTCGCCCTCGCCGAGGGCACGAAGGAGTGGAAGGACCCGCGCAGCGGCCAGATGGTGAAGCAGCCGCTCTACGACGGCACCGTCTTCCACCGGGTCATCCCGCAGTTCATGATACAGGGTGGCGATCCGCTCGGCACCGGCACCGGCGGTCCTGGCTACCGCTTCGCCGACGAGATCGGCCCGGACAACAAGTTCTCGAAGCCGGGCCTGCTCGCGATGGCGAACTCCGGCCCGAACACCAACGGCTCCCAGTTCTTCATCACCGAGGTGCCGACGCCGCACCTCGACCGCGGCCACACCATCTTCGGCGAGGTCGTGAAGGGCTTCGAGCTCGTCCCGAAGATCGCCGCGGCCGGCAACGCCCGCGTGAAGCTCGAGAAGGTCGTCATCACCCGCGGCGCGCAGCCGTAAGCGCCGCACCACAAGGAACCCAGGCGCCCGCCCCGGCCCTCGCCGCGGCGGGCGCGATCACCTCCATGACCAAGAAGAAGCCCCCCTACCGCGCCGGGTTCGTCGCGATCGTCGGTCGCCCGAACGTCGGAAAATCCACGCTCCTCAACCGGATCCTCGGCGAGCACCTCGCCATCGTCTCGCCGCGCCCGCAGACCACGCGGACCCGCATCCTGGGCGTCTGGACCGGGCCGAACGCCCAGGTCGCGCTGTTCGACACGCCCGGCCTCCACAAGGCGAAGGGCGCCCTCAACCGGCGGATGGTCGAGGTCGCGCTGCAGACGCTCTCCGAGGTGGACGTCGTGCTCTGCCTGGTCGAGGCAGGCACCGGCCCGGACGGCCGCGTGGAGATCGGCGAATCCACGCGGTGGGCGATCGAGGAGGTCGCAAAGAGCGGCAAGCCCGCGATCCTCGGCATCTCCAAGATGGACCGTGCCCCGCGGCCCTCGCTCCTCCCGGTGATCGACGCGTACCGCGGGCTGCACGCCTGGGCGGACGTGGTGCCGTTCTCCGGCCTCAAGGGCGACAACGTCGAGGTGCTGCTCGAGGCGCTGCAGCGGCACGTCCCCGAGTCGGAAGAAGCGCTCTTCCCGCCGGACGTCCTCACCGACCAGGCCGAGCGCCAGCTCGCGGCGGAGTACGTCCGCGAGCAGGTGATGCTCCAGACGCGGGAGGAGATTCCCTACGCCGCGGCGGTGGAGGTCGAGGAGTTCGACGAGAGCGACCGGCGCGAGCAGTCCGGAGGCAAGCAGTCCGGAGGCAAGCAGGGTGGCCTCGTCCGGATCGCGGCGCGCATCTGGGTCGAGCGCGATTCGCAGAAGGCGATCGTCATCGGGAAGGGCGGCGCGATGCTCAAGACGATCGGCACCCGCGCTCGGGAGAACCTCGAGCGGCTCCTCGGGTGCAAGGTGTTCCTCGCCCTGCACGTGGCCGTCGAGGAAAAATGGAGCGAGCGCGCCTCCGCGCTGAAGAAGCTGGGGATCTCGACGTGAGCGCCCCTCGTCCGCTCGTGGCCCTCGTCGGCCGCCCCAACGTGGGGAAGTCCACGCTCTTCAACCGGATCGCCGGGCGCCGCAAGGCGATCGTCCAGGACGTCCCGGGCGTCACCCGCGACCGGAACTACGCGGATGTGGACTGGGACGGCCGGCTCCTCTCGGTCGTGGACACGGGCGGCTTCGAGCCCGAGACCCGCGATCGCCTCCTGGCGCAGGTCCGCCAGCAGGCCCAGCTCGCGGTCGACGAGGCGGCCGCGATCGTGCTCGTGGTGGACGGTCGCGAGGGGATCACGAACGTCGATCGCTCGGTGGCGGACCTCCTCCGCCGCGCGGCGAAGCCGCTCTTCGTCGCGGTGAACAAGGTGGACTCGGCCGCGACCGAGGGCGAGGCGCCCATCGCCGACTTCTACGAGCTCGGCTTCGGCGACGTCCACCCGGTCTCGGCCGAGCACGGCCGCGGGGTGGGGGACCTCGTCGAAGCGATCATCGAGAAGCTCGCGGTCCCGCAGGCGGAGCCCGCTCCGGAGGAGGAGGACGAGCCGCCGGAGGTGGAGGAGGACGATCGGCCGAAGGGAGACGTGCGCCTCGCGGTGGTCGGCCGGCCCAACGTCGGGAAGAGCACCTTCGTGAACGCGATCCTCGGCCAGGAGCGGTTCGTGGTCTCGGAAATCCCCGGGACGACGCGCGACGCGATCGACTCGCTCGTGGTCCACCGCGGGCGGCGCTTCGTCGTCACCGACACCGCCGGGATCCGCCGCAAGCGCGGCATCGCGCTCAAGGTCGAGGCGTACTCCGTCGTCCGGGCGATGCGGGCGATCGACGACGCCGAGGTGGTCGCCTGCTTGCTCGACGCCACCGAGGCGGGCGTGGAGCAGGACGCTCGCCTGCTCGGGCTGGTCGTGGAGAAGGGGAAGGCGCTCGTCGTCGTCGTGAACAAGTGGGACATCGCCGAGCGCGAGGGGGCGACGCAGGACTGGTACCGCAAGGAGCTCCTGAAGCGGCTCCCGTTCGTCGCCTTCGCCCCGATGCTCTTCGTCTCGGCGAAGGAGCGGCGCGGGGTCGAGAAGGTGCTCGACCGCGCCGCGAAGCTCGTCGAGCAGTACCGGGCGCGCTTCCCGACCCGCGAGCTCAACGACCTCGTCTCCGCGATCCAGGTGGACCACCCGGCGCCGCTCGCGAAGGGCCACCCGGTGAAGCTCTTCTACGCCGCGCAGGTCGCCTACGCCCCGCCCACCTTCGTCATCCAGTGCTCGCGTCCGGAGGCCATCGGCGAGCCGTACCGGCGGTTCGTCGAGAACCGGATCCGCGAGGCGTTCGGGCTCGAGACCCCGATGCGGATCGTGTTCAAGGAGCGGAAGCGCCGGCGACGCCCGCCACCCGGCGCGCGCAAGTGAGCGGCCGCCGCTCTGCCCTTGACGCCCTCCGGCCCCTTTCCTAAGTTGGCCCCCCCTATGGCCGAGACCTCGATCAGCCGCAAAGACATGAAGGAGCCGGACAAGTTCCAGCAGGCCGCGACGCAGGCGGCGGGCTGGATCGCGGCGCGCCGCAGGCACGTCGTGATCGCGGGAGGCGTCGTCATCGGCGTCGCGGTGCTCCTCGCGGTGCTCCAGGCCGTCCGGCAGGGGCGCGAGGAGCGCGCCGGCCAGGCCGCGTCGCAGCTGCTCGCGACCGCCGCCGGCGACGTCTCCCCCGTGCCGCTCCCCGGCCTCCCGGGCCCGTTCTTTCCGAGCGACGAGGCGAAGCAGCGCGCCATCGTCGCGGCGGCGCAGGAGGTCCTCGCGGAGCACCCCGGGACGAGCGCCGCGCTCCTCGCGGCGCTGTCGCTCGGCGACGCCCAGGTGCGGCTCCGCGCCTGGGACGACGCCAAGGTCGCCTACGAGCGCTACCTCTCGGCCGCGCCGCAGGGGGACTCGCTCCGCTTCGGCGCGCTCGAGGGAATCGCCATCGCGGAGGAGGCGAAGGGACAGCTCGACGCCGCCGCGGCCGCCTACGAGCGGCTCGGGCGCGAGGTCCCCGCGTTCGCGGACCGCGCCGACCTCGAACGGGCGCGGGTCCTCGCGCGCGCCGGCAAGGTCGCGGACGCGAAGGCGATCCTCGGCTCCTACGGCGAGCGACACAAGGACTCGCTCCTCACCGCCGACGCCTCGCAGCTCCTCGCCCGGCTCGGTGGGAGATAGATGAAGGCGCTCGCGCTCGGCCTCGCGCTCGCGGCGGGCTGGACGGGCGTCGAGACCTCGTTGCCACCGGCGCCGGTGCGCCTCTACAGCGTCGCGTGGAAGCGGCCGCTCGTCGAGGCGCGCGCCCTGGAGACCGGGCCGCAGGAGCTCGGCGGCGTGGCGGTGGACGTCCAGCGCGGGATCGCGTTCGTCGGTACCCGTGACGGCTGGCTCCACGCGGTGCGCGCCGACGGGACGCTCGCGTGGGAGCTCCAGGCGGCGGGCGGCTTCGGCCCGCCCGCGGTGGACGGCGACACCGTCTACGCCGGCTCCGCAGACGGAAACCTCTACGCGGTCGCGATCCCGACGGGCAAGGCCCGCTGGGTCTACGCCGCGAAGGAGGACCTCTCCACGCGCCCCGCGGTCGGGGGCGGGCTCGTCCTCGTGGCCAGCCTGCAGGACACGGCGTTCGCCGTCGACGCGCGCACCGGGGCGTGGAAGTGGCACCACCGCCGCGAGCAGAAGGGCGGGGCCCTCACCATCCACGGCGCTGCGCCGGTGCAGGTGGGCGATGGGCTCGCGTTCGCCGGCTACTCGGACGGCTTCGTCGCGGCCCTCGACCTCGCCACCGGCGCGCCCCGCTGGGAGCGGCGCCTCGCGCCGGCGGGGAGCTACGTGGACGTGGACGGGATCGCGCTCGACGACGGGCGGCTCTACGCCGCTGCGTACTCCGGCGCGGTCGTCGCGGTGGACGCGCGCACGGGCAAGGAGGCCTGGTCGTTCGCCGCCCCCGGCGCGAGCCGGGTCATGGTGGCGGGCGGCGAGGTCGTCGTCGTGACGACCGCGAGCGTCGTCGCCCTGTCGCCCGCGACCGGCGCGCCCATCTGGACCACCGCGCTCGCCGGGTCGCCCGGGGGCGTGCCGGCGCTCGCCGGCAAGTGGCTCGTCGTCCCGGCGGGTCCCGGCGGGCTGCGCTGGCTCGAGGCGGCGACCGGCCGGCCGCTCCGCCACTTCGATCCCGGCAGCGGCGTCCTCGGCGCCCCCGGCGTGGGCAAGGGCCGGATCTACGTGCTCTCCAACGGGGGCGACCTCTACGCCCTCGACCTCCGCTCGTGAGGGCGATCCGGGTCGTCGCCGCGGTCGCGCGCCGGGGGGACAGGATCCTCGTGACGCGGCGCCCCGACGCGCCGGGCCGACCGGGGCAGTGGGAGTTCCCCGGCGGCAAGGTCGAGTCTGGAGAGGGCGAGGAGGAGGCGCTCGCGCGAGAGCTCCGCGAGGAGCTCGGCTGCGACGTCTCCGTGGGACGGCTCCTCCTGCGCCACCGGCACCGCTATCCCGACCTCGACGTGGAGCTCGCGTTCTACGCGTGCGACCTCGCGCCCGACGCCGAGCCCGCCCCGATCGGCGTCGCGGAGCTCGCCTGGGCCCGCGTGGGGACGCTCGAGCGGTACGACTTCCTCGAGGCGGATCGCGCCGTCCTCGGCGAGCTGGAGCGCCGCTCGGCCCCGGGCGGCGCGTAGCTCGCCTCTCCGGCCCTGTCCGCCGTGCGCATCGTGTTCGCGATGCAGGGCGTGGCCCTCCTCACGAGCCTCTTCCCTCCCTCCGTCGGCGGGATCCAGACCCAGACGCTCGCTCTCGCGCGCGCGCTCGCGGAGCTCGGCGCCGAGGTCCACGTCGTGACCCGGCCCGCGCCCGGGCGCGCCCCGCGTGAGGAGATGGACGGCGTCACGGTCCACCGCGTGGGGCTCGCGCGGGGCGGGCCCGCGGGGACGCTCGCCTACGTGTCGCTCGCGGCGCGAGCGGTCGCGGCGCTCGGGCCGCGCGTCGGCGTCCTGCACGCGCACCAGCTTCTCTCCCCGGCGACCGCGGCGCTGATCGTGTCCGGGCTGCGGGGTGCTCCGCTCGTCGTCACCGCCCACGCGAGCGGCGCCATCGGCGACATCGCCTCGCTCCTCCGGCAGGGTCCGCTCGGGCGGGCGAGGCTCGCCGCGCTCCGGCGGCGCGCGGACGCCTTCGTGGCGGTGTCACGGCCGATCCGGGAGGAGCTCCTCGCCGCGGGGCTTCCCGGGGCGCGCGTGCACGAAATCCCGAACGGCGTGGACACGCGCCGCCATCTCCCCGTGGACGAGCCGGAGCGGCGCCGGGCCCGGCGTGCGCTCGGGCTCCCCCCGGTGCCCGCGGTGGTGTACGCGGGGCGACTCGCGCCGGAGAAGGGGGTCGACGTGCTCGTCGACGCGTGGGCCGACGCGCGGCGCCGGGGCTGCCTCGCGACCCTGGCGATCGTCGGCGACGGCCCCGAGCGCGCGGAACTCGAGCGGCGCGCCCGGGACCACGGGATCCTCGGGCTCGTCCGGTTCGCTGGCGCCGCGGAGGACGTCGCGCCCTGGCTGCGCGCGGCCGACGCGTTCGTGCTGCCCTCGCGCACGGAGGGGCTTTCGGTCGCGCTCCTCGAGGCGATGGCGAGCGGCCTGCCCGTGGTCGCGACCGACGTCGGCGGCACGCCTTCGGCGACGGGCGGCACCGCCCTGCTCGTGCCGCCCGAGGATCCGGCCGCGCTCGGCGCGGCGGTCTGCGCCGTGCTGGACGAGCCGGGGAGGGCGGCGGCGCTCGGCGCGGCGGCGCGGCGCCGGGTGCTCGAGGAGTTCGGGATCCTGCAGGTCGCGAGGCGCCACCTCGCCCTGTACCGCGAGGCGGCGGAGGGACGGGCGGCGACGGGGGGAGCGCATGCCGGGTGGGAATGGGCGGATCGCGTACGTCGTCTCGTGGTTCCCGGCGATCACGGAGACGTTCGTCCTCGACGAGCTCCGTGAGCTGCGGGCGCAGGGCGTCGAGGTCGAGGTCCTGCCGCTCTTCGGCCGTCGGGGCGGCGAGGTCCACGCGGGCTTCGGCGAGCTCGAGGGCTGCACCCACTACCACCGAACGCTCTCGTGGGAGCTCCTCGCCGCGCAGCTCCACTGGCTGCGGCGGCGCCCCGGGCGGTTCCTCCGCGCGTGGCGGACCGCGCTCGCCGAGAGCGCGCCCTCCCGCAAGCTCCTCGTCCGCGCGCCGGCGGTGCTCCTCAAGGCGGCGCTGCTCGCGCGCCGCGTCGAAGGGATGGGCGCGCGACGCGTCCACGCCCACTTCGCGACGCACCCGGCGCTCGCCGCCTGGTTCGTGCAAGAGCTGACGGGCATTGCCTACGGCTTCACCGCCCACGCCCACGATCTCTACGTCGACCGGGCGATGCTCGCGGAGAAGGTCCGGCGGGCCGACCTCGTCGTCACCATCTCCGAGTTCAACCGCCGGCTCGTCGAGCAGGCGTGCGGCGAAGCGGCGGCGGGCAAGGTGCACGTCATCCGCTGCGGCGTGGACCTCGCCGCGTTCGCGCCGGCGGCGCGCCGGCCGCCCCGGATCCCGACCTTCGCATGCGTGGCGTCGCTCCGGCCCTACAAGGGGCACGAGGTGCTGATCGAGGCGGCCGAGATCCTGCGACGCGGGGGGCTCGACCTGCGCGTGGTCCTCGTCGGCGACGGCGAGCTCCGGCGACGGCTCGAGGCGCGCGTCGCGCGGGCCGGGCTCCGCGACGTCGTGGTGCTCCGCGGTGCGCTCCCGCACCAGGAGATCCCGGCGGTGCTCGCGGGCGCGACCGCGCTCGTCCTGCCGAGCGTCACGGCGCGCGACGGGCAGATGGAGGGGATCCCGGTCGCGCTCATGGAGGCGATGGCCGCGGGGGTGCCGGTCGTCGCCTCGCGCCTCTCCGGCATCCCGGAGCTCGTCCGGGACGGAGAGACGGGGTTGCTCGTCCCCGAGCGGGATGCGGTGGCGCTGGCGGCGGCCATGGAGCGGCTCGCGCGCGACCCGGCGCTCGCGGGACGGCTCGCCGACGCCGGTCGGCGGGCGGTGCGGGACGAGTACGATCGATCGCGGAACGTGGCGCAGCTGCGCGCGCTCCTCACCGGTGCCGCTTCTTCCGGGTCGCCTTCTTCGGCTCCGGCGGAGGCGGAGTCCCCGCGGCGAGGAGCGGCAGGCTGAGCGGCGCGAACGCGCGTCCGGCGGCGTCGTGGAGGACGCGCTCCGTCGTGCCATCGAGCCGCAGCGCGTAGCGGGAGCCCGGGACGAGCGGCGCGGCCGGCGCGAGCGTGAGCCGCGTCGAGGCTCCGAGCTCCCGGGAGGAGGTGGCCGAGACGAAGTCCTCTCGCGCGTCGAGCAGCACGAGCCGCGCGTCGGGTGCGAGCGCGGCGAGCTCCACCTCGAAGGTGGCGCGGGGATCCACGACCACCTCGGCTCCCGCCGAGAGGGCGAGGCGCGACGCGGTCGAGGTGGACGTCGTGGGCTCGAGCGCGAACGCAGTCCGGACGAGCGCGGTCGGGGTCGGAGTCGCGGTCGAGGTCGCGGTCGTCGAAGTGCCCGACGGCTCGGCCGCTGTTGTCCCCGCCGTTGCGCCACGCTCGGGCGCCCCGCACGCCGCGAGCGCCGAGACGACCGCGAGCGAGGCGACGGTGGACCGGATGCGAGACATGGAGCCCCCTCGGATTCGCTCTCTCGGCGGACCCCGCATCTTCCCAAACGGTGGCGGGGGGATGGAAGTGGAAACGG
>DASWCJ010000187.1:0-4392 GCA_036390155.1 Anaeromyxobacter sp.
GCTGCTCCCGCGACACGCCGACCACGAGCGCCCCATCGCGCCGGACCCGGTCGAGGGCGGCGTTGAGCGCAGGGGCCTCGCCGTCGAACGTCCACGCCGCACCGGCGGCGGAGAACCCGGCGGCGGCGATCGCCTCCGGGCCGCCGCCCTCGAGGCGCACGCTCCAGCGGCTCGTGGGGGCGCGGAGCTCGTCGAGGGCGCCGTCGCGGACGATCCGGCCCTGGACGAGGATCCCGATCCGCGAGCAGATCCGCTCGGTCTCGGCGAGGAGGTGCGAGTTGAGGAGCAGCGTCGCGCCGCGCGCGAGCTCGCGGGCGAGGAGGTTCCGGACCTCGACCCGGGCGAGCGGGTCGAGCCCGTCGGTCGGCTCGTCGAGCACGAGCAGCTCGGGCGACCCGAGGAGCGCGCAGGCGAGCCCGAGCCGCTGCCGCATCCCCTTCGAGAACGTCCCGATCCGCCGCTGGGCCGCGTCCTCGAGCCCGACCTCCTCCAGCCGCCGCTCGATCTCCCGCTGCGCCCCGCGCAGCCGCTTGAGGCGCGCGACGCTCGACAGCACGGCGCGCGGATCCAGGGTCGCGGGGAGCTCGAGCCGCTCCGGGAGGTAGCCGACGCGCGCCCGGACGCGGGGGTCGCCCGGATCGCCGCCGAGGAGCCGGACGGACCCCGAGGTGGGGAGGACGATCCCGAGCAGCATCTTCACGAAGGTCGTCTTCCCCGCGCCGTTCGGGCCGATGAGGCCGAACGCGGCTCCGGCGGGGAGCTCGAGGTCCACGCCGCGGAGCGCGTCGTGCCCTGGCCGGCCGAAGGGAGCGGGGTAGGTCTTCGCGAGCGCGCGCGCCTGGATGGCCAGCACGCGGTCATCGTACACCGCGTGCGGCCCCCGGATGGGAGGTTCGCGGGAAGGCCCTCCCCCGCCGGGACCGGACACGGGCGCCGCCGCCGCGCATCGAACCGGCGGAGGCAGAGACATGACCGAGACGCGCTACCTGATCGTCGGCGGCGGCATGACGGGACACTCGGCGGCGGCCGCGATCCGCGAGGCAGACCCGGAGGGCCGCGTCACGATGCTCGCGGCGGAGGAGGACCGGCCCTACGCCCGTCCGCCCCTCTCGAAGGGACTCTGGCTCGGTAAGCCGGAGGAGAGCGTGTGGCTCCCCGAGGTCGCGGGGCTCGACCTCCGCACCGGGCGCCGCGCCGTCGCGCTCGACCTTCGCGCGCGCGAGGTCCGCGACGACCGCGGGGAGACGTACCGCTACGAGCGGCTGCTCCTCGCCACCGGCGGAGCGCCGCGCCGGCTTCCCTTCGGCGGGGACCGGGTGAGCTACTTCCGGACGCTCGCCGACTACCGCAGGCTCCGCGCGCTGCAGGGACGGCGCGTGGTCGTGATCGGCGGCGGGTTCATCGGCTCCGAGATCGCGGCGTCCCTCGCCGCCACCGGGAAGGAGGTCACGATGATCTTCCCCGAGGCGGCGATCGGCGCACGCGTCTACCCGGCGGAGCTCGCGGCCTTCCTCGTCCGGACCTTCGCCGCGAAGGGCGTGCGGGTGATGGCGGGCGAGACGGTCGCGGGGGTGGAGCCGCGCGGGGCGGAGACGGTGGTGCGGACCGGGCGCGGCGAGGAGCTCGTCGCGGACGCGGTGGTGGCCGGGCTCGGGATCCGCGCCGACACCGCGCTCGCCGAGGCGGCCGGCCTGCGCTGCTCGGACGGGATCGAGGTGGACGAGCGCCTCGAGACGAGCGCACCGGGCGTGTTCGCCGCGGGCGACGTCGCCCGGTTCCCGAGCGAGGCGCTCGGAGGGCGCGTGCGGGTCGAGCACGAGGACGCCGCGCTCAGCCAGGGCCGCGCGGCGGGACGGAACATGGCGGGCGCCGACGAGCCGTACCGGCACCTCCCGTTCTTCTACTCGGACCTCTTCGACCTCGGGTACGAGGCGGTCGGAAGGCTCGACGCGTCGCTCGAGACGATCGCCTCGTGGAAGACGCCGTTCCGGGAGGGCGTCGTCTACTACCTCGAGGGCGACCGCGTGCGCGGCGTCCTGCTCTGGGGGATCTTCGGCCAGGTGGACGCGGCGCGCGAGCTCGTCGCCGGCCGCGTCCCGGTCGTGCGCGACGCGCTCGCCCACGCCCTGCCCTGACGCTCCGGCCCTCGGGGCGCATCGCGGGCGGCGCGGCGCGGGCGGCTGGCGGGTGCTACCCTGCGCCCGTGGCCCCGTCGCTCCTCCTCGCCGCCTTCGCGCCCGAGCTCGCGGGGCTCGACGCCGCGCCGCCTCCGGGCTGGCGCGTCGCGACGATCGGCGTCGGCGCGGTCGCGGCCGCGGCGGCGACCGCGCGCCTCCTCGCCGGCGCGCGGCCCGCGCGCGTGCTCCTCGTCGGGACCTGTGGCGCCTACGACGGCCGGCTCCTCGTCGGCGACGTGCTCGCCGCCTCGCCCGTCGTGGCGACCTCGCTCGACGAGCTCGAGGGGCGCGCCTACCGGCCCGAGATCGAGCGGACGCGCTGGGAGGCGACCTGGGCGCTGCCGGAGCACTTCCCCGTGCATCCCGTCGCCGTGCCGCCCGCGATCACCTCCTCGGAGGAGGGCGCGAGGCGGCTCGCCTCGGTCGCGGCCGCGGAGCACCTCGAGGCCTCCGGGGTGTTCGCCGCCTGCCACGCCGCGGGGGTGCCGGTCGCCGCGGCGCTCGCCGTCGCGAACCGCTGCGGCCCGGAGGCGAACGCCGAGTGGCGGGCGAGCCACGGCCGCGTGAGCCGCGCGCTCGTGGCGGCGCTCGGGCCGGTGCTCGGCTCAGCGCACCTTCACCCCGAGTGACAGGCCCTCGGCGGTCGGGAGCATCGTCGCCCGGAACCGCCCGCCGCGCGCGAGCCGCTCGCTGAAGGCACGGAGCGCCGCCATCGCCTCGGCGGACTCGCCCGCGGGCCGCTCCTCGTGCACGTGCCCGAACCCGAACGTGTTGTCCGCGAGGAGCAGGCCCCCCACGCGCAGGTGCGCCTCCGCCCAGGCGAGGTAGGTGGGGTAGCCGGTCTTGTCGGCGTCGAGGAAGACGAGGTCGAAGGGTCCGTCCCCCTCGACGTCGCGGAGCCGCTCGGCGGCCGGGCCGACGTGCACGCGGACCCTCTCGTCGAGCCCCGCGCGAACGAACGTCGCGCGCGCCACCTCGGCGTGGCGGGCGTCGAGCTCGAAGGTGTGGAGGAGCCCGTCCTCCCCCATCCCGCGCAGCAGGCACACGCCGCTGTACCCGCCGAGCGTGCCGATCTCGACCGCCCGGCGCGCGCCCGCCGCGCGGGCGAGCACCTCGAGGTGGAGCCCGTCGAACGCGCCCACCTGGATGGCCGGCAGGCCGGCCGCGACGCTCCGCTCCCGGATCTCGCGGAGGAGCTCGTCCTCCGGCCGGTAGACGGCCTCGGCCCACGCCGCGAGCCTCGCGTCTCCCTGCCCGAACCCCTTCACCGGTGGGGATCCCACGCGCGCCACCTCCTTCGCCCCCGTCTTCATCGGAGCGCCGACCGGCCGCAACGCCATCCGGGGGCGAGCGCAGCTCGCCGGCCTCATCGGTCCTCGCGGCTGTGCCATACGCGGGCGATCACGACCGCGTCCTCGTCGATGCGGTACCGCAGCACGTATGCGCTTCGGCCGGCGGGCGCGAGCAGCTCGCGCCAGTCTTCGTCCTCCACGACGCGCCCGAGCTCTGGGCGTTCCCGGAGCATCGCCGCTGCTTGCAAGATCCTTTCGGCGGCGCGAGCGGCGGCCGCCGCGTTCTTAGGGCCCAGGAAATCCCGGAGTCGGGCGAGATCGCGAACTGCGTCCGGAGCCCACCGGAGCGTCTTCACCGCGTCCGCACCTTGCGGATGCGAGCGGGCGGCTGCTTTTCACTCGCCGTGCCCCACGTCTTGAGCCACGCCTGCACGTCCTCGTCGGCGATGTACTCGCCGGTCGCGTCGTAGCGGGCGAGGCGCTCCCGCGTCTCCGCGCGGGCGCGCTCGATCTCTTCCTCGCGCTCCACGTAGAGGCGAATGGCCTCGACCATGAGCCAGTGTGGGCTCCGTCGCTTCGCTTCGCCGAGCGCCTGGAGCCTCTCGCGGATCCCGGGGTCCAGTTTCACCGCCATGTTCGCCTTCTCGGCCATCCGGTCCTCCGAGTAGAAGCTATTACTACCGAGTCGTAACCGCAACCCGTGGCGCCGCCCCACCAGGCGAGCGGGTACGGCGCGCCGATGTCATCTGGAGCGCGGCGTCGCGTCCCGAAGCGGCTCAAGAAATTCAGCGCGTCAAGAGCGAGACGACGCCCGTCGTCATCGCGGGCAGGTACGTGATCGCGAGGACGCCGACCGCCATGATGAGCAGGAACGGGAGCGACTTGCGGTAGACCCACGGCAGGGGCTTTCCGAACCGCGAGGC
>DASWCJ010000188.1:0-9239 GCA_036390155.1 Anaeromyxobacter sp.
CCCGCGGCAAGACCGAGATCACCTGGTACTCGCACTCGGCGTTCGTGATGCGGACGCCCGGCGGGACGGTGCTGGCGATCGATCCCTGGTTCAAGTCAGCGCCTCAGCGCCTCAGCGCCTCGCCGGGTGCCCTCGCGGCCGCACGCAGCTGACCGACGTCGGCACGCAGCGCCTCGGTGGCATCCCGCGCGTCCCGGAGCACCTCGCGGGCCTCGGCCGCATCGCGCGGCTCGCGCAGGCGGCCGGCCTCGAGCGCGTCGCGGAGCCACTCGAGGTTCGTCCTCAGCGCCGAGAGCGGGCTCGACATCCGGTGGGCGACCGCCGCCGGCAGCGGATCGGCCTGGAGCGGCGGCTGCAGCTGCGCCCGGCGCGCCAGCAGGACGGCGGCGCCGACGCCGAGCGCGAGCCCACCCGCCGCGGCGACGGCCACCGCGACGAGCGCGTCGCCGCCACCCTCGATCACGCCGAAGCACGCCCCGGCCGCACCGCCCGCGACGAGCACCGCCCCGAGCACACTCCTCCGCGAGCGATCCCACGGCATCGCAGCCTCTCCCGCGAGGATGATCCCCCTCCGGATGCGCGGAGGATGAGGCCCATTCGGGCCTGCGGTGTCATACCGCACTCAGAGTGCGTGGGGCGCCCCCCGGGGAATCCTGCAGACGAGGGAGCGAGGGCATACATTTCGCGACGCCAATGCCCGAACGGCTGCGAATCGCGTTCTTCGCCTCGAGCCTCGTGTCGTCGTACTGGAACGGGGCGGCGTCCTATTACCGCGGGCTCGCCCGCGCCCTCCACGACCGCGGGCACGACCTCGCGTTCTACGAGCCCGACGCGTTCGAGCGCCAGGCGCACCGCGACCTGCCGGATCCGCCCTGGGCGCGGTCGGTGGTGTGGGACCCATCGCGCCCGGAGGACCTCGAGCGCTGCCTCGAGGAGGCGAGCGAGGCGGACCTCGTGGTGAAGGCGAGCGGGGTCGGCGTGCACGACGCCCTGCTCGAGGGGCGGGTGCTGGACCTCCGCCGCCCCGGGAACCGCGTCGCGTTCTGGGACGTGGACGCGCCCGGGACGCTGGAGCGGCTCGCGCGCGATCCGTCCGACCCGTTCCGGGCCCTCGTGCCCCGCTACGATCTCGTCTTCACCCGTGGTGGCGGCGATCCCGTGATCCGCGCCTACCGAGCCCTCGGGGCGCGCGCCTGCGTGGCGATCTACAGCGCGCTCGACTCGTCGACCCACCACCCGGTGCCGCCCGATCCGCGCTTCGACGCGCACCTCGCCTTCCTCGCGAACCGGCTGCCCGACCGCGAGGCCCGCGTGGACGAGTTCTTCTTCCGACCCGCGGCGGTCCTCCCCGCCCGCCGGTTCCTCCTCGGCGGCGCAGGCTGGGGCGACAAGCTCCTCCCGCCGAGCGTCCGGCTCCTCGGGCACCTCGGCACGGCCGACCACAACGCCTTCAACTCGACCCCGCTCGCGGTGCTCAACGTCTGCCGCGACGGCCTGGCCCGGAACGGGTTCTCGCCGTCGACGCGCGTCTTCGAGGCCGCGGGCGCCGCCGCGTGCGTCGTCACCGACGAATGGGAAGGGCTCGACCTCTTCCTCGAGCCGGGCGCCGAGGTGCTCCCCGCGCGAGACGGCGCCGAGGTGGCGGAGATCCTGGCCGGGCTCACGCCCGCGCGCGCGCGGCGCATCGGGCTCGCCGCGCGCCGGCGCGTCCTCGCCGAGCACACCTACTCGCGTCGGGCGGAGGAGGTCGAGGCCGCTCTCGGGATCGCCCCGGCGCCCGTCCGGGCCCCGCTCGCCGCGGAGCCCGCCGCCGCCCCCGGAGGCGCGGCGTGAGCGGGCTCGACGTCGTCGTCCTCGGCCTCTCCATCACCTCGTCCTGGGGAAACGAGCACGCCACCACCTGGCGCGCCCTGGTGCGCGCCCTCGCCGACCGCGGCCACCGCGTCCTGTTCCTCGAGCGCGACGTCCTCCGGCACGCCGCGAACCGCGACCTGGCGCGCCCCACGTACTGCCGCACCGCGCTCTACGGCAGCCTCGCCGAGCTGCGCGAGGCGCACGCGGCCGCGCTGCGCGAGGCGGACCTCGTCCTCGTCGGGTCTTCCGTGCGGGAGGGCGCGGCCGCGCTCCGCATCGTGCTCGAGCTCGCTCGGGGGATCGTCGCGTTCTACGACCTCGACACGCCGGTCACGCTCGCGCGGCTCGGGCGCGGCGAGTGCGACGACCTCGACGCGGCGCTCGTCCCGAGGCTCGACCTCTACCTCTCCTTCACCGGCGGCCCGACGCTCGCCGCGATCGAGCGCGAGCTCGGGGCGCCGCTCGCCCGCGCGCTCCACGGCAGCGCCGATCCGGAGGTGCGCCGGCCCCTGGCGGCCGCGCCGCGCTGGGACCTCGGCGCCGTCGGCCCCTACGACGCCGACCGGCTGGCGACGCTCGACCAGCTCCTCGTCGAGCCCGCGCGGCGACGGCCGGCGCGGCGGTTCGCCGTCGCCGTCCCGCAGGTTCCGGCGACGATCCGCTGGCCCGAGAACGTCGAGCGGATCGAGCACCTCCCGCCGTTCGCGCACGTCGGCTTCTACGCGGCGCAACGCTTCACCCTCCACGCGACGCGCCCGGCCATGGTCCGCGCGGGCTGGTCGCCGTCGGTGCGGCTCTTCGAGGCCGCCGCCTGCGCGACGCCCATCCTCACCGACCCCTGGCCCGGGATCGAGACGTTCTTCGAGCCCGGCCGCGAGATCCTCATCGTCCGCACGTCGGGCGACGTGCTCCGCGCGCTGAAGGGGCTCGGGGACGAGGAGCGGCGAGCGCTCGGTGAACGGGCCCGGCGGCGCGTGATCGCGGAGCACACCGCGGCGCATCGGGTGCGCGAGCTGGAGGGATTCCTGCGGGAGGCGTGGGAGCGCCGCGCGGGGCGGCGCGCCGCGCACGAGGTGCGCTCCGAGCTGATCTGACCGCGGCCGCCCTGCCGCCTGTCCGCCCCGTCCCCAAGTTTGGCAGGCTTCGCGACGGGAGTCCGATGAACGGCGAGCACATCTGGCCAGGGCGCCCGTACCCGCTCGGAGCGACGCCCGACGCGAACGGCACGAACTTCGCGGTCTTCGCGCGCCACGCGGAGCGGGTGGACCTCTGCCTGTTCGACCCGGGTGATCCCGGGCCCGAGGCCCGCCGAGCCCGCTTCCACGAGAAGACGGGCCACGTCTTCCACGCCTACCTGGCCGGCGTCCGGCCTGGGATGCTCTACGGATACAGGGCCCACGGCCCCTACGAGCCCGCGGCCGGCCTCCGCTTCAACCCCGCGAAGCTCCTCGTCGACCCCTACGCGCGCGCCATCTCCGGCGCGGTCGACTTCTCCGGGCCCGTGTACGGCTACCCCCTCGACGCACCCGAGCAGGACCTCGCGCGCGACGACCGCGACAGCGCCTCCGCGATGGCGAAGGGGGTCGTCGTGAACGGCGCCTTCGACTGGGGCGACGACCGTCCGCCGCGGGTACCTTGGCACCGTTCGGTGATCTACGAGGCGCACGTGAAGGGATTCACGGCGCGTCACCCGAAGGTCCCGCCCGAGCTGCGCGGGACGTACCTCGGGCTCGCCTCCCCCGCCGCGATCGACCACCTCGTCCGCCTCGGGGTGACCGCGGTCGAGCTCCTCCCGGTGCACGAGTTCGTGGACGACCCCTTCCTCCGCGCGCGCGGCCTCACCAACTACTGGGGCTACTCGACGCTCGGCTTCTTCGCCCCCGAGCAGCGCTACGCGCGGGGCAGCCGCGGCGAGCAGGTGACCGAGTTTCGCCAGATGGTGAAGGCGCTCCACGCCGCGGGGATCGAGGTGATCCTCGACGTCGTCTACAACCACACCGCCGAGGGGAACCACCTCGGCCCCACCCTCTCGCTGAAGGGGCTCGACAACCCGACCTACTACCGGCTCGTCGAGGAGGACCCGCGCTACTACCGGGACACCACCGGCTGCGGGAACTCGATCGACACCACCGAGCCGCAGGCCCTCAAGCTCGTGATGGACTCGCTCCGCTACTGGGTGGAGCAGATGCACGTCGATGGCTTCCGCTTCGACCTCGCCGTCACGCTGTCGCGCGATCCGGCCCGGTTCGACGACCGCTCGCGCTTCCTCACGGCGGTCCACCAGGACCCGGTGCTCGAGCGCGTGAAGCTCATCGCCGAGCCCTGGGACGTGGGCGACGACGGCTACCACGTCGGCGCGTTCCCGGTCCGCTGGTCGGAGTGGAACGCGCGGTACCGCGACGTCGTGCGCCGGTTCTGGAAGGGAGACGAGCGGCTCGCGGGCGAGCTCGCCTACCGGATGACCGGCTCGGCCGATCTCTACGAGGCGGCCGGCCGGAAGATCTTCGCGTCGGTGAACTTCGTGACCGCGCACGACGGGTTCACGCTGCGCGACCTCGTCTCGTACGAGCACAAGCACAACGAGGCCAACGGCGAGGAGAACCGCGACGGCGCCGACGACAACCACTCCTGGAACTGCGGCGTCGAGGGGCAGACCGACGACGCGACGGTGCTCACGCTCCGCGACCGCCAGATCCGGAACCTCCTCTCGACGCTGCTGCTGTCCCAGGGCGTCCCGATGATCGCGGCGGGCGACGAGCTCGGGAAGACGCAGGCGGGGAACAACAACGCCTACTGCCAGGACAACGAGCTCTCCTGGCTCGACTGGGACCTCGACGACCGCCGGCGAGCGCTGCTCGGGTTCACCCGCCGCCTCGTGAAGCTCCGCCTCTCCCAGCCGGTGCTGCAGCGGCGACGCTTCTTCCGCGGCTCGTTCCCGTGGGACTCGTCCTTGAAGGACCTCGCCTGGTTCCGGCCCGACGGCGCGGAGATGACCGAGGAGGACTGGCAGCAGCCCTACGCCCGCTCGGTCGGGTTCCTGCTCGGCGGCGACGCGATCGCCGGCGTGGACGAGCGCGGCGAGCGGATCGTCGGCGACTCGCTCCTCGTCCTCATGAACGCCTGGCACGAGCCGGTCACCTACCGGCTCCCGGACGTCGTCTGGGGGCGCGAGTGGGAGATCCTCCTCGACACCGCGGGGGCGACCGACGCGAAGCGCGACCTCGTCGCCGCCGGCGGCGCCGCCCCGGTCGAGGCGCGGTCCCTCGTCCTCCTCTCCCGCCCCGCGGAGCGGTAGCCCCCGCCGAGGCGTGCCGGATAGACTCTCCCGCATGGACGGGAAGAGCTCGGTCCTCGTCGTGGACGACGAGGCGAACATCCGCCGCTCGCTGCGGAGCGTGCTCGAGGGCGAGGGCTGGGCGGTGCTCGACGCGGAGAGCGCCGAGCGGGCGCTCGAGGTGCTCGCCGCCGAGCCCGTGGACCTCGCGATCTTCGACATCCGGCTCCCCGGGATGGACGGGCTCGCGCTCCTCGACAAGGCGCGCGCGCTCTGGCGCGACCTCCCGGTCATCGTCATCAGCGGGCACGCCGAGACCGCCGAGGCGGTGGACGCGATGAAGCGTGGCGCGGCCGACTTCCTCGAGAAGCCGTTCGACGCAGCGCGCGTCGTCGCCTCGGTCCGGAACGGCCTCGAGCGGCGGTCGCTCGTCCGGGAGAACCGCGTCCTCGCCGCGCGCGAGCCGCGGTTCGACGACGAGATGCTGGGCGAGAGCCCGGCGATGCGCAGGCTCCGGGAGGAGATCGGGAAGGTCGCTCCCTCGACCGGCCGCGTCCTGCTCACGGGGGAATCCGGGACCGGCAAGGAGCTCATCGCGGCCGAGATCCACCGGCGCTCGAAGCGGGCGGCGGGGCCCTTCGTGAAGGTGAACTGTGCGGCCATCCCGTCGGAGCTCATCGAGAGCGAGCTCTTCGGCCACGAGAAGGGCTCCTTCTCCGGCGCCGCCTCGCGCCGCCGCGGCCAGTTCGAGGTCGCGGACGGGGGCACGCTCTTCCTCGACGAGGTGGGCGACATGAGCGCGTCGGCGCAGGCGAAGGTGCTGCGCGCGCTCCAGACCGGCGACATCACGCGGGTCGGCAGCGAGAAGGCGATCCAGGTGGACGTGCGGATCGTCGCCGCGACCAACAAGGATCTCGAGGCCGAGGTCCGGAACGGAACCTTCCGCGAGGACCTCTACTTCCGGCTCGCGGTGGTGCCGCTCCGCGCGCCCGCCCTGCGCGATCGACTCGAGGACGTGCCGCTGCTCGCGGAGCGCTTCATCCAGCTCGCCTGCCGGCGCGAGGGGCTGCGCCCGAAGCCGGTCGACCCCGCCGTCTACGAGCGGCTGCGCGCCCACCGCTGGCCGGGGAACGTGCGCGAGCTCCGGAACGTCTGCGAGCGGATGGTGATCATGAGCGGCGACCGGATCGGGCCCGCGGACGTGCCCGAGGTCGTGGGCCCGCGCGCCGCGCCCGTGCCGCCGCCGGGGGCCGCGGACCTGTCACGCTATGGCGAGGTGCCGCTGAAGGACCTGCGCGACCTCGTGGAGCGCGACTACATCGTCCAGAAGCTCGAGGAGCACGACTGGAACATCACCCAGGCGGCGCAGGCGCTCGGGGTCGAGCGGACAAACCTCCACAAGAAGATCAAGCAGCACGGCCTGTCGCGGGCGGGGCGCGGCGCGCCCGAGCCGGACGACGGGACGGAGGACTGACCGTGCTCGACCGCGAGGGGCTCGACGCTGCCGTCCGGGACGGCCTCGTCTCGCGCGAGCAGCCCCGCGGGTGAGCGCCGACGCCGATCATGCTCCCCTCGCACGTCATCCCCGGCCTCGAGCCCGCGGACCCCACCGAGGCCTCCGCCGAGCGGCTCGCGCGGCTCGCGCGGCTCCACCCGGAGCGGGTCGACGCGCTCGTCGCCGCGGCGCGCCTCGCGCCCGATCCGGACCTCGCCCTCGCCGGGATCGAGCGCTACGCCGACGCCGCGGGAGCCCCGCCGCAGGAGCAGGATCTGCTCGAGGCGCTCGCCGTGCTCGCCGGGTCGTCCACGATGTTGCCGGCGCTCCTCGCCCGTGAGCCGCGCCTGCTCCGTCGCGCGGCGCGGTCGCCGCTCCTCCGGCGCCCGCGCGACGAGGAGGCGCTGCGGCGGATCCTGGCACGGCTCGCGCGCCGCCTGGATCCGGACGACGTCGAGGGGTTCCTGCGGCTCCTCCGCCGCGTCCGCGCCCGGGAGGTGGTCCGGATCTCGCTCCGAGACCTGCGGCGCGCGCGGGTGAGCGAGGTCACGGGCGAGCTCTCCGCGCTCGCGACCGCCTGCATCGACGCGGCGATCCGGTTCCACGACGCGCGCCTGCGCCGGCGCCACGGGCCGCCTGCGGGGCTCGCGGGACGCGAGCCCGGGGCCGGCTTCTGCGCGCTCGCGATGGGGAAGCTCGGCGCACGCGAGCTGAACTTCTCGTCGGACGTGGACCTCGTCTACGTGTACGGCGTCGACGGCGAGACGGAGGGGGAGCGGTCGATCACGCACTTCGCCTACTACGCGAAGCTCGCGGAGCTCGTCACGGAGGCGATCGCGCGGCCGACCGAGGACGGCTTCGTCTTCCGGGTGGACCTGAACCTGCGACCGGACGGGCAGAACGGCCCCATCGTCAACAGCGTCCACGCCGCCGAGCTCTACTACCAGACGTTCGGGCGCACCTGGGAGCGGAGCGCGCTCGTGAAGGCGCGCCCCGGCGCGGGCGATCTCGAGACGGGCGAGGCGCTGCTCCGCGCCCTCGATCCGTTCGTCTGGCGAGGGAGCCTCGACCTCACCGTGATCGAGGAGATCCTGGCGATGAAGGCGCGCATCGACGCGCGCGCCGGGGCGGAGGGGAAGGACGACCTGAAGCTCGGGCGCGGCGGGATCCGCGAGGCGGAGTTCTTCGTCTCCTCGCTCCAGCTCCTCCACGCGGGGCGCGAGGAGGTGCGGGCGCTCCGCGAGCGCGCGGTGCTGCCCGCGCTCGACCGGCTCCTGTTCGCGGGCGTCGTCCCGGCGCGCGACCGCGATCGGCTCGCGGATGCGTACCTCTTCCTCCGCCGCGCCGAGCATCGCGTGCAGATGCTGGAGGGGGCGCAGACGCACCGGCTGCCGCCCCGCGGCGAGCGCCGATGGCTCGCGCGCTCGATGGGGTACCCGAGCGTCGAGGCCTTCGAGGCGGCGCTCACGACGCACCGGGAGCGGGTCGCGGTGCTGTTCGACGGGCTCCTCGGCACCGGCGCGGGCGCCGTGCCGCTCGAGCCGGACCTCGCGCTCCTCGGCGACCCGCAGGTCGAGCGCGATCGCCGCGCCGAGGTCGCCGCGCGCCGCGGGCTCGTCGACCCGGACCGCGTCCTCGCCGCGATCGACGCGATGGCGCGGCGCCGCACGCCCTTCTCGCCGCTCGGGGATCCCGCCGCGGCGGTCGCGCTCCTCGCCGACGCGCTGGGCACGCCCGATCCCGACCAGGCGCTCTCGCACCTCTCCGACTTCGCGGGCGCGCTCAAGAACCCGGAGCCGTACTTCCGGATGCTCGCCGAGCACCGGCGCGTCTCGCGGCTCCTCCTGTCGCTCTTCGGGACCTCCGACTTCCTCTCGAAGC
Organism: Anaeromyxobacter sp.; assembly: GCA_036390155.1. Lineage (GTDB taxonomy): Bacteria > Myxococcota > Myxococcia > Myxococcales > Anaeromyxobacteraceae > Anaeromyxobacter. Next base: position 8,505 of record DASWCJ010000188.1, read on the forward strand.
GCTTCCTCCGGCACCCGGAGCTCATCGACATGCTGCTCCGCGAGGACCAGGTCCTCCTCGCGAAGGACGGCGCGACCTTCCGGCGCGAGCTCGACGAGCGGCTCGCGGGGATCGAGACCCCGCACGGCGCCGACGAACTCCTCGAGCAGCGGCTCGGGGAGCTCCGCCGCTACAAGGACGAGGAGATCCTCCGGATCGCGATCCACGACATCGCCGGCACGATCGACCTCGCCAGCGTCGCCGGGCAGCTCACGGAGCTCGCGGAGGCGTCGCTCGAGCGGTGCCTCGCGCTCGCGGAGGCGGAGGCCGCGGCGAAGGGCGTCGCGCCGCCCGGCCGGCTCTGCGTCATCGGGATGGGCAAGCTCGGCGGGCGCGAGCTCGGCTACCACTCCGACCTCGATCTCGTCTTCCTCTACCCCGGCTCGGGCGCGACCGCGGGCCACGAGCGGTACCCGCGGCTCGCGCAGCGCTTCATGTCGTTCCTCCAGATGCCGCTCCGGGAGGGACGGCTCTACCAGATCGACACGCGGCTGCGCCCGTCGGGGAACCAGGGCGCGCTCGTCATCGGAACGGAGGCGTTCACGCGCTACCACACCGGCGACGGGGACGCGGTGAAGAGCCAGCTCTGGGAGCGGCAGGCGCTCCTGCGGGCGCGACACGTCGCGGGGGACCCCGCCCTCTTCGCGGAGATCCGGGAGCGCGTGCTCCTGCCGGTCGTGTACGGGCTCCGCGAGG
>DASWCJ010000189.1:0-22252 GCA_036390155.1 Anaeromyxobacter sp.
CGCTGGACCGCGGCGGGAGCGTGCGCTGGAGCCGCCCGGCGCCGTCCGGCGCGGCCGCGCCGCGGGCCACCCCGCCGCTCGTCGTGCGCGGGACCGTGCTCGCCGCGGGCGGCGAAGCGGTCCAGGCGCTCGACGCGCGCACGGGCGAGCTCCTCGGGACGCTCCCCGCCGCCGCACCGTCCCGCCTGCTCGCGGACGCGGGGCTCGCGCTCGCGACGCTCGAGGCGGACGGCCTCGCGACCGGCTGGCGACTCGCGACGCACCTCAGCGTCGTGTGAGGGACCGGCGCCTGCGGTGAGCCGGGGCTGCGGCTAGACGCCGAGGAAGAGGCGCTTCCCGAAGTTCAGGGCCAGATCGGCGTCGAAGATCTTCTGGGCCGAGGTCTCGATGTCGTACGGAACGCGGTGGAACTCGATCACGCGCTCTTCCGTGTCGTAGGTCACGAAGCAGGAGCGGTTGTCGCAGTCGCGCGGCTGCCCGACCGAGCCCACCGACACGATGTACTTGTAGCCGCGGCGGATCCCGAAGCGCGTCGCCACGACCTCCGTCACGTCGCCGCCCGGGTGCAGGGCGAAGGACTTGCAGAGGTGGCTGTGCCCGACGAAGTTCACCTCCGAGAGCTCGTCGAGGTGCGGGATGAGCTCGCGCGCCTGCTCGATCGCGAAGACGTACTCGTACGCCTCCGGGTTCACCGGGTTGCCGTGCGAGAGCTGCACGCCCTCGATCTGGTGGAGGTACGGCAGCGAGCGCAGCCACTCGAGGTGGTCGGGGTCGATGCGCGACGCGGTCCAGTCGAGCGCATGCCGCGCCGCGTCGTAGTAGAAGCTGTAGTCCATCCGCCCGGAGACGGCGGCGTCGTGGTTCCCGAGCAGGGTCACCTCGGCCACCTTGCGGACGAGGTCGCAGCACTCGTTCACGCTCGCGCCGTAGCCGACCACGTCCCCCAGGCAGAACACCTTGTCGGGCCGGTGACGCTCGAGCGCCGCGAGCGACTGGGTCAGCGCCTCGAGGTTGGCGTGGATGTCGGAGATGATCCCGATTCGCATGCGCGGTCCGAGCCCGGACGCGGGGAGTGGATGCTAGCCGCGCCCCGGAACCGGGTCAACCGACGGTGCCAGCTTCCGAGAAGAGATCCCCCTCGAGATCGTCGAAATGGGCGAGTTGCCGCGCCTCGGAGAACCGCGCGCGGATCTCGTCCGGCCCCAGGGTGCGCAGGCGGTCGAGCGAGAACTGCTCCACCGTGAACGAGGCGAGCACGCTCCCGAGGACGATGGCGCGGCGCATCGTCGCGTGGTCCTCGCGCCGGCAGCGGGCGAGGTACCCCATGAAGCCGCCGGCGAAGCTGTCGCCCGCGCCGGTCGGGTCGAAGACGGCGGGGAGCGGGTACGCCGACGCCGCGAAGACCTCGTCCCCGGAGAAGAAGAGCGCCCCGTACTCGCCGCGCTTCACCACCACGGCCCGCGGGCCGAACGAGAGGATCCGCTTCGCCGCCTTCACGACGTTGTGCTCCTCCGCGAGCTGGCGCGCCTCCGCGTCGTTCACGAAGAGGAGGTCGACGCGCTTCAGCGTCTTGAGGAGGCTCTCGCGGCGCGAGGAGATCCAAAAGTTCATCGTGTCGCACGCGACGAAGCGCGGCGCCCGGACCTGGTCGAGGACGCTCCGCTGCAGGTCCGGGTCGATGTTGCCGAGGAATACGTACTCGGAGTCCCGGTAGTGCGCGGGCAGGTCCGGCCGGAACGCGGCGAAGACGTTGAGCTGCGTGTCGAGCGTGTGCGCGGTGTTGAGGTCGAACTCGTACCGCCCCTTCCAGCGGAAGGTCCGCCCGGGCTTCCGGACGAGGCCCGCGAGGTCGATCTTGCGCGTCCCGAAGAACTTCACGTGCTCCTCGGGGAAGTCCTCGCCGACGACCGCGACCATCCTCACCGGGCCGAAGAAGCTCGAGCAGACGGAGAAGTAGGAGGCGGAGCCGCCGAGGACGTCCTCGCGGCGACCGAAGGGGGTCTCCAAGGAGTCGAGGGCGACGGAGCCGACGGCGAGCAGCGACATGGGGACCTTTCCCGCCGGGAGCCCGGCGCGCGCCCTTCCTAGCGCGCCACGCCGCCCCCGGTCAACGCGCCGGTGCCCTTTCGGCCGCCGCCAGCTGGCCGCAGGCGGCCGAGATGTCGCGTCCCCGGTTCTTGCGGACGACGACGGTCAGGTGCCGCGCCGCGAGCGCCTCCTGGAACGCGACGACGCGCGAGGGCGGCGGCGCCTCGAACGGGAGCCCGGGGTTCGCGTTGTACGGGATGAGGTTCACCTTGGCCGGGATGCCTTGGACGAGGTCGGCGAGCCGCCGGGCGTCCTCGAGCGAGTCGTTCACGCCGGCGAGGAGGACGTACTCGAACGTGATCCGCCGGCCGTTGCGCATCGGAAACTCGCGGCAGGCGGCCATCAGCTCGGCGAGCGGCCAGCGCCGGTTGATGGGCATGAGCGCGTCGCGCTGGGCGTCGGTGGTCGCGTTCAGCGAGACCGCGAGCTTCACCGGCAGCTCCTCACCGAGCTTGCGGATCACCGGGACGACGCCGCTCGTGGAGACCGTGACGTGGCGTTGCGAGAACTGCGGGCCGTCCTCGGAGAGGAGCAGCGCGAGCGCGGCCTTGAGGTTCGGGTAGTTCGCGAGCGGCTCGCCCATCCCCATGAAGACGAGGTTCGTGAGCGGGCGCGGCCCGGGCGCGACGCCGAGCTCGACGAGCCGGCGGTTGGCGCGGTGGATCTGGTCGACGATCTCGCCCGGCTCGAGGTTCCGGGCGAGTCCCATGGTCGCGGTGAGGCAGAAGGTGCAGCCGATGGCGCAGCCGACCTGCGTCGACACGCAGAGGGTCCGGCGGTCCGTCTCCGGCATGAAGACCGACTCGACGAGCCGGCCGTCGCGGGCGCGCCAGGTCCACTTGATCGTCCCGTCGGACGAGACCTGCTCGGCGGCGCGCTCCAGGGTCGTGAGCCGAGCGCCGGCCGCGAGCGCGTCCCGCAGCGCCCGGGGGACGTCGGTCATCTCCCCGAGGGTCGCGGCGCCGCTCCGGTGGAGCCAGCGGAAGAGCTGGCGGGCGCGGTACGGGCGCTCGCCGTGGGCGGCGACGAGCGCCTCCAGCGCCTCGCGCGAGAGGCCCCGAAGATCGGGCAGCTCGGCGCGGACGCTCGTCATGGCGGGGTGCTTAACGCGCGCCGCCGGCGCGCGCCTCGGAGGCGTCGGGAGGCTCCGCCCGGCGCGCGATCTCGACCTTCGCGACCCGCCGCTCGTCCCCGGCGCGCACGGTGAAGGTGAGGCCGTCCCAGTCGAAGAGCGAGCCGACCGGGGGCACCCTCCCCGCCGTCGCGGTCACGAACCCGCCGAGCGTCTCGTAGTCGCCGCCGGGCGGGAAGCGGATCTCGGGGGCGGGCTCCGGCGGCGGCGCGTTCTCCGGGGTGGGCGCGGGCTCGTTCAGGAACGCCTCGAGGTCGTGGAGCGGGACGGCGCCGTCCGCGAGCCAGACGCCTGGCGCGATCGACTTTACCGGAGCGGTCTCGACGTCGGCCTCGTCCTGGATCTCGCCGACGATCTCCTCGATGCAGTCCTCGAGGGTGACGAGGCCGCTCGTGCCGCCGAACTCGTCCACCACGATGGCGAGGTGGCTCTTCCGGCGCTGCATCTCCTTCAGGAGCCGCGAGATCTTCATCTGCTCCGGGACGAAGAAGGGCTTCTTGAGGTACCGGTCGAGCGCGATGGGCTGGTCCGCGCCGCGCCGCACCTCGCCGATGATCTCCCGCACGATCAGGATCCCGACCACGTTGTCGACCGAGCCCTCGTACACCGGCATCCGGCTGTAGGGGTTCTCGGTCACGATCCGGAAGAGCTCGTCGGGCGTCGCCTCGCGGTCGATCGCCACCATCCGCGTGCGGGGAACCATGATCTCCCGCGCCACGCGGTCGGCGAACTCGAGGACGCTGTTCAGCAACTCCTCCTTCACCTCGTCGAGCACGCCCTCCTTCGTCCCCACCTCGATGAGGTACTCGATCTCCGCGCTCGTCACGGACGGCGGCGCGGCCGAGCCGCCGAACGCGCGCACGAGCGCGTCGGTCGCGCGCGTCGCCGCCGAGGAGACCGGCCAGAGGACGGTCGCGAGCGCGCGCGCGAGCGGGATCGCCGCGAGGGCGACGCGGACCGGGTCGCGCTTCGCGACCGTCTTCGGGACGATCTCGCCGAAGAACAGGATCCCGGCCGTCGCGAGGGCGGTGGTCGCCGCGAGCGTCGCCCCCGCGGGCCACCCGAGCCCCTGGGCGAGGCCGTCGGCGATGGCGGCGGCGAGGGCGCCCGCCCCGACGTTCACGAGGGTGTTCCCGATGAGCAGCGTCGAGAGGAGCCGCTCCGGGTGGTCGATCCAGAGGGCGAGCATCTGGGCGCGGCGCCCGCCCGCGTCCCGAAGCTGGCGGGCGCGGAGGTCCCCGAGCGTCGTCAGCGCGGTCTCGGTCCCGGAGCAGAAGGCCGACGCGGCGACGAAGAAGGCCGCGAGCAACCACAACGATGTCGGCACCGCTCCCAACCGCACGCTCCCTTGGCCCCAGGGGCCCCAGATACGACGAAGCCCGTCCCCACGGCGGGGACGGGCTTCGGCATTCTAGCGCGGTTCGGTCGGGATCCCGACCTCTGCCGCTTTCTCGGGTGAGTCCGCGAGCTTAGCGCGCGGCCTTCTTCCACTCGTAGGGGTGGATCTCGATCTCCGGGAAGTAGTACGAGACCTCGACCTTCGCGTTCTCGGCGCTGTCCGAGCCGTGGACCGTGTTCTTCTCGATGTCGGTCGCGAAGTCCTTGCGGATCGTCCCCTCGGCCGCCTTCTTCGGGTCGGTCGCGCCCATGATCTCGCGGTTCTTCGCGACGGCGCTCTCGCCCTCGAGGACCATCAGGACGACCGGACCGCTCGTCATGAAGGCGACGAGGTCGTTGAAGAACGGCCGCGCCCGGTGGACGGCGTAGAAGCCCTCGGCCTCGGCGCGCGACAGCAGCTTCATCTTCACGGCGATCGGCTTCAGGCCCTGCGTCTCGAAGCGGCTGGTGACCCGGCCGATGATGCCCTTCTCGACCCCGTCGGGCTTGATGATGGAAAGCGTCCTCTCGATGGCCATGCGACTCCTCTTTCGTGGTGTGGGTTGCGGTGGTGGAGCGAGGTACGGGTGGATCAAGCCTTCTTGGCGGGCTTCGCCCGCGAGGCCCCGCGCGCTGCGCCGCCGGTCCGGCGGTCGCTCGCGCGCCGCTCCGACGGCGCCCGCCGCTCGCCGGCCGGCTTCCGGGCCGGCTTGCCGCCGCGCGCGAGCACGTCCTTCATCGCGCGCCCGAGCAGGTGCGGCCCCTCGACGACGGTGATGCCCGCGGCGCGCATCGCCGCGATCTTCGACTCGGCGGTGTCGTCGCCGCCGGAGATGACGGCGCCGGCGTGGCCCATCCGCTTGCCCGGCGGCGCGGTGCGCCCCGCGATGAACCCGACCACCGGCTTCTCCATGTAGTCGCGCACGAACGCGGCGCCCCGGGCCTCCGCCGAGCCGCCGATCTCGCCGATCATGATGACGGCGTCCGTCTCGGGATCGTCCTCGAACGCCCGGAGGACGTCGACGAAGTCGGTCCCGTTCACCGGGTCGCCGCCGATCCCGACGGCGGTGGACTGGCCGAGGCCGAGGTCGGTGAGCTGCTTCACCGCCTCGTAGGTGAGCGTGCCGGAGCGCGAGACGACGCCGATCCGGCCGGGGCGGTGGATGTGGCCGGGCATGATCCCGATCTTGCACTGCCCCGGCGTGATCACGCCGGGACAGTTCGGCCCGACGAGCCGCACGTTCTTCCTGCTGTCGACGAAGCGCCGGACCTTCACCATGTCGGTCACCGGGATGCCTTCGGTGATCGCGATGACGAGCGGCACGTTCGCCTCGGCGGCCTCGATGATCGCGTCGGCCGCATAGGGCGGCGGGACGAAGATCGCGGCGGCGTTCGCGCCGGTCTCCTTCACGGCTTCCTGCACGGTGTGGAAGATCGGGACGTCGTTGTGGAACCGGGTCCCGCCGCGGTTGGGCGTGACGCCGGCGACCACCTTCGTGCCGTACTCGATCATCTGCTCCGCGTGGAAGCTCCCGGCCGCCCCGGTGATGCCCGCCACGAGGACCCGGGTGTTCCTGTCGACGAAGACGCTCACGGATCGTCCCTTTCGCCGCTCAGGCGGCCCGCGCCGCGGCGACCGCCTTGCGGGCCGCGTCACCGAGGTCGTCGGCGGCGATGATGGAGAGCTCGCTCTGGGCCAGGATCTGCCTCCCCAGCTCGACGTTCGTCCCCTCGAGCCGGACCACGAGCGGGATCTGGAGGCCGACCTGCCGCGCGGCGGCGACGACGCCGTTCGCGATCACGTCGCACTTCATGATGCCGCCGAAGATGTTGACGAGCACCGCCTTCACGTTCTTGTCGGAGAGGATGATCTTGAACGCGGCGGTGACCTTCGCCTCGTCGGCGCCGCCGCCGACGTCGAGGAAGTTCGCCGGCTTCCCGCCGGTGAGCTGGATGACGTCCATCGTCGCCATCGCGAGGCCGGCGCCGTTCACCATGCAGCCGATGTCGCCGTCGAGCGCGATGTAGGCGAGGTCGTGCTCCTTCGCCTGAAGCTCCTTGGGATCCTCCTCGTCGGGATCGCGCAGCGCGGCGATCTCGGGGTGCCGGTAGAGCGCGTTGTCGTCGAAGTTCATCTTCGCGTCGAGCGCGAGCACGCCGCCCTCGACGGTGACGACGAGCGGGTTGATCTCGGCGAGCGACGCATCGGTCGCGATGTAGGCCTTGTAGAGGCCGCTCGAGAGCTTCACGAACCCGTTCACCGACTCGCCGACGAGCCCGAGCTTGAAGGCGAGCCGGCGCGCCTGGAACGGCATGAAGCCCGTGAGCGGGGAGACCCACTCGCGGAGGATCTTGTCGGGGGTCGCGTGCGCGACCTCCTCGATGTCCACGCCGCCCTCGGTCGAGGCCATCACCGCGATCCGGCCGATCTCGCGGTCAAGCGTCATGCCGAGGTAGAGCTCGCGGGCGATGCGGCAGCCCTCCTCGACGTAGACCTTGCGGACCTCCTGGCCGTGGGGCCCGGTCTGCGGGGTCTTGAGCATCATGCCGAGGATCGCCTCGGCGTGGGCGTACGCGTCCTCGGGCGAGCGCGCGAGCTTCACGCCTCCGCCCTTCCCGCGGCCGCCCGCGTGGATCTGTGCCTTGACCGCGCAGATGCCGCCGCCCAGCTGGCGCGCGGCGCCCTCCGCCTCGAGGGCCGTCAACGCGAGGAAGCCGCGCGGCACGGCCACCCCGAACTTCCGGAGGATCTCCTTCGCCTGATACTCGTGGATCTTCACCGGGATGCCACTCCTTCGGGTCTCGTCCCGCGCGCTCGAACGGTGCGCGCCGGGTACGGCCGGGCGAAGGTATACCTCCGCCGAAACGACTTGTGGAACGGAATGTCACATGTGCCGGACGATCTCCTCGCCGAACTCGGAGCACTTCACCTCGACCGCGTCGGCGATCCCGTCCTGCTTCATGAGGCGCGCGAAGTCGTAGGTGACCCGGTGCGCGCCGATGGCGCCGTCCATCCCCTTCACGACGAGGTCGGCCGCCTCCTGCCAGCCGAGGTGCCGGAACATGAGCTCGCCGGAGAGGATCACGGAGCCCGGGTTCACCTTGTCGAGGTCCGCGTACTTCGGAGCGGTGCCATGGGTCGCCTCGAAGATCGCGTGCCCGGTGACGTAGTTCGCGTTCCCGCCCGGCGCGATCCCGATGCCGCCCACCTGCGCCGCGAGCGCGTCGGAGAGGTAGTCGCCGTTCAGGTTCGGGGTCGCGACGACGTCGAACTCCTCGGGTCGCGTGAGGACCTGCTGGAGCGTGATGTCCGCGATCGCGTCCTTCACGAGGATCTTGCCCTTCGCGAGCTCCGCCTTCTGCTCGGCGGTCGCCGCCTCCTCGCCCTTCGACGCCTTGGTCCGCTCCCACTGCTCCCAGGTGTAGACCCGGTCCCCGAACTCGCGCTCGGCGAGCGCGTACCCGTGGTTCCGGAACGCGCCCTCCGTGTACTTCATGATGTTGCCCTTGTGAACGAAGGTGACGCTCCGGCGCTTCATCCGGATCGCGAAGTCGATGGCCGCGCGCACGAGCCGCTCGGTCCCCTCGCGCGAGATCGCCTTCACGCCGAGCCCGCTCGTGCCCGGGAAGCGGATCTTCTTGTACTCGCGCGGGAACTCCCGCTCGAGGAAGCCGAGGAGCTTCTTCGCGCCCTCCGACCCGGCCTCCCACTCGATCCCGGCGTAGATGTCCTCCGTGTTCTCCCGGAAGATCACCATGTCGACCCGCTGCGGGTTCTTCACCGGCGACGGCACGCCGCGGAACCAGCGCACCGGGCGGAGGCAGACGTAGAGGTCGAGGAGCTGCCGGAGCGCGACGTTGAGCGAGCGGATGCCGCCGCCGATCGGCGTGGTGAGCGGCCCCTTGATGCCGATGAGGTACTCGCGGAACGCCTGGATCGTCTCGTCGGGGAGCCAGGTGTTGAACTTCGTGAACGCCTTCTCGCCGGCGTAGACCTCGGTCCAGGCGATGCGCCGCGTGCCGCGGTAGGCCTTCTCGACCGCGGCGTCGAGGACGCGCACCGACGCGCGCCAGATGTCGCGGCCGGTCCCGTCGCCCTCGATGAAGGGGATGATCGGCCGATCCGGAACGGAGAGCTTTCCCCCGACCAGGGCGATCTTCGCGCCGTCCTTCGGTACCACCGGCTTCGCGTCGGCCATCGCGGCGTCCCTCGGGTCCGAACGTGGGGAGCCGCCTCTTACCACCCGCACCTCGCGAGTGTAAAGGTTCGCCCCGTTCCAACAGACCGAAAGTAGACACTTTTCGACGACCTCACCGGTCGACGTTCGGGGCTCACCGGTCCACGCGCCCGAGCGCCGCGTCCGGCCAGCCGCAAAGGCGGATCCCCGCCCGCTCGACGGCCGCGCGCGCCGCCGGGGCGGTGAGCGCCGCGAGCTCGATCGCCCGCTCGGACCCGAAGCTCGTCCGGACGCGCTCGGGCGGGTAGCCGGGGTGGGCCATGAGCTCGGTGACACCCTCGCCGACGGCGGCGAGGGCGGCGAGGAGCGCCGCGAGGCTCCAGGCGGGCCGGCGCGAGGCATCCCCGAGGAACGCGTCCGGCGTCGGGATCCCGGCGGCCCGGAGCGTGGCGCGCATCGGCGCGTCGAGGGACCGGACCGGAAGCCTGCGCTCGCCGGCGACCTCGACGAACGCGGCGAGCACCTCGGGGCTCGCGTGGGCGTGCCGGTGCGAGTCGAGGTGGGTCGGGGGACCGCCGCGGAGCGCCTCGAAGCGCGCGAGCTGCGCGCGGAGCGTCGCGGCCGCGTCGGCTCGCCCGAGCGACGGATCGACCACGGCGTGGAGCCCGAGGTCGAGCGTCGCCGGCGCGGCGCGGAACGCCGCCTCGGCGAACGGCGTCTCGACCATCGCCGAGGCCGAGGTCACGATCCCGGCCGCGTGCGCCTCGAGGATGCCGCGGTCGATCGCGGGGTCGTAGCCGAGGTCGTCGGCATTGACGACGAGCGCCTTCACGGACGCGAGCCTACACCACCGGGCTCCACCGGCTGCCCGACGAGCGCGTCGAGCGACCAGCCGAAGAGCCGCTCGCCACCTACGTGGACCTCGACGTGCACGAGAAAACGCCCCCGTCCCGGGCGCGCCACCCTCCCTCGCCCCAGATTGGAGCCATGAGCCGTCTCGCCGTGTGGCCGCTCGCCAGCCTCGGCCTCGCCGCGACGCTCGCCGCGGGCACGGCGGGTGGCGGGCGGCCGGATCCCGACGCGCGGGTCGAGCTCGAGGTGGCGGGGCTCCTGCCCATGGGCGAGGGGGCCGGCACCGTGCTCGTGCTGCGCGAGAAGGGCGCGCAGACGCTGCTGCCGCTCCTCGTCCCCGCCCCCGGCGCGGGCGACCATGAGGGCGAGCTCCGGAGCCCCGGGCTCCTCGGACAGGCGATCGCCGCGCTCGGCGCTCGGGTGACCGAGGTCGAGATCGACCGCGCCGAGGAGACGCGGACGGGCGCGAAGGTCCGGCTCGCGCAGGGCGAGCGGAGCGTGGAGCTGCGGGGGCGCCCCTCGGAGTCGGTCTCGCTCGCGATCTCCGCGAAGGCGCCGATCGTCACGACGCGGCGGCTCCTCGACGAGTCGGGCCTCTCGCCGGAGGACCTCGCGAAGGCGAAGCGGAAGGTGCGGTCGAGGGGGGAGCGGCTCTGAGGGTCGGGGCGTGCCGCTCGCCCTACTCGCCCTCGCCGGCCTTGGGGCGCTCCGGCGGGCGCGGCGTCCACGTCCGCGCCTCCGGCGAGAAGTCGTAGATCGACTCGAGCCGGACGTTCCGGTAGCGCTCGAGCTTCAGCGCCATGCGCGAGAGCCGCGCCAGGAAAGGCTTCGGGTCGATCCCGACGCCGCGCGGCACGGCCTTCTTCATGCGCTTCACCTCTCCGAGGATCGCCTTGCGGGCCTCGCGCGCGTGCCACAGGAACGCGCCGGAGAAGAAGAGGCCGCCCTCGAACGGCAGGAGCCGCGCCTCGATGAGGTCGTCCTCGGAGAGCCCCGCCACCTGCCGCCGCTCGGTGACGTCGTGGTCCTTGCCGGTGAAGACGTCGCGGACCCGCACCCGGCCTTCGCGGATCTTCCGGACCTCGAAGAGCCCGTGCACCGACTGCCCGAGGGCGCGGTACGTCCCGACCTGCTCCGGCGTGAGCGACGGCCCCTCCCCGTCGATGAACCGCTCGAGCGTCGTGCCGAACCCGCCGGCGGGGCGGTAGTCGTAGAGGTAGGCGTCGAGCATCCCGTTCACCCGGAGCTCGAAGGACCGATCCTCCTCGTGCGGCTCGCCGTAGCGCTCGAAGTGCTCCCGCTTCGCCCGCAGGAGGTCCTGTTCGCGCGGCGGGGCCGAGGCCCACGAGAGGAGCCTCTCGTGAAGCTCCTGCAGGCTCATCGGCGGCGCTCCATCATCGCGACGAAGCGCCCGAAGAGGTGGCGCGCGTCGTGCGGTCCGGGCGAGGACTCGGGGTGGTACTGGACCGAGAACGCCGGGACGTCGAGCACCTCGATCCCCTCGACCGTGCCGTCGTTCAGGTTCACGTGGGTGACCCGGGCGCGCTTCCCGAGGGTCTCGTCGTCCACCGCGAAGCCGTGATTCTGGCAGGTGATGTCCACCTTCCCGGTGGCGAGGTCCTTCACCGGCTGGTTCGCGCCGCGGTGGCCGAACTTGAGCTTGTACGTGCGCGCGCCGATCGCGAGCGCGAGGATCTGGTGGCCGAGGCAGATGCCGAAGACCGGCACCTTGCCGAGGAGCCCGGCCACCGCCTCGCGCGCGCCCACCACGGCGTCGGGATCGCCCGGCCCGTTCGTGAGGAAGATCCCGTCGGGCTTCAGCGCGAGCGTCTCCGCGGCGGTGGTCTGCGAGGGGACGACCGTCACGCGGCAGCCTTGCTCGGCGAGGATGCGGAGCATCGCCCGCTTGAGCCCCCAGTCGTACGCGACGACGTGGAAGCGCGGCGCGCGCTCCAGCTCCCGCTCCGCGTCCGTCCAGCGGTCGGCGCCCTTCTCGCGCCACTCGTACCGCTCCTTCGTCGAGATGCGGGTCGCGAGGTCCTGCCCCTCCATCCCCGGGAGCGCCTTCGCCCGGGCGACGAGCGCCTGCGCCGAGCCCTCGGTCGAGATGACGCCCATCTGCGCGCCGGCCGTGCGGATGTGCTTGGTGAGCCGGCGGGTGTCGATCCCCCAGATGCCGACGACCCCGTTCGCCGCGAGGTATTCCGCGAGGCTCTGCTCGGCCCGGAAGCTCGAGGGCCGCTCCGCCTGGTGGCGGACGATGAAGCCGGTCGCGTGCACCCGGGCCGACTCCGCGTCCGCGCGGGTGACGCCGTAGTTCCCCTGCTCCGGGTACGTCATGCAGATCATCTGCCCGACGTACGAGGGGTCGGTGAGGATCTCCTGGTAGCCGGACATGGAGGTGTTGAACACCACCTCGCCCGCGGCCTCGCCGCCGGCGCCGAACGAGTGGCCCTCGAAGGTGGTGCCGTCCGCCAGCGCCAGGATCGCCCGCTTCTCCGTCATCGCTCCGCCCTGTCCTCCCCGTGGACGATGCGGCCGCCCACGACGGTGTACGCACAACGCCCGGTGAGCCGCCTCCCCTTCCACGGGGTGTTGCGGCTCTTCGAGAAGAGCCGCGCAGGATCCACGACCCACTCGGCCGCCGGATCGAGGACGGCGAGGTCCGCCGCCGCGCCCCGCGCGAGCGTGCCCGCGGCGAGCCCGAAGGCGCGCGCCGGCCCGGCCGTCAGCGCCTCGATCAGCCTGCGCTCCGTCAGGTCGCCCTTTCGCACGAGCTCGAGGCAGACCGGGAACGCGGTCTCGAGCCCCACGATCCCGTTCATCGCCGCGTCGAACTCGAGGTCCTTCTCGACCGCCGAGTGCGGCGCGTGGTCCGTCGCGATCGCGTCGATCGTACCGTCGGCGAGCCCCTCGCGCACGGCCCGCACGTCGTCCGCGGACCGGAGCGGCGGGTTCATCTTGAAGTCGGGGTCGTAGCCGGAGGTCGCGACGTCCTCGTCGGTGAGGGCGAGGTGGTGCGGCGTCGCCTCGGCGGTGACCTGGAGCCCGCGCTTCTTCGCCTCGCGGATCGCGCGGACGCCGCCGAGGGTCGAGACGTGCTGGACGTGGAGCCGCCCGCCGGTGAGCTCGAGCAGGGCGAGATCCCGCAGGATCATCACGTCCTCGGCCGCGCCGGGGATGCCCTTCAGGCCGAGCCGCGTCGCGGTCGGGCCCTCGTGCATGACGCCCTTGCCGACGAGCAGCGCGTCCTCCTCGTGCACCGCGAGCGGGAGCCCGAACGCGCGCGCGTACTCGAGCGCCCGGCGCATCAGCGAGGAGGAGGCGACCGGCTTGCCGTCGTCGGAGAGCGCGACGCAGCCCGCGGCCTTGAGCTCGCCGAACTCCGCGAGGTCGTGCCCCTCCTGCGCGCGCGAGATGCAGCCGACCGGGAGCACGCGGGCGAACCCGGCGGCGGCGGCGCGGGCGAGGACGAGCTCGGTCACCGCCGCGTTGTCGTTCACCGGCTTGGTGTTCGGCATCGCGCAGATGCTCGTGAAGCCTCCCGCCACCGCGGAGCGCGCGCCCGTCGCGATGGTCTCCTTGTACTCCTGGCCCGGCTCGCGCAGGTGGACGTGGAGGTCCACGAACCCCGGCGTCACCCAGCGGTTCCGCGCGTCGAGCGCGCGCGCGTCGCGGGGGCGCTCCACCCGCTCGGCGACCTCCGCCACCTTGCCGTCGCGGATCACGACGGTGCGGACGCCGTCGACGCCGCTCGCGGGGTCGATCACCCGCCCGCCCTCGATGAAGAGCACGTCGCTCATGGTCAGGCCTTCCCCTCGGCGCCCTCGGCGCTCTTGCCGCCCGCGAGCAGGTACAGGACCGCCATGCGGACCGCCACCCCGTTCTGGACCTGGTCCAGGATCACGCTGCGCGGCCCGTCGGCCACCTCCGGCGCGAGCTCGACCCCGCGGTTGATCGGCCCGGGGTGCAGGATCACGCAGGAGGGCTTGAGCCACTCCTCCGCCTTCTTCACCCCGAGCCCCCAGAACTTCGAGTACTCGCGGGTGTTGGGGATGAGCGGATCGCCGATGCGCTCGTGCTGGATGCGGAGCATGACCACCGCGTCGGCGCCGTCGACCGCCTCGCGCAGGTCGTGGTGGACGGTCGCCCCGAGCTTCTCGATCCCGGCGGGGATCATGGTGGGCGGGCCGCACAGCCGGACCTTCGCGCCGAGCTTCGGCATCGAGTGCAGGTCCGAGCGCGCCACGCGCGAGTGGCTGATGTCGCCGACGATCGCGACGGTCTTGCCCTCGAGCGTCCCGAGCTTCTCGCGCAGCGTGAAGCAGTCGAGGAGCCCCTGGGTCGGGTGCTCGTGCGCGCCGTCGCCGGCGGAGACCACCGAGCAGCCCACCCGCTCGGCGACGAGCCCCGGCGCCCCGCCCGCCGCGTGGCGGATGATGAGGATGTCCGGCTTCATCGCCTCGAGGTTCTTGGCGGTGTCGACGAGGGTCTCGCCCTTCGTGGTCGACGAGGTCGCCGAGGTCCAGTTGAGGATGTCCGCGGAGAGCACCTTCGCGGCGATCTCGAAGGAGCTGCGCGTGCGCGTCGAGGCCTCGAAGAAGAGGTTCACGATCGACTTGCCGCGCAGCGACGGGACCTTCTTGATGGGCCGCCGGAGGACCTCCTTCATCGAGACCGCGAGGTCGAGGACCTCGAGGATCTCCTCCCGCGAGTACGCCTCCAGCGCGATGCAGTGCCTGTGCCTGCCGATCACGTCCCCCTCCTCGGCTTCACGACGATCGCGTCCTCCGGCGCGCCCTCCTCGCGCAACCGGACCTGCACGTCCTGCTCCTGCGCCACGTCGATCCGCTCGCCCGTGAAGTCCGCCGCGATGGGCAGCTCCCGCCCGCCGCGGTCGACGAGCACCGCGAGCCAGACCCGGCGCGGCCGCCCGAAGTCGACGATCTCGGAGAGGGCCGCCCGCACCGTCCGCCCGGTGTAGAGGACGTCGTCGACGAGCAGGATGGTCTTCCCCTGCACCGGGAAGGTGACGTCGGTCGGGCCGATCACCGGCGCCGCGCCCTTCTCGGCGAGGTCGTCCCGGTAGAGCGCGATGTCGAGGGTCCCGAAGGGCGGCTCGACGCCGAGCGCCTGGGCGAGCTCCTTGCGCAGCCGGCGTCCGAGGTGCACGCCGCCGCGGCGGATCCCGATGATGGCGAGATCGCCTCCGGCCCCGCTCGCCTTGGCTCGCTCGGCGATCTCGCGCCCGAGGCGCCGCACCGCCCGGTCGATGTCCTGCGCGTTCATGCGCCCCCTCCGCTCAATGTGGACCCCAGTCCGGCCGGGTCAGGTCGTTCGTCTCGTCCACCTCGAAGACCTTCGTGCCCGTCCGGTTGATGAACGGATACACCACCTCGCGCTCGTACTCGAACGAGACCCGCAGCGTCGGCGGGGTCCGGTTCGCCTCGCGCGTCCAGGTGACCGCCCGCTCGTCCACCGTCACCGCCGGCACCGGGACCGTGCGCCCCAGCGCATCGACGCCGTCGACGAACCGGATCGAGCGAATCTTCTGGCAGAGGCCGGTGATGAGCGACGCGTCGTCGGGGTTCTTGACCGCCTCGTTCATCGTGGCGCGAACGGCCTGCCGGACCGCGAAGTTGTCGAGGTAGAGCGGCGCGTAGATCCACCCGAAATAGCCAACGGCCGCGACGATCACGAGCAGCAGCATCGTGACCCAGGTGACCGCGCCGCGCGCGTCCCGCAGCGGCGTCCGGGAGGACGGTGGACCGCTCATCAGGGCGAGCTTTTACCCTTACTCTATGACTTTGAACAGCCGCTCGAGCCGGGGACGCCCGAGCCCGGCGAGCCCGCCGTCCGGCTTCCAGCTGAAGAGCACGAGCTGGGCGCGCCCCTTCACCGCCTCGAGGGGCACCTGGAAGGCGCCCGCGGAGCGCCCGTCCGCCGAGCGATCGCGGTTGTCGCCGAGGACGAGGACGTGGTCGGGCGCGACCACCTGCCAGGGCCCCTCGTGCGCGACGAGCCGGAGGCGGCGGCAGTGCTGCACCTCGTGCGTCGCGACCCCGGCGGCGGCCGCCGCCCGCCAGCTCGCGTCGAGCGCGCGGGCCTCGTCGCCGCGCCCAGGCGCGAGGGGTCCGCGGGCGAGCGCCTCCCGGTAGCGCCGGCAGGTCTCGGCGACGGGCTCGTCCCCGTCCTCCCCGCCATCCTCGTACCCCACCTCGCCGGCGGCGGTCCGCGGCTGGGGCACGCCGTTCACGAGCAGGACCTCGTCGCGCAGCTCGACCACGTCCCCGGGCAGCCCCACCACCCGGCGCGCGAGGGCCCGGTGCGGCGTGCGCGGGCTCTCGAAGACGATCACGTCTCCGCGGCGGGGCGGGTCGCCCCAGGGCCGCAGCCCCGTGAACGGCACGCGCGGCCCGTAGACGAGCTTCGTGACGAGGACCCGGTCGCCCGCGAGGAGCGTCGGGGCCATGCCGCCCGACGGGATGCGCACGCCCTCCGCCACCCCGACCCGGACGGCGAGGGCGAGCGCGGCGGCGAGGGCGGCGGCGAGCGCGTACGTCCCCCACGCCCGCCCCGCGAGCGGCGCGAGGTGCTCGCCCCAGAGGGCGTCGAGGGCGTGGAGCGCGACGGAGAGGCGGCCGGGGTCGCCTTCCTTCGCGGCGGAGTCCACCGCGTCGCAGGCGGCCTCGATCTCGGCTACGGCGCCCTTCGGGAGCCGCTTGCGGCGCCGCGCGAGGGTGAGGAGCCGCCGCGCGTCGGCGGCGAACCGGCGGGCGTCCCTCCGCGCGCGGTCGAGCTTGCGGACCGGGTCGGGCATATCTCTCAGCGGGGGGCCCCTCGCTCCGCCTGCGCGGAGCTCGCGCCCCCCCGATCCCCCCGCTCGCTCCGGCAGAGCCTCTTCCGGCTCCGCCTCCGCTCGGTGGCCATGGGCGCAGTGTACCTCTAGTCCTCGACCTTCAGGACCGCGAGGAAGGCCTCCTGCGGGATCTCGACCGAGCCCACCTGCTTCATGCGCTTCTTCCCCTCCTTCTGCTTCTCGAGGAGCTTGCGCTTGCGGCTGATGTCGCCGCCGTAGCACTTGGCGAGCACGTTCTTGCGGAAGGCCTTCACGGTCTCGCGCGAGATGATCTTCGCGCCGATGGCCGCCTGGATCGCGACCTCGTACATCTGCTTCGGGATGACGGCCTTGAGGCGCGCGCACAGCTCGCGGCCGCGCTGGTACGAGTTCTCGCGGTGCACGATGACGCTGAGCGCGTCGACCGGCTCCCCGTTGAGCAGGAAGTCGAGCTTCACGAGGTCGGCCTCCTCGTAGCCCTTCAGCTCGTAGTCGAGGCTCGCGTACCCGCGCGACACGCTCTTCAGCTTGTCGAAGAAGTCGAACACGACCTCGGCGAGGGGAATCTCGTAGGTGATCTGGACGCGCCGGGTGCCGATGTACTTGAGGTCGCGCTGGACGCCGCGCCGGTCCTGGCAGAGCTTCAGGATGTTGCCCACGTCGTCGGTCCGGCCGTGGATGTGGCAGGTGAGGATGGGCTCCTCGAGCTTCGCGATCTTCTGCACCGGCGGCAGCTTGGCCGGGCTGTCGATCTCCTGCATCTCGCCCTGCGTGTCCGTCACCCGGTAGACGACGGACGGCGCGGTCGTGATGAGGGACAGCTCGTACTCCCGCTCGAGCCGCTCCTGTACGATCTCCATGTGCAGGAGGCCGAGGTACCCGCAGCGGAAGCCGAACCCGAGCGCCTGGGAGGTCTCCGGCTCGAACGTGAAGGCGGAGTCGTTGAGGCGGAGCTTCGTGAGCGCGTCGCGCAGGTTGTCGTAGTCGGCGGCCTCGATCGGGAAGACGCCCGAGAAGACCATCGGCTTCATGACCTTGAAGCCGGGGAACGGCTCGGTGGTCGGCTTCCCCACCTCCGTGATCGTGTCCCCGACCTTCGCGTCGTGCACGTCCTTCACGTTCGCGACGACGATGCCGACCTCGCCCGCGATGAGCTTCCCGACCGGGCGCGAGAACGGGGCGAACACGCCCAGCTCCTGCACCTCGAACTCGCGCTTGTTCGACCAGAGCTGGATCTTCTGCTTTGTCGCGAGGGTCCCCTCGAACACGCGGACGAGCATGACGACCCCGCGATAGGTGTCGTACCAGGAGTCGAAGATGATCGCCTTGAGGGCCGCCTCGGGGTCGCCGTCGGGCGGCGGCACCTTCTCGACGATCTGCTCCAGGATCTCGACGATCCCGATGCCCTCCTTGGCGGAGGTCGGCACCGCGCTCTTCGCGTCGAGCCCGATGACCTCCTCGATCTCGCGTCGGACCCCCTCCACGTCGGCGGAGGGCAGGTCGATCTTGTTGATGACCGGGATGATCTCGAGGTCGTGATCGAGCGCCTGGTACACGTTCGCGAGGGTCTGGGCCTCGACGCCCTGGCTCGCGTCGACGACGAGGACGGCTCCCTCGCACGCCGCGAGCGAGCGCGAGACCTCGTACGCGAAGTCGACGTGCCCGGGCGTGTCGATGAGGTTGAGCTCGTAGTCCTTGCCGTCCCGCGCGCGGTAGCTCATGCGCACGGTCTGGGCCTTGATGGTGATCCCGCGCTCGCGCTCGAGCTCCATGTTGTCCAGGAACTGCGCCTGCGCGTCGCGCTTCGAGACGGTCCCGGTCGCCTCGAGCAGCCGATCCGCGAGCGTCGACTTCCCGTGATCGATGTGCGCGATGATCGAGAAGTTTCGGATGTGCGCGTTCTGATCGGCCATGGGCGGGTCGGGGCTTTTAACACGCGCGCGGAGTCGCGGCCATTCCGGCCGGAATGCGCGCCCGGCCGCCGTTTCGTGCGCCCCGCCTCCTCACGCGCCTCGGCGATCGACCCGATGTCAGATCGGATCGCTATCTTCCGCACCCTGTCGGCGATTCGCCCCCTCGATGGGGCGCTCCCGGGAAAAACCCAAGATGTTGTGGGGCGATACACGTGATGCACCATATGTTGTGGTCATGTGATTGACAGCTACGACCTCGCTGCTAGAGTGCGAAATCGATCGAGCCGATATCTGGCGGGCTCGGAGGGAAGGGCGGCGGCGGCGGGGCGTAGGTCTTCGGGACAACCACCAAACACCACCGCAAGAGCCTCAGGCACACGAACGCGGGCCGGCCTGAGGCGGTTCGGGAACGGAGGGATGCTCATCGCATCCCCCCGAAGGGGAAGGCTTTGCCCGGGGGCCACAAGGGGCCCACCGGGGGAGGAACCGGCGGATGATGGAACGAGAAGTCCAGGGGCAGCGGGCGAAGGGCGCGAAGGCGCAGAAGAAGTCGGCACCGCGGCGCGGGATCGCGATCGAGCGGTACTTCACGACGAAGGGGGTCGATCCGTCGGAGGAGATCGCCTGGGAGACGCGCACCGCGCAGATCTCCGGCGAGGGCGGCTCGATCATCTTCGAGCAGAAGGACGTCGAGATCCCGAAGAACTGGTCGCTCCTCGCGACCAACGTCGTCGTCTCCAAGTACTTCCGTGGCTCGCTCGGCTCGCCGGCGCGGGAGCGCTCGGTGCGGCAGCTCGTCTCGCGCGTCGTGAAGACGATCGGCGCGTGGGGCCGCAAGGACGGTTACTTCGCGTCGGAGGAGGACGCCGCCACGTTCGAGGCGGAGCTCGCGCACCTCGTCTACCGGCAGAAGATGAGCTTCAACTCGCCGGTCTGGTTCAACGTCGGCGTGGAGGAGCACCCGCAGTGCTCCGCCTGCTTCATCAACTCGGTCGGCGACTCGATGGACTCGATCCTCAAGCTCGCCCACACCGAGGGGATGCTCTTCAAGTACGGCTCGGGCGCGGGCTCGAACCTCTCGAAGATCCGCTCCTCCAAGGAGCGGCTCTCGGGCGGCGGCGAGGCCTCCGGCCCCGTGTCGTTCATGCGCGGCTTCGACGCCTTCGCGGGCGTCATCAAGTCCGGCGGGAAGACCCGCCGCGCCGCGAAGATGGTGATCCTCGACGCCGACCACCCGGACGTCTCCGAGTTCGTCTCCTGCAAGGCGGACGAGGAGAAGAAGGCCTGGGCCCTCATCGACGCCGGCTACGACGGCGGCTTCAACGTGAAGGGCGGCGCCTACGACTCGGTGTTCTTCCAGAACGCGAACCACTCGGTCCGCGTCACCGACGCCTTCATGCGGGCGGTGATCGAGGACCGCGAGTGGCCGCTCCTCGGCCGGACCGACCAGAAGGTGATCGAGACGATCCGCGCCCGCGAGCTCATGTCGAAGGTCACCGAGGCGGCCTGGTTCTGCGGCGACCCGGGCATGCAGTTCGACACGACCATCAACGCCTGGCACACCTGCCCGACGTCGGACCGGATCAACGCGTCGAACCCGTGCTCAGAGTACATGTTCCTCGACGACACGGCCTGCAACCTCGCCTCGCTCAACCTGATGCACTTCCGGTCGATCGAGGGCGGCTTCGACGCGGACGCCTTCAAGCACGCGGTGGACCTCACCATCCTCGCGCAGGAGATCCTGGTCTCGAACGCGAAGTACCCGACCGAGGCGATCGGCCGGAACAGCGACGAGTACCGGCCGCTCGGCCTCGGGTATGCGAACCTCGGCGCGCTCCTCATGGCGAGCGGCCGGCCGTACGACTCCGACGGCGGGCGCGCCTACGCGGCCGCCATCACCGCGCTCATGACCGGCGAGGCGTACGCGATGAGCGCGCACATCGCCGAGCGGATGGGGGCGTTCCGGGCGTACGAGAAGAACCGCGATCCCTTCCTCGGCGTGGTCCGCAAGCACGCGAACCAGGTGGACCGGATCGACCCGACCCTGGTCGACCCTGCCCTCCTCTCCTCCGCCCGCGACGCCTGGGCCGACGCGCTCCGGGCGGGCACCGCCCACGGCTACCGGAACGCGCAGGTCTCCGTGCTCGCGCCGACCGGCACCATCGGCTTCATGATGGACTGCGACACGACGGGCATCGAGCCGGACATCGCGCTCGTGAAGTACAAGAAGCTCGTCGGCGGCGGCGTCCTCAAGATCGTGAACAACACGGTCCCGCTCGCGCTGCAGCGCCTCGGCTACTCGGCCGAGACCATCTCCTCGACCCTGCAGTTCATCGACGAGATGGAGACCATCGAGGGCGCGCCCGGGCTCGAGGACGACGACCTCGCCGTCTTCGACTGCGCCTTCAAGCCCCACAACGGCACGCGGTCCATCGCCTACATGGGCCACATCCGGATGATGGGCGCGGTGCAGCCGTTCCTCTCCGGCGCGATCTCGAAGACCGTGAACATGCCGACCACGGCGACGCCGCTGGACATCGAGACGGCGTACCTCGAGGCCTGGAAGCTCGGGCTCAAGGCCATCGCGGTCTATCGCGACGGTTGCAAGCGGAGCCAGCCGCTCAACACGAAGAGGGAGGACGGAGCGAAGGTGGAGAACGGGAGCGAGGTCCGCCTCGCGCGCCGGCGCCTGCCCGACGAGCGGCGGTCGATCACCCACAAGTTCTCGATCGGCGGCCACGAGGGCTACATGACCGTCGGGATGTACGAGGACGCGACGCCCGGCGAGCTCTTCGTGACGATGGCGAAGGAGGGGTCGGTCGTCTCCGGCCTCATGGACAACTTCGCGACGATGATCTCGATGTCGCTCCAGTACGGGGTGCCGCTGAAGGTCCTCGCCGACAAGTTCAGCCACACCCGCTTCGAGCCGTCGGGCTTCACCGGGAATCCGGAGATCCCCATCGCGAAGTCGATCACCGACTACATCTTCCGGTGGCTCGCCCTGAAGTTCCTGCCGGCCGAGAACGGCGCCCAGGCCCAGCCCTACCTGCCCGGCGTGGAGCCGGCGCCGGCGAAGCGCGCGTCGCAGAAGGTGCTCGAGGCGAGGCCGGAGGCGCGGTCCGCCGCGTCGAACGGCACGGTGGAGCGGCAGACCGACGCCCCGCCCTGCCCCACCTGCGGCTCGATCACGGTGCGGAACGGCGCCTGCTACAAGTGCATGAACTGCGGGTCGACGACGGGCTGCTCCTAGCCGCCCTCGCCGCCGGGAGGCCGCGGCGCGCGCCGCGGTGAACCGAGGACGCCCGGGGCGGAGCCGCTCCGGGCGTCGTCTTGTGTGGCCGGCGAGTTGAAGGAGGTCCACGCGGCGACGCACGCGGAGCTGGGGAGACCGCCCGGCCGGGACCAGGAGCAGCCGCCCGAGGGGCCGAGGGGGACGAGGCTGCGGACCCTCCCGGGAATCGCTAGAATGGACGGTACGATGAGGGCGCTGAAGGCACACGTCAGGGGCGGCCGGCTCGTGCTCGACGAACCCACCGACCTTCCCGAGGGGTCCGAGGTGGAACTCACGGTCGTCGAGGATGACGACTTCGCCCCCGAGGAGCGGGCGCGCCTCGACGCCGCGTTGGAGCGCAGCATCGCGCAGGCTCGCGCCGGGGACGTCGTGGACGGAGAGGAAGTCGTCCGCAAGCTCCTGGCCCGGCGATGAAGTACGTCTTCACGCCCGAGGCGGAGACCTAGTGCTGCGACCCATGCATAGCGCTCCGCTCGTAGCGAAAGACGCGCCGTGCATCGGCGGTGGTGAACTGCCAATCGATGCGGCGCTTGCCGCTGTTCGCGCGGGCATTCCAGGCGCGAGTCCTGCGGCTGAGTTCGC
>DASWCJ010000190.1:0-1762 GCA_036390155.1 Anaeromyxobacter sp.
GCCGCTGGCGCGCCCGGGCGTGCGCCGGCGTCTGCGTTTCCGGGCCCTCTCGTCAGGCCGGCGCCGGTCGCGACTCTGGCGGCGGCGCAGGAGGACGGCGCCTTCCCCGGCCCGCCTCGGCGGCGTTCGGTCCGGGCGACGAGATCGTCGACGGAGCCGCACCACGATGTGCGCGACCTCGAGAGGCCGACACCGCTAAGTGACCGGCATTGGGTCTAGCCCGGCCGCTCAGGCCGGCGTGCCGGACCGCCGCAGCGAATGCACGTAGGCGCCCTCGAAGGCGGCCAGCGCGAAGTACGGCACGAAGAACGCGACCACGTAGGCGACGGCGCCGGCGCGCCCCACGAGCACGGTGCCGATCCCGACGAGGACGATCCGCACCATGAAGAGCGACCCCATCACGACCAGGGCGTACCGCGTGGGGTTGCGCGTGGAGCGGAGGGCCCAGCCGAGGGCGAGGATCGACACGAGGGCGGTCCACCCCGCGATGGAGGCGCCGAGGACGGCGGCCGCGCGCTGATCCCCGGCCAGGAAGCTGGCCGCGAGCACGAACCCGAGCGCGGCGACGGCGGTGCCGACCTGGTGCTTCACGTTCGCCTCCCGGCTCGGCGGCTCGCGACCACTCGAGGGGAAGGTGTGTCGGCGGGCGCCGTCCCGGCAGCGCCGATCCCGCTCAGGGGACGGTCTCGGGGGATCCCCCGAGCGGCTTCACCATCACGAGCGCGTCCTCGCGCTCCTCGGCGTAGTAGTTCGGCCGGACTCCGACCTCCCGGTACCCCATCGCGACGTAGAGCGCGATCGCCGGCGTGTTCGAGCGCCGCACCTCGAGGGTCGAGAGCCGCGCGCCGCGCTGGCGCCCCTCCGCCTCCGCCGCCTCCATGAGCGTCCGTCCGATCCCGCGGCGGCGGGCGGCGAGCGCGGTCGCGACGTTCAGGACGTGCACCTCGTCGTGGACCACCCAGAAGACGACGTACCCCATCACCGGTCCGCCGGCGCCGTCCTCCGCGAGGAGCAGCACCGACCAGGAGTGGTCGAGCTCGCGCTCGACGAGCTGCCGCGACCAGGGGTGGAGGAACCCCTCGCTCTCGATCTGGACGACCCGGTCCACGTCCGCCTTGCCGGCGCGACGGAGGGTCAGGATCGCGGGCATCTCGACGGGGCGGCGCATCAGGGCCCCTTCGCGCCGAGCCGACCGACGACACGGATGTCCGCGCGGGTGCGGAGGTCGGCGAGCAGGTCCCGCACCTGCGAGGTCGCCCGCTCCGCGGCGATGTCCGACCGGACCACGTCCCGCACCGCGGCCGACCCGGACGCGGTGCCCGCCTTCCGGAGCCACCGATCCACCTCGTCGTCCCCCACCCGCGCGGCCTGCCCGACGCGGCTCTGCACGTACCGCTCGACGCGGAGCATTCGCGCGAGCGTGGCGAGGAGCTCCTCCTCGGTCAGCTCGGCGCGCTCGAGGAACCGCTCGTACCCCGCGTAGCTAGGGAACCGGGCCTGGAACCGCCGGAGCTCCGTCCGGAGCGCCTCCCGGTCCACCTCGTCGAGCCGGAGCTTCGTCGCCTCGTCGGCCACGAGGGTCTGGTCGAGCAGCCACTCGAGGGCCGCGCGCAGCGCCGCGCGGTCGAGCGGACCGGAGGCGGCCTCGGTGGCGCCGTGGGAGACGAGCGCGATCCGCGCCTCCTCGACGAGCTTCGTGTACGTGATGATCCGGGCCGGGGCCGACGGCGGGTTCCGGATCACGGCCACCACCTCCTCGACG
>DASWCJ010000191.1:0-20010 GCA_036390155.1 Anaeromyxobacter sp.
GCCAGACGGTCGCGTAGGGCTAGCCGCAATGCCGGGTCACTTAGCGGCCGGCCGCTAACGGCGAACGCTCCCGTCGGGCCTCGGGCATGGCCCCCGTCCTCCTGCGCCGCCGCCAGAGTCGCAACCGGCACCGGACGGTCGGGCGGGTCCAGAAACGTAGACGCCGGCGCACGCCCGGGCGCGCCAGCTCCGCGCGAGAGCGTTCCCGTACGGTGGCGGGCACGGCGAGGGCCATGGGCGCGGCCCCGAACGTTCACCGAGTCTGACGCGCGAAGCTGTCACGCCGCGTGCACGCCGGCTCCGTAAGGACCCCGTATCCGATCGCAGCGACGGCGGCGTGCTCGTCGGAGGGGGCCAGCCCGGGCCCGCGCGCGCCGCCGATGGGGCTACGGCCGAGCCATGGGCACCGTGGTGCCGATGCTCCGCGGTGACCGGAGTTCGCCGCAGCCACTTCGGCAGCCGCCACCAAGGGCTGGGGAGGCGTCTCCGACGAGCACGCCGCCGTCGCTGCGGTCGGACCGCTCCGATCGACGGAGCCGGCGTGCACGCGGCGTGACAGCGGCACACGCCAGACCCGCTCGTCCTCGGTGGCGCCCTCACGGGTTTCGCCGTGCCGGTCGCAGTCCGGTTCCGGTGCCGTGGGCCGCTGGCGCGCCCGGGCGTGCGCCGGCATCTGCGCTTCGGGGTACTTCCGACAGTCCGGCGCCGGTCGCGACTCTGGCGGCGGCGCAGGAGGACGGCGCCTTCCCCGGCCCGCGCCACGGCGGCGTTCGGTCCGGGCGACGAGATCGTCGAGCTGGAGCCGCACCACATTGTGCGCGACCTCGAGAGGCCGACACCGCCAAGTGACCGGCATTGCCGCTAGCGTGACGGCGGCCGCGCGCGCTCGCCCCCGTCGCGTCCTTCGCGTGGCGGCGGCGCGCGCCCCTGGCGCTCGGGCGCGGGGCGCATGACGTGCCGGTCCGCGTGCGCCTGGGGGACGTAGCGCCACCGCCGCGGCGACCGCCACCAGCCGTGCTGGTACCAGGCGTAGTGGCGCGGCCCGGGGCGACCGAACCACGGCGACGCGCCGTAGCCCCAGACCCACGGCGCCGAGACCCAGGTCCAGCCGTACGCGCCGTAGAAGACGAACTCGAGCGGCTCGCCGGTGTTGCCGGGCGGAACGTACGTGTACGCGTCGCCGTACGGCATCCAGACCCAGCCGTACTGCTGGGTGAAGACCCACTGTCCGTCGGCGGGCGCGGGCTGGTCGGGCGGAGGCGGCGGCAGCGCGCCGGGCGGCGGGCCGGGCGGCTGGACCTGCTCCCCCGCGACCCGGGTGTCGGTCGTGGCGCAGCCCGGCGCGAGGACGGCGCAGCAGGCGAACGCCAGAGTGACGATCGCGCGGAGGGTGCTCATGGCGGGAACCTGCTCACGCCCGGGCCGGATCGCGCTCGCCCGGCATGCGGCGGGGGCGGGGCGCACGCCGCCAGACCCGCGCCCACCACTCGGACGCGCCCTCGAGGTAGCGGTAGAAGACCGGCGTGACGAAGAGCGTGAGGAGCTGCGAGAAGAGGAGCCCCCCCACGACCGCGAGGCCGAGGGGCCGGCGCGACTCGGATCCGGCGCCGAAGCCGAGGGCGATGGGGAGCGTCCCCATGAGCGCCGCGAGCGTCGTCATCATGATCGGGCGGAAGCGGATGCGGCAGGCGTCGTAGATCGCGTCGCGGGCGTCCCGGCCGCGGCGCCGCTCCTCGATCGCGAAGTCGACCATCATGATGCCGTTCTTCTTCACGAGCCCGACGAGCATGATGATCCCGACGAACGCGTAGATGGAGAGCTCGGTCCGGAACACGAGGAGCGTCACGAGCGCGCCGAAGCCGGCGAAGGGCAGGGCCGTGAGGATCGTGATCGGGTGGATGAAGCTCTCGTAGAGGATCCCGAGCACGAGGTAGATGACGAGCACCGCGAGCACGAGGAGCCAGCCGAGGCCCGAGAGCGAGGACTGGAACGCGTCGGCGATCCCCTGGAACCGGGTGGTGACCTTTGGCGGGAGCACCTCCCGCGCCGCGGCGTTCACCGCCGCGACGGCAGTGCCGAGCGAGACGCCCGGGTCGAGGTTGAACGAGATCGTGACCGACGGCAGCTGGCCGGCGTGCGAGACCGAGAGCGGGCCGACGCCGTTCTCGAGCCGCGCCACCGCGTCGAGCGGCACGAGCTGCCCGCCCGAGGAACGCACGCGCAGGAGCGACAGCGCCGACGGATCGCGCTGGTAGCCCGGGTCCACCTCCATGATCACCTGGTACTCGTTGGTCGCGGTGAAGATGGTCGAGACCTGCCGCGCGCCGTAGGCGGTGTAGAGCGCGTCCTCCACGACCTGCGGCGACACGCCGAGCGAGGCGGCGCGGTCGCGGTCGATCGCGACCGTCACCTGGGGGTTCGAGAGCTGCACGTCGCTCGTCACGTCGCGCAACCCCGGGATTCCCTTCATCCGCGCCTCGAGCGCGGGCGCCGACCGGTACAGCTCCTCGGTGCTCGGGTCCTGCAGCGTCACCTGGTACTGGCTCTTGGTGAGCTGCCCGCCGATCCGGATGGGCGGCGGGTTCTGGAGGAAGGTGCGGATGCCGGGGATGCGGGCGAGCTCGGGCCGCAGCCGGGCGATGATCTCGTCGACGCGGCTCCGCTCGCCACGCGGCCGGAGGCGCAGGAACACCACGCCCGAGTTCGCCGGGGTATTCGGGCGCGCGCCCGCCGAGCCCATCACCCCCTCGACCGCCGGGTCCCGCGCCGCCGCCGCGGCCACCGCCTGCTGGTGCTCCGCCATCGCCTCCCACGAGACGCCCTGGGCCGCCTCGGTGAAGCCGAAGATCTGCCCGGTGTCCTCGCTCGGCAGGAACCCCTTCTGGACCGCGGAGAAGAGCGGGACCATCGTGACGAGCGTGAGCGCCGTCACGACGAGCACGACCCGTCCGTGATCGAGCGACCAGCGCAGGCCGCGCAGGTAGGCGGCGAGGGCCGAGTCGAACGCGCGCTCCGACGCGCGGAAGAGCCGTCCCCGGGCCTTCGCGTCCGCGTGGGGCCGCAGGAGGCGCGCGCAGAGCATGGGGGTGAGGGAAAGCGAGACGAAGCCCGAGACCAGGATCGCGACGCCGATCGTGACCGCGAACTCGTGGAAGAGTCGCCCGACGATGCCGCCCATGAAGAGCACCGGGATGAAGACCGCCGACAGCGAGATCGTCATCGAGAGGATGGTGAAGCCGATCTCCCGCGCGCCGGAGAGCGCCGCGTCGCGCGGCGCCTCGCCCATCTCCACGTGGCGCACGACGTTCTCGAGCATGACGATCGCGTCGTCGACCACGAATCCGACGGAGAGCGTGAGCGCCATGAGCGAGAGGTTGTCGAGGCTGAACCCGAGCGCCCACATCACGACGAAGGTGCCGACGATCGACATCGGCAGGGCGAGGCTCGGGATGAAGGTCGCGCGGACGTTCCGCAGGAACAGGAAGATGACCAGGACGACCAGCACCAGCGTCACGAGGAGCGTCCCCTTCACGTCCCGCACCGAAGCCTGGATCGGCACGGCGCGATCGAAGAGGACGCGCACCGAGACCGACGCGGGGATCTGGGCCTGGAGCTGGGGCACGAGCGCCTTCACCGCGTTCGAGACCTCGACCGTGTTCGTCCCGGGCTGGCGCTGGATCGCGAGGATGATGGCGCGGTCCATGCCCTGCCTCGTCGCGAACCACGCGGCGGTCTTGTCGTTCTCGACCGAGTCCACCGCGCGCCCGACGTCCTCGAGCCGCACCGGCGCGCCGTTCCGCCACGCGATGACGAGCCGCTGGTAGTCGGCGGCCCGCAGGAGCTGCCCCGTCGCCTGCACCGCGGTCGCGAAGCTCGGCCCGTAGAGCGTGCCGGTCGGGAGGTTCACGTTGGCGGCCCCGACCGCCCCCGCGACCTCGTCCACCCCGAGGCCGCGGCTCGCGAGCTGGAGCGGATCGAGCCGGATCCGCACCGCGAACTTCTGCGACCCGAACACCTGGACCTGCGCGACGCCCGCCACGCTCGAGATCCGCTGCGCCATGAGCGTCTCGCCGTACTCGTCGAGCTGCGAGAGCGGCATCGAGGGGGAGGTGAGGGCGAGGTAGAGGATGGGCAGGTCGGCCGGGTTCACCTTCTGGAAGGTCGGCGGCGAGGGCAGGTTGGGCGGCAGCTGCCGCCCCGCGGCGGAGATCGCGGCCTGCACGTCCTGGGCGGCCGCGTCGAGGCTCCGGGAGAGATCGAACTGCAAGGTGATCGCCGTCGCGCCGAGGAAGCTCGTCGAGTTCATCCCGGTGACGCCCGCGATCGTGGAGAACTGCCGCTCGAGCGGGGTCGCGACCGAGGACGCCATCGTCTCGGGGCTCGCGCCGGGCAGCGACGCCGTCACCTGGATCGTCGGGAAGTCCACGCTCGGCAGATCGCTCACCGGGAGCTTCCCGTAGGCCGCCACGCCGAACGCGAGGAGCCCCGCCATCACGAGCGTCGTCATGACGGGCCGCCGGATGAACGGATCGGAAAGGCTCACGGGCGCCTCCCCTGCACCCGCGCGGCGTCGCCGCCGTCGTGCGCCTGCGGCGCGCCGCCCGCCCCGCCGCCTCCCGCGCCCGGGGCCGCTCCGCTCGCGCCCCCGCGCGCCACGACGCGCGCGCCCGGGACGAGCGCGAGCTGCCCGTCCGTCACGACCGCCTCCCCCGGCGAGAGCCCGGCCGCGAGGACCGCCTCGCGCGCGTCGGCCTGTGCGACCTTTACCGGCCGCTGCTCCACCGTGCCGTCGTCCTTCACCACCCAGACGAACGGGCCCTGCGGGCCCGAGACGACCGCCGCCGCGGGCGCGACCACCGCGCCGCGGCGGACCCCGAGCACGACGTGCACGTCGACGTAGGCGCCGGGCCAGAGCGCCTCGTCCTCGTTCGGGAACGTGGCCTTCGCGAGGATCGTGCCGGCGGCCGGATCGACCGTGTTGTTCACGAACGCGAGGGTGCCCTCGCGCGTCCCGCCGGCGACGTCGGCCACCACCGCCATGTGCCCGACCCCCGCGCGCAGCGCGGCGGTGCTCGCCGCCGGAACGGCGAACGCGACCGAGATCGGGCGGATGCGGGCGATGACGACGAGCGGCCCCGCCTGGTTCGCCTGCACGACGTTGCCGACCTGCACGAGCACCGCGCCGGTGCGACCCTCGATGGGCGACGCGATCCGGCAGTTCCGGAGGTCGAGCTCCGCGCGCCGGACCGCCGCCTCGCTCCCGGCGACGTCCGCGTCGAGCGCGCGCGCGGTGGCGCGCGCGGTGTCGTACTGCTGCGTCGTGACGTAGCCCTTCTGGACCAGGTTCGCATACCGGGCGAGGTCGGCGTGCGCGTTCGCCGTCTGCTGGCGGGCCCGCTCGAGCGCGCCGCGCGCCTGCGCGAGCGTCGCCTGGTACGGGCTCGGGTCGATCTGGAACAGCGGCCGCCCCCCGCGCACCGCTTCGCCCTCGCGGAAGAAGACGCGAACCACCGCCCCGGTGACGAGCGGGCGGATCGACACGGTCTCGAACGCCTGGACCGATCCCACCGCCGCGAGCCGGGTCGGGACGTCCTTCGCGGTCGCCCGCGCGACGTCCACCGGGACGGGCTCGCGACCGCCGGCCCCGCCCTTGCCGGCCGCGCCCCCCTGCCCGTCGCCGCCGCCGCGGCCGCAAGCGCCGGCGACGAGCGCGGCCGCGAGGGCGGCGCGGGTGGAGCGGAGGGAGGAGCGCACGCCCACAGCATGGCCACGCCGACCCGCGGCGAGGGCGGGCGCAGGAGCTCAGTCGCGCGCGAGGAGCAGCGCGCAGAACGGGCCGGGGGAGCGGCGCTCGAGGGGCGTGCAGCCGGCGGCGCGGTAGGCGTGCTCGAGCTCCCCTGCCCACCCGACCCTTGCGCGCCGCGGGCGCGCCCGGCAGATCTCCGGCTCGGCCGCGGCGGCGCGCCGGGGGGAGGTCGCGTGAAGATCGTCGTCATCGGAGCCACGGGGACCATCGGCAAGGCGGTCGCGGACGCGCTCGCAGGCGGGCACGAGGTGGTGCGGGTCTCGCGCAAAGGGCCGGTGCAGGCGGATCTCGAGGACGCGGGGTCGCTCGAGCGGCTCTTCGCGTCGGTGAAGGACCTGGACGCGGTCGTCTGCTGCGCGGGGAGCGCCGCGTTCAAGCCGCTCGCGAAGCTCGAGGACGCGGACCTGGCGATGAGCCTGCGGAGCAAGCTCATGGGGCAGGTGAACCTCGTCCGCGTGGCGACGAGGCACCTGCGGGACGGCGGTTCGATCACGCTCACCTCGGGCGTCCTCGCCCGCGAGCCCATGCCGGGCGGTGCGGCGATCTCGCTCGTCAACGCGGGGCTCGAGGCGTTCGCCGGCGCCGCCGCGCTCGAGCTGCCGCGGCGGCTGCGCGTGAACGTGGTGAGCCCGCCCTGGATCACCGAGACGCTCGTCGCCCTGAAGATGGACCCGAAGGCCGGGATCCCCGCTGCCGCGTGCGCGAAGGCGTACGTCGCGGCGGTCGAGGGATCCATGTCCGGCGCGACGCTCGACGCGCGCGCCCACGCCCGGTAGGGCGCGAGACCGCGTCAGGCCGGGCTCGTCAGCGCCGGCCGCGCGGGGTGTACCCGCCGCCGCTCGCGCGCGGCGCGGGCGCGGTCGTGGCCGAGGATCCCGTCGCGCCGCGCGGCGCGGGGGCGACGCCGCCCGGGACGTACGCGCCACCCGAGCCGCTCGCCGGCGCGGCGGTCCGGTAGCCGGGACGATACGGCGGCACCGGGCCGCGCGGATACCTCGGATAGGCCGGGGCGTACCGCCACCAGCCCCAGTCGTACCAGGCGAACGCGTACGGCCCCGCGAGCCCGAAGTACGGCCACGGACCCCAGCCGTAGACCCACGGCGAGGCGACCCAGCTCCAGCCGATCCCGACCTGCCAGACGTAGGTGTACGGATAGTCGTAGCCGGGCGCGACGTAGGTGTACGCGGGGCCGTACGGCATCCAGACCCAGCCGTACTGCTGCGTGTAGACCCACTGGCCCGTGGGCGCGGGCTGCGAGACGTCGATCCGCTGCGGGGCCGACGAGTGCTGCGACTGCGTCTGGGGGTTCGGCGGCGGCGCGGTGGCGCCCGCCTCATCCCCTCGGATGGTGAAAGGCGCCGCGAGTGCGGCAACCAGGGCGATCGCTCGGAAGGAGCGCATGGTGGCCTCCCGTACCCGCACATCATACCGCGGGGGAATGAAGCACGCCGGGAAGCACGCCCGGCACGGCAAGGGACCGCCCGGAAGTCCGCTACCGCCGCCCGCATTCTCGACCTAACTACTCCAATTCTCGACGGATCCGTTCCTTGACGTCCCTGCCGGGGACGCGGCATGGTGCTGTCCCCCGCACGCGACCCCCGTGCGCCTCTGTGTCCTGAACCACGACGCAGGCCAGCTCCTCCACGACGGACGAAGGGAAAGGCTCAATGCGACTGTTCTCGGATTCGATCGGCAGGAAGGTGGTGATGGCGATCACAGGAACGTTGATGATCCTGTTCGTCATCGGTCACCTCCTCGGAAACCTCACGATCTTCGCCGGCCCGAACGGCATCAACAACTACGCCGTCCACCTCCACGAGCTCGCGCCGCTCGTCTGGGGCACGCGCATCGTGATGGGCGCCGCGGTCGTGCTGCACCTCTTCCTCTCGATCCTGATCACCTACGAGAACGCGGAGGCGAAGCCGGATCGCTACGCGGTCCAGAACTCGCTCCGCGCGACGTTCGCGAGCAAGAACATGATCTGGACGGGCGTCATCCTCGGCGCGTTCATCATCTGGCACCTCCTGCAGTTCACCTTCCGCGTCACGCCGGGCCTCGTCATCGCGTTCGACGCGATGAACCGCTTCGACGTCTACCGGATGGTCGTGGCCGCGCTCGGCGGGTTCTTCACCGGCCTCGCCTACGTCGTGGCGATGATCTCGCTCTTCCTCCACCTCTCGCACGGCATCCAGAGCGTGTTCCAGACCTTCGGGCTCTCGAACGGGTTCCTGCTGCCGCGCTGGGGGCTCATCGGGAAGGTCCTCGCGGTGATCTTCCTCGTCGGCTTCGGCGCGATTCCGGCCGTCATCCTCGCAGGCATCCTCAGCTAACGAAGGGGCAATCACGTGATCCTCGACGGAAACGCGCCCACCGGGCGCATCCAGGACTCCTGGGACAAGCACCGCTTCGAGCTGAAGCTCGTCAACCCGGCGAACAAGCGGAAGTACAAGGTCCTCGTGGTCGGGACCGGCCTCGCCGGCGCGTCGGCCGCCGCGAGCCTCGGCGAGCTCGGCTACAACGTGGAGGCGTTCTGCTACCAGGACAGCCCCCGCCGCGCCCACTCGATCGCCGCGCAGGGCGGCATCAACGCCGCCAAGGCGTACCCGAACGACGGCGACAGCATCTACCGGCTCTTCTACGACACCATCAAGGGCGGTGACTTCCGCGCCCGCGAGGCCGACGTGTGGCGCCTCGCGCAGGTGTCGAACAACATCATCGACCAGTGCGTCGCGCAGGGCGTGCCGTTCGCGCGCGACTACGCCGGCTACCTCGACAACCGCTCCTTCGGCGGCGCGCAGGTGTCCCGCACCTTCTACGCACGCGGTCAGACCGGCCAGCAGCTGCTCCTCGGCGCGTACTCCGCGCTGGCGCGGCAGATCAAGGCCGGCACCGTCAAGATGTTCTCCCGGACCGAGATGCTCGACCTCGTCCTCGTGGACGGGGAGGCGAAGGGCATCACGGTCCGCGACCTCGTCACCGGCGAGATCCGCAGCCACGTCGGCGACGCGGTGGTGCTCTGCACCGGCGGCTACGTGAACGTCTTCTACCTCTCGACGAACGCGATGGGCTGCAGCGTGTCGGCGATCTGGAAGGCGCACAAGAAGGGCGCCTACCTCGCGAACCCCTGCTACACGCAGATTCACCCTACGTGCATCCCGCAGGCGGGCGAGTACCAGTCGAAGCTGACGCTGATGTCGGAGTCGCTCCGCAACGACGGCCGCGTCTGGGTCCCGAAGAAGAAGGAAGACTGCAACAAGCAGCCGAACGAGATCCCCGAGGAGGATCGCGACTACTACCTCGAGCGGAAGTACCCGTCGTTCGGCAACCTCGCCCCGCGTGACATCGCGTCCCGCGCCGCGAAGGAGCAGTGCGACGACCAGCGCGGCGTCGGCCCGGGAGGGCGCGGCGTCTACCTGGACTTCTCGACGTCGATCAAGCGGCTCGGGGAGGACAAGATCCGCGAGCGGTACGGCAACCTCTTCGAGATGTACGAGCGGATCACCGCAGAGAACGGGTACAAGCGGCCGATGCGCATCTACCCGGCGCCGCACTACGCCATGGGCGGCCTCTGGGTGGACTACAACCTCATGAGCAACATCCCCGGCCTGTTCGTGGCCGGCGAGGCGAACTTCTCGGTCCACGGCGCGAACCGCCTGGGCGCGAGCGCGCTCATGCAGGGGCTCGCCGACGGCTACTTCGTCATCCCGTACACGGTCGGCGGCTACCTCGCCCAGACGAAGCCCGGCAAGGTCGCGACCGATCACGCCGAGTGCGCCAAGTCCGTCGCCGAGGTGAAGGCGACGAACGAGAAGTTCCTCGCGACGAACGGCAAGCGGACGGTGACGGAGTTCATCCGCGAGCTCGGC
Organism: Anaeromyxobacter sp.; assembly: GCA_036390155.1. Taxonomy (GTDB): domain Bacteria; phylum Myxococcota; class Myxococcia; order Myxococcales; family Anaeromyxobacteraceae; genus Anaeromyxobacter. Next base: position 9,673 of record DASWCJ010000191.1, read on the forward strand.
ACGACGATGTGGGAGAACGTCGGGATGGCGCGGACGAAGGAGTCGCTCACCAAGGCGCTCCAGAAGATCCCCGCCATCCGCGAGGAGTTCCACCAGAACGTGAAGGTCTCGGGCACCGGACCGGAGTTCAACCAGCAGCTCGAGAACGCCGGCCGCACCGCCGACTTCCTCGAGTTCGCCGAGCTCCTCTCCCGTGACGCGCTCCACCGCGAGGAGTCCTGCGGCGGGCACTTCCGGGTCGAGCACCAGTACCCGGACGGCGAGGCGCAGCGCGACGACGCGAACTTCTGCTACGTCGCGGCCTGGGAGAACAAGGGTGTCGGCAAGGAGCCCGAGCTGCACAAGGAACCGCTGAAGTTCGAGAACGTCCACCTCGCGGTCCGGAGCTACAAGTAATGAGCGCGCACGATCACAAGACGATGACGGTGAAGCTGGTCGTCTGGCGCCAGGACGGGCCGGACAAGCCGGGCCGCTTCGAGCACTACGAGGCCAAGAACATCACCGAGCACCACTCGTTCCTCGAGATGCTCGACTGCGTGAACGAGGACATCATCAAGGCGGGGAAGGATCCCATCGCCTTCGACCACGACTGCCGCGAGGGCATCTGCGGCATGTGCTCGGCGGTCGTGAACGGCGTCCCGCACGGCGGGCAGAAGCGCACCACGCTCTGCCAGCTGCACATGCGGACGTTCAAGGACGGCGACGTGATCTACCTCGAGCCCTGGCGGGCCCGGGCGTTCCCGATCATCCGCGACCTCGTCACGAACCGCGGCGCCCTGGACAAGCTCATCCAGGCGGCCGGCCACGTCGGGGTCCACACCGGCGGCGTGCCGGACGGCAACGCGATCCTCGTCGGGAAGCGCGAGGCCGACTACGCGATGGACGCCGCCGAGTGCATCGGCTGCGGCGCGTGCGTGGCCGCGTGCCCGAACGGCGCGGCGATGCTCTTCGCGGGCGCGAAGGTGTCGCAGCTCGCCGAGCTGCCGCAGGGGCAGGTCGAGGCGCCCGACCGGGTCGCCGAGATGGTGAAGGCGATGGCCGAGAACGGGTTCGGCAACTGCTCGAACCACTACGAGTGCCAGGCGGCGTGCCCGAAGGGCATCGACGTGAAGTTCATCGCCCGCCTGAACCGCGAGTTCCTCAAGGCGCTCGTGCTCGACAAGGTCGGCGCCCTCGAGAAGTCCGCGGCCGGCGCCGGGGCCTAGGGCTCGACGCCACAGGGTGAAAGCGACGGGGCAGGGGCGGCGACGCCTCTGCCCCGTTCTCCGTTCGTAACCGGGGAGTGCTCGCAGGCAGGAGGCGTCGTGATCCTCGATCCGGAGCTGGCGGAGCGGCTGAAGCGCGTCCTCGCGGCGGTGGAGCCGCTCTTGCCTCCCCCGCGGCCGCGGGTCGACTGGGCCACCTGCCACGCCGCGAACTGGCGGCGGTCCACCTTCACAGGGACCCTCGAGCCGGTCCCGAGCGTCGAGGCGATCCACCTCGACGACCTCCTCGGCATCGATCCGCAGAAGCGGATCGTCGAGGAGAACACCCGGCAGTTCCTCGCCGGGCTGCCCGCGAACAACGCGCTGCTCTGGGGCGTGCGCGGCACCGGCAAGTCGTCCCTCGTCCGCGCGCTCCTCCACGCCTACGCGGACCGCGGCCTGCGGATCATCCAGGTCGACAAGGACGACCTCGTCTCCCTCCCGGCCATCGTCGACGAGGTGAAGGGGCAGCCGTACCGGTTCGTCGTCTTCTCCGACGACCTCTCGTTCGAGAGCGGGGACGCGAGCTACAAGGTGCTGAAGAGCGCGCTCGACGGGTCGGTCTACGGCGTTCCGGACAACGTCCTCATCTACGTCACCTCCAACCGCCGCCACCTCGTGCCCGAGTACGAGAGCGACAACCGCGGCGCGATGTCCGTCGAGGGGGAGATCCACCACGGCGAGGCGATCGAGGAGAAGATCTCGCTGTCGGGCCGGTTCGGCCTGTGGGTGGGGTTCCATCCGTTCGGCCAGGACCTGTACCTCGACGTCGTCCGGCGCTGGGTCGAGCGGCTCGCCGCCAAGGCGGGCGCGCCGGTCGCCTGGACGAAGGAGGCCGAGACCGAGGCGATCCTGTGGGCGCAGCGGAAGGGCGATCGCAGCGGCCGCATCGCGTATCAGTTCGCTTGCGACCTCGTCGGACGCCGGGCACTGGAGGGGAGGAGCGCCTGAGCGGCCGAGCGCCGGGACAACCTGCCGCTGGGCGGGCCCTTCCTCGACCGGACGAGTCGTTGATGTTCGGGCGAACGCCGCAACCGAGGCCGCAGACGCGCACATCGCGCGCGGCGCTTCCTCGACCTGTCGAGTCGGCGATTCCATTCCTCGACCGGAGCGGTCCGGAATCCCCGCGAAACTTGATGAAGAACCTCTGGGGGCGTGACTCGAATCAAGATAAAAAGCGGGCAGAATGTGTAGTTTCCGCAGGTTTCCGAGGACCAACCGGCGAAGCCGCGCGAGCCTGGCTCGCGCACGAGAGAAGACGCTCGGAGCCGGAGGTGCCTCGCGATCCGGACGCCGGGTGCGCCGGAAACGAATGGTGAACGTTCGCAGCGAGTGAATCCGCATTCTCCAAGGAAGAGGACATGACGACGAAGAACACCATCATCTGGACCGAGATCGACGAAGCGCCCGCCCTGGCCACCTACTCGCTCCTGCCGGTCGTGCAGGCATTCACCAAGGGCACCGGCGTCTCCGTCGAGACGCGCGACATCTCGCTCGCGGGCCGGATCATCGCCAACTTCCCCGAGAACCTCGCGCCGGAGCAGAAGATCCCGGACTTCCTCGGCCAGCTCGGCGAGCTCGCCAAGGCGCCGCAGGCGAACATCATCAAGCTCCCGAACATCTCCGCCTCGATCCCGCAGCTCAAGGAGGCGATCAAGGAGCTGCAGGGCAAGGGCTACAAGATCCCGGACTACCCCGAGGTCGCGAAGGACGACGCCGAGAAGGCGATCCAGCAGCGGTACGCGAAGTGCCTCGGCAGCGCCGTGAACCCGGTGCTCCGCGAGGGCAACTCCGACCGCCGCTCGCCGGGCTCGGTGAAGAACTTCTCGAAGAAGCACCCGCACAAGCTCGGGCCCTGGACGCCGCAGTCCCGCGGGCACGTCGCGCACATGACGGCCGGTGACTTCTACGGCAACGAGAACGCGCTGACCGTCGAGAAGGCTGCCGACTACCGGATCGAGTTCGTGGACGCGTCCGGCAAGGTCACCGTCCTCAAGAAGAAGGCCCCGCTCCTCGCCGGCGAGATCATCGACACGACGAAGATGAGCGTGAAGGCGCTCCGCAAGTTCTACGAGGAGCAGATCGAGCTCGCGAAGAAGGAGGATCTCCTCCTCTCGCTGCACCTCAAGGCCACGATGATGAAGGTCTCCGACCCCATCATGTTCGGCCACGCGGTGACGGTCTTCTACAAGGACGTCTTCGAGAAGCACGCCGAGGCGCTGAAGCAGGTCGGCGTGAACCCGAACCTCGGCCTCGGCGACCTTTCCAAGAAGATCCAGGCGCTGCCCGAGGCGAAGCGGGCCGAGATCGAGGCCGACATCAAGGCGGTCTATCCCAAGCAGCCGAAGCTCGCGATGGTCGACTCGGACAAGGGGATCACGAACCTCCACGTCCCGAACGACGTCATCGTCGACGCCTCGATGCCGGTGGTGGTCCGCGAGTCCGGCCAGATGTGGGGCCCGGACGGCAAGCTCCACGACACGAAGGCGATGATCCCGGATCGCTGCTACGCGACGATGTACCGGGAGATCATGGACGACTGCCGGAAGAACGGCGCGTTCAACCCGGCGACGATGGGCACGGTCCCGAACGTCGGCCTGATGGCGCAGCAGGCGGAGGAGTACGGCTCGCACGACAAGACCTTCGTCGCCCCCGCGATCGGCGCGATCCGGGTGGTGGACGACGCCTCCGGCGCGACGCTCCTCGAGCAGAAGGTCGAGGAGGGCGACATCTTCCGCATGTGCCAGGCGAAGGACATCCCGATCCGCGACTGGGTGAAGCTGGCCGTGAACCGGGCCCGGGCCTCCGGGATGCCGGCGATCTTCTGGCTCGACAAGAACCGCGCCCACGATCGGCAGGTGATCGCGAAGGTCGAGAAGGTCCTCCTCGACCACGACACGAAGGGGCTCGACATCAAGATCCTCGCGCCGGTGGACGCGATGAAGTTCTCGATCGAGCGGATCCGTCAGGGCAAGGACGCCATCTCGTGCACGGGCAATGTGCTCCGCGACTACCTCACCGACCTCTTCCCCATCCTCGAGATCGGCACCTCCGCGAAGATGCTCTCCATCGTCCCGCTCCTCGCGGGCGGCGGGCTCTTCGAGACGGGCGCCGGCGGGTCGGCGCCGAAGCACGTGCAGCAGTTCGTGAAGGAGGGCTACCTCCGCTGGGACTCGCTCGGTGAGTTCTCGGCGCTCGGCGCCTCCCTCGAGCACGTCGGCCGGGCCTTCGCCAATCCGAAGGCGACGATGCTCGCCGAGACGCTCGACCTCGCGATCGGCAAGTTCCTCGACAACAACAAGTCGCCGGCCCGCAAGGTGGGCCAGATCGACAACCGCGGCAGCCACTTCTACCTGGCGATGTACTGGGCCGAGGCGCTCGCCGCGCAGTCGAAGGACCAGGAGCTGCAGGCGCGCTTCGCGACGGTCGCGAAGACGCTCCAGGAGAACGAGAAGAAGATCGACCAGGAGCTCCTCGCCGCGCAGGGCAAGCCTGTGGACACCGGCGGGTACTACCGGCCGGACTTCAAGAAGACGTCCGCTGCGATGCGGCCGAGCCCGACGCTGAACGCGATCATCGACGCGCTGTAGGCACGACCACCGAAGGGGAAGTCCAACCGGAACCTGGAGGGTAGAACGATGGCAAGAGCGAAGATTGCACTCATTGGTGGTGGGCAGATCGGCGGCGTCCTGGCTCAGCTCGCCGCGCTCCGCGAGCTCGGCGACGTCGTGCTGTTCGACATCGTCGAGGGGCTGCCCCAGGGCAAGTGCCTCGACATCGCCGAGGCCGCGCCGGTGGACGGCTTCGACGTCCAGCTCAAGGGCACGAACACCTACGAGGACATCAAGGGCTCGGACGTCGTCATCGTGACGGCCGGCCTGCCGCGCAAGCCCGGCATGTCCCGCGACGACCTCATCGCGGTCAACTCGAAGATCATGGAGTCCGTCGCCCAGGGCATCAAGCAGTACGCGCCGAACGCGTTCGTGATCGTCATCTCGAACCCGCTCGACGCGATGGTGACGCTCTGCCAGAAGATCACGGGCTTCCCGCACGCCCGCGTGGTCGGCCAGGCCGGCGTCCTCGACTCCGCCCGCTTCAAGGCGTTCATCGCCTGGGAGCTCGGCGTCTCCGTCAAGGACGTCTCCGCGGTCACCCTCGGCGGCCACGGCGACGACATGGTCCCGCTCGTCCGCTACACGTCGGTCTGCGGCGTCCCGGTGATGGAGCTCCTCGAGCGGAAGTACGGCTCGGCGGAGAAGGCGAAGGAGGTCATGGCCGCGATGGTGAAGCGCACCCGCGGCGCGGGCGGCGAGGTGGTCGCCCTCCTCAAGACCGGCTCCGCCTTCTACTCGCCGGCGTCCTCGGCGATCGCGATGGCCGAGTCCTACCTCAAGGACTCGAAGCGGGTCCTCCCGACCTGCGTCTACCTGAACGGCGAGTTCGGCGTGAAGGGGCTCTACGTCGGCGTGCCGGTCGTCATCGGCGCGGGCGGCGCGGAGAAGGTCCTCGAGCTGAAGCTCGACGCCGAGGAGGCGGCCATGATGGAGAAGTCCGTCAAGGCCGTGAAGGACCTCGTCGCGACGCTGAAGTAGCGAAGCTCGGCAGCATCCGGGCCCCGGTCGCCTCGCGCGACCGGGGCCCTTTTCTTGGGGCGCGGTGGCCTTCAGCCGGGGCGCGTCACTGGGTCTGTCCCGCGCCGGGCGCGGGAGGTGGCCGGCGCCCCTGCGCCGCGGGCGGGCTCGAGCCCGGCGCGCCGCCGCCGTGCGGGCTCCCCTGGAGCGCCTTCGGCGCGAGCCGGCTCACGATCTCAGGGACCGTGGTCGCGAGCCGGGCCTGGAGCTGCCGCGCGACGACGGACTGCGCCTCCGGGAGGCGTTCGAGCACCTTCTTCCCGAGCGGGCTCCGGTAGAACGCGGCGGTCTTCTTGAGCTCGTCCGGAGTGAGCTGCTTCGAGAGCGCCTCCGCCTGCGCATCGACCGTCTGGCGGTACGGAATCGACTTCTCGAGCTCTGCCCGGATCTTCCCCCGGAGGTCGTCGGGGACCTTCTCGCCGCTCGCGAGGAGCGACTGCGAGACCTGGCCGGAGAGGCTCGAGGCGTAGCTGTCGAGGATCTTCGCCCACTGCTCCGCGGTGAGGAGGGCGCGGGCGAGCTCGACGGCTGCGGGCGGCGGCTTCTTCGCGGCGCGCGGCGCGGGCGGGCTTTTCGGCGCCTGCTCCGCCGGGGTGGACGGGTTTTGGGCGGGCGGTCCCTGCGGGGCTGCCTGCGAGGGCGGAGCGGCGGGGGGCGTGCCTCGGTCGTCCCCGGGCGGCGACGGTTGGGCGCCGGGTGCCTGCGCGGCCGCGGGCGAGGAGCCGAGGGCAAGTGCGGCGGCGACGACAACGGCAAGGCGCATGGATCCCCCCTGGCGAGTGCCAGTCCCCTGAGCATGGCCACGCGGGAGAGGGCGCGGCACCCGCGCCGCGCGGACACCGGGCGCCGCCCGCTGGCCAGGTCACCCCAAGGCACGGGTCCCGGGGAGGCCGGGGGAGGGCCCGCCCGTTGCGCTCCGGCGCGGGCAGACCGAGGTTGCAGGCCGGGTGAGCGAGCACATCCAGCCCGGTGGGTCGAAGAGGGAGCCCGAGGTGCGGCAGGCGAAGGAGCCCGAGCCGCACGTCGACCGGCGCGCGCGCGTTCTCGTGGTCGAGGACGAGCACGAGCTGCGCGAGCTCATCTCGCAATGGCTCGACACGAAGGGGTACATCGTCTCGCAGGCGGCCGACGGGCAGGACGCGGTCGAGCTGCTCGAGGCGGGTCTCGAGCCGGACGTCATCCTCCTCGACCTCTCGCTCCCGCGGATGAGCGGGCGCGAGTTCCTGGCGTGGCTCCGCGCCCAGCCGAAGCACGAGCACCGCGCGGTCGTCGTCGCGAGCGCCTACCTCGACGAGATGCCTCCGATGGACGTCGAGCGGTCGTTCCAGAAGCCGTTCCGACCCGACCGGCTCGCGGCGGAGCTCGACCGGCTCACCGCCGACAGCTAGCGCTCCCCACCGCGCGCTAGAGTGCGGGGCTCCGACGTCCTGGACTGACGCCCTGCGTCGCGAGGCGGCCGTGCCACCGAGGCCCCGTCGGGCCGCCGGCGTGACGTTCGCTGTGAATTCAGCTAGAACACGCCCGCGCCCCGGACCGCCCGGGCGCTCGCATGAGCGCACACGAGATCCGCCGCCGGCGCACGTTCGCCATCATCTCCCACCCGGACGCGGGCAAGACCACGCTGACGGAGAAGCTCCTCCTCTACGGCGGGGTCATCCAGCTCGCCGGCGCGGTGAAGGCGAAGCGCGGCCGGGCGAGCGCCGTCTCCGACTGGATGGAGATGGAGCGCGAGCGCGGCATCTCCATCACGACGAGCGTCCTCCAGTTTCCGTACCGCGGCTTCCAGCTGAACCTGCTCGACACGCCGGGCCACGCCGACTTCAGCGAGGACACTTACCGGACGCTCCACGCCGTCGACGGCGCGGTGATGCTGCTCGACAGCGCCAAGGGCGTCGAGACCCAGACGCGCAAGCTCTTCCGCGTCTGCCGCCAGCGCGCCATCCCCATCTTCACCTTCGTGAACAAGATGGACCGGCCCGGGCGCGATCCGTTCGAGCTCGTCGGCGAGGTGGAGAGCGTCCTCGGCATCGGCGTCATCCCGATCACCTGGCCCATCTTCAAGGGCGGCACCTTCCGCGGCGTCTGGCACCGCCTCGCGCGGCGCGTCTACCTCTTCGGCGAGGACCACGCGGGCTCGTCCGCGGGCGTCGGCGCCGAGCGTCCGCCCGTCGAGGTGACCGGGCTCGAGGACCCCGCGGTGCGCGGGGCGCTCGACGCCGCGGGCTTCGACCGGCTCCGCCACGACGCCGAGCTGCTCGACGCCGCCGGCGACGGCTTCGACAAGGAGCGCTTCCTCGCAGGCGAGCTCTCCCCGCTCTTCTTCGGGAGCGCGATCAACAACTTCGGGCTCGAGGCGTTCCTCGAGACCTTCTGCGAGCTCATGCCGCCGCCGCGCGCGCGAGAGTCGGACCAGGGGCCGATCTCGCCCATGCAGGACGAGTTCAGCGGGTTCGTCTTCAAGATCCAGGCGAACATGGACAAGGCGCACCGCGACCGCGTCGCGTTCGTGCGGATCTGCTCGGGGAAGATGACCCGCGGGATGAAGGCGCATCACGTCCGGACCGGGCGCGAGGTGCGGCTCGCGAACCCGACCCAGTTCCTCGCGCGCGAGCGAAGCGTCGTCGAGGACGGCTTCCCGGGGGACGTCGTCGGCATCCACGATCCGGGGACCTTCGAGATCGGCGACACGCTCACCGGCGGATCGACCTTCGCCTACGAGGGGATCCCGAGCTTCGCCCCGGAGCACTTCTGCCGGCTCGTGCTCGCGGACCCGATGAAGCGCAAGCAGTTCGCGACCGGGCTCGAGCAGCTCGCGCAGGAGGGGACGGTGCAGCTCTACCGTCCGCCGGCCGGCCGCGCGGGTGAGCTCGTCCTCGGGGCGCTCGGGCAGCTCCAGTTCGAGGTGGTGATCTACCGCCTCGAGTCGGAGTACGGCGTGAAGGTCCGCCGCGAGGCGGTGCCGTACCAGCTCGCGCGCTGGGTCTCCCGCGCCGACGGGGCGCCGCTCGACGTGGACGCGCTCTCCGGCGCGTTCGAGGGGCTCGTCGTCCTCGACGTCCGCAACCGGATCGTCGCGCTGTTCGACCGCGACTGGGCGCTCCGGACCGCGGAGAAGTTCCACCCCGAGCTCCTCTTCGCGGAGGCCGCGTCGGGCGTGGTCGTCCGGGCGGCCTGACCTCTCCGTCCGGTCGCGGACCTCCGCCGCAGTGACGCGAACGGGGGAGGGCGGCGCTCCGCGGATGCCTCCGAGGGAGAGATCGTGACCCACGTCACGCGCCCGCGTACCATCCCCGCGGCATGGTGGCGCACCTTCCCGGTCAGGTAGCCTGTCCCCTCCCGGACGGCCCCACCGAGGAGTCCACATGCGCCGCTACCTCCCGCTCTTCGCCGCGGCCCTCGCCGCGTGCGGAGCCCCGGAGCATCAGAACCCGTTCGACCCTGCGACGCCCGTGTCACAGCAGGCGCGCGCGACGCTCACCGGGTCCGTCCAGCTCGAGTCCGTGAACGGCGTCCCGCCCGCGCTCGAGGACGTGCGCGTGACGGTGACCGGTCCCCGGGCGACGGTCGTCGCGTGGACGGATCCGAGCGGAGTCTGGACCGCGGCCGAGGTGCCGCCCGGTACGTACACGCTCTCCGCGTCCAAGGGCGGCTACCGTTCTACGTGGGTCGCGGGGCTCGGCGTGACGCTGGACCAGGGCGGAACGGTCGTGACGGTTCCTGGCCTCGCGCTCTTGGTCGCGCGCGGCGATCTCACGGGGACCGTCGCCCTCGACGTCTCCACCGTCCCGGGCTTCCCCGCGTTCGCCGATCGATCGGGAACCATCGTGACGCTCGTCGCCGGCACGACGACGCTCGACTCCGCGGTGACCGACGCGACCGGCGGCTTCCGGTTCCCGGGCGTCGCGGCGGTTGGGACCTACGCCATCGCGGCGGGCCGGCCGAACTTCACGTCGGCGACCCTCTACGCGACGCCTCAGCCGGACGCGACCGTTCCGGGGAACGATCTCGTGCTGGCGCTGCGCGCCGGCTCGCTCTCCGGCTCGGTCCAGCTCTGGGACGCCGTCGGCGGGGGCACCGCGAACCCGACTTCGGACGGAGCCCAGGTGTCGATCGCGGGCACGGCTTTCAACGGGATCGCGTGGGCGCCCGCGCCGTACACGACCCCGTCGTCCGGAGCGTGGTCGTTCACGGCGTTGCCGCCGGGCACCTACGGCGTCGTGGTCGGGTCGACCGGGCGAACGTGCGGGAGCTCCTCGTCGGAGATCGTCGGCGCGGGCGCCGACACGAACGCGGGCGCGATCCGCTGCACCGACGCGATCGCGCCCGGCGCGGTCGGCCTCGGCCAGCCGCTCCCGACCGGCGGCGGGATCTCGGGCTGGGTGAGCGGCACGACGGTCACGATCCCGGTCGCCCAGGCCGCGACGGACGGGACCTCGCCCACCTCGAACCTCCGCGGCTACCAG